>DATDBH010000068.1:0-86423 GCA_036524985.1 Microlunatus sp. | reverse complement strand
TGGCCTGGGGTGGTCTGCTGGGTCGCGGCCTCGGTGAGGGCCGCCCCGGACTCACCCCGCTGGCCCGATCCGACTTCATCGCGGCCGCGATCGGGGAGGAGCTCGGCGCCACCGGGCTGATGGCCATCATCGTGATCTACGGGCTGATCGTGTTCCGGGGACTGCGGACCGCCCTGCAGTGCCGGGACCCGTTCGGCAAGCTGCTCGCGGCGGGCCTCGCGTTCGGACTGGCCCTGCAGGTGTTCACCATCATCGGCGGCGTCACGCGGCTGCTGCCGCTGACCGGTCTGACCACCCCGTTCATGTCGCAGGGCGGCTCGTCGCTGATCTGCAACTGGATCGTCATCGGTCTGCTGATGGTGATCTCCCACCACGCCCGCAAGCCGATCGCGACGGCGATGGAGATCGACCCCGACAGCGAGACGACCCAGCTGATGGCGAGACCCGTATGAACAAGCCGATCCGACGGGTCGCGTTCGTGGCCATGGTGATGTTCGCCCTGCTGCTGGGCAACGTGACGTACTCCGTCCTGTTCCGGCAAGCCGGCCTGGACGCCAACGCCCAGAACCGGCGGACCCGCGACGCCGAGTTCGCGCAGGACCGGGGCGCGATCCTGGCCACCGGCAAGGTGCCGATGGCCGACACCGAGGCCGCCGACGACCGGTTCCGGTTCCAGCGGGTGTATCCCGATGACGACCTCTACTCGGTGGTGACCGGCTACTACTCCTACGACCACGGCCGGACCGGGCTGGAGAACTCCTACAACACCGAGTTGGCCGGCACCGACGACTCGTTGTTCGTGCGTCGGCTGGTGGATCTGGTCACCGACCGGTCACCGGTGGGGGCGAGTGTGCAGACCACGATCGTGCCCCGGGTGCAGAAGGCGGCCACGGAGGCGCTGGGCAACCAGAAGGGCGCGGTCGTCGCACTCGACCCGAAGACCGGGGCTGTGCTCGCGATGGTGACCAGCCCGAGCTACGACGCGAACGAGATCGCCAGCCACGACATCGAGGCGGCCAACAAGGCCTGGACCCGCTTGGCCAAGGACGACAACCGGCCGCTGACCAACCGAGCCGCACGGGAGATCTACCCGCCGGGGTCGACGTTCAAGCTGGTGACGGCCGCGGCCGCTCTGGAGGACGGCATGTCCCCCGACACCAAGGTGGCGTCGCCGGATCGGCTGAAGCTGCCCAACACCGAGACCTACCTGCCGAACTCGACCAACTGCGGCGGCTCGGAGACCACGATCAGCAACGCGCTGCGGGTGTCCTGCAACACCGCGTTCGCCAACCTCGGCCTCGAGCTCGGGCAGGACAAGCTCCGCGAGCAGGCGCAGAAGTTCGGCTTCAACGCCCGGCACCTCGCCGATCTCAACGGCGTGGCCAGCCAGTTCCCCGACGAGATGGACCAGGCCCAGCTCGCTCTCAGCGCCATCGGCCAGTTCGACGTCGCGGCGAGCCCCCTGCAGATGGCGATGGTCACCGCCGGCATCGCCAACGACGGCGCGGTGATGGATCCGTACGTGGTGAGCATGGTGCAGGGACCCGATCTGAAGCCGATGTCCAGCACCAACCCGACCAAGCTGAGTCAGGCGATGTCGCCGGCGAACGCCAAGGAGCTGCAGGAGATGATGCGGATCGTGGTGGCGCAGGGCACCGGGTCCGCCGCGCAGATCTCCGGCGTCGACGTGGCCGGCAAGACCGGCACCGCCCAGTCGGACCCGACCCGGAAGCCGTTCGCCTGGTTCACCTCGTTCGCTCCGGTGGACGACCCCAAGGTGGCGGTCGCGGTGATCGTCGAGGACGCCGACATCCCCCGGCAGGACATCGCCGGCGGGCGGGTGGCCGCACCGATCGCCCGGGCGACGATGCAGGCGGCCCTGTCGTGAGGACCTGCTCCGTGCCGCCGTGCCGCCCCGCACTGTGGTGCCGCTCAGCCGGGAGGACAGGCTCTGTCGTGAGAAACCCGGCGGTCATGGGAAGGTCGGACCGTGCATGTGCGGTGTCGGCAGGTGTGCAGGGACAGAGAGGACTGACCTGATGACGAGCCAGCCCAAGCTGGTCGGGGGACGATACGAGCTGGGCGAGCTGCTCGGACGCGGGGGGATGGCCGAGGTCCACCGTGCCCTCGATCTGCGCCTGGGGCGCCCCGTGGCGGTCAAGGAGCTGCGCGCCGACCTGGCCACCGATCCGACCTTCCAGGCCCGGTTCCGTCGTGAGGCCCAGTCGGCCGCCGGGCTGAATCACCCGACGATCGTCGCTGTGTACGACACCGGTGAGGAGACGAACCCGAGCACCGGGACCTCGATCCCCTACATCGTGATGGAGCTGGTCGAGGGCCAGACGCTGCGTGACGTGCTGCGCGAGGGGCGCAAGCTGCTGCCGGAGCGCGCTCTCGAGCTGACGGTCGGTGTGCTCGACGCGCTCAGCTACAGCCACAAGGCCGGCATCGTGCACCGCGACATCAAGCCGGCCAACGTGATGCTGACCCCGACCGGCCAGGTGAAGGTGATGGACTTCGGCATCGCCCGAGCGGTGGCCGACACGTCCGCGACCATGACCCAGACGGCCGCCGTCATCGGGACGGCCCAGTACCTGTCTCCCGAGCAGGCCCGCGGCGAGACCGTCGACGCCCGCAGCGACATCTACTCCGCTGGCTGCCTGCTCTACGAGCTGCTGGTCGGTCGACCGCCGTTCGTCGGCGACTCGCCGGTGAGCGTGGCGTACCAGCACGTCCGCGAGCAGCCCGTCCCGCCCAGCCAGCTCGACCCCGAGATCACCCCCGACATCGACGCGATCACGCTCAAGGCGCTGGCCAAGGACGCCGACGACCGCTACCAGTCGGCCCGTGAGTTCAAGAACGACATCACCCGGGTGCTGGCCGGACAGCAGGCCACCGCCGCGATCCCGCGACCGGTGCCGGAGTCGGAGGTGCCGACCCGGGTCGCCACCCGACCGGTGCCGACGCCGCCGCCCGTCGACGAGGACGTCGACGAGGAACCGAAGAAGCGCGGCGGACTCATCGCCGTGGTGGTGGTGCTGGCGGTCCTGCTGCTCAGCGGGGCCGCGTGGGGGGTCTATCGCTGGATGCAGCCCAACGAGCCGCCGCCACCCGCCCTGGTCGCCGTGCCGAACGTGCTGACGTACACGAAGGACCAGGCCACCGCCCGGCTGCAGGGGGTCGGTCTCAAGGCCACGATCCGCGAGGTGAACGGGCCGGCCGACACCAAAGGGCAGGTGACCCAGCAGGACCCGATCGCGGAGACACAGGTCGAGGTGAACAGCTCGGTCATCGTCACCGTGAACCAGGGACCGGAGACCGGGACCATCCCCGACGGACTGATCGGCCAGGACCGCAAGGCCGCTGAGGACAGTCTCAACGAGGCCGGCTTCGACTCGGTGGACGCCAAGGCCGCCACCTCGGAACCGAACGGCGCCAAGGCCGGCGAGGTGCTCACCGTGAGTCCCAAGGAGGGCTCCACCGTGGCCCTGTCGACGAAAGTCACGCTGACCTACGCGACCGGCGAGTCGACGGTGCCGAACCTGGTCGGGGTGAACCGGGAGCGCGCCGAGGCCGACGCGAAGTCGGCCGGGTTCAAGGTGCGCTTCACCGAGCAGGAGACCGACGAGCAGCCGGCCGGTCTGGTGATGTCCCAGGACCCCGACGCCGGCTCGAAGCTCGCGCGCGGCGAGACGATCTCCGTGGTCGTGGCGGTGGCGCCGACGCCCACGCCGACACCGACGCCACCGCCGACGACGGCACCGCCGAGCATCCCCACCACGCCGACGCCCGCCCCGACCAACACGTAGCTCCGGGGTCGGCGCACGGTCGGGTCCGCTCGGCGTAAAGGTCCGACCGATACTATAGAACATCTGATCGAATACAGGTACACTCGGCTGCATGTCCACGACGACCGCCCTGCAGGGTTCGCTGTTCGAGCTCGACACGGCGCCGGGACTCGGCCCGCTCGCCGACCTCGTCGTCCGCCACGATCTCGGCCGGGGCGCGTGGGTCGACCTGCTGCCCGGCTGGTTGGGCTGTGCCGACGAGGTGTACGACCGCCTGCTCGGCATCGAGTGGCAGGCGGAGCGCCGGCAGATGTACGAGCGAGTGGTCGACGTGCCACGCCTGCTGCGCTTCTACGGTGAGGACGAGACGCTCCCCCATCCGACGCTGACGAGCGCGCGTCAGGCCTTGAACGAGCACTACGGACCCGCCCTGGGTGAGCCGTTCACCACGGCCGGTCTCTGTCTCTACCGGGACGGACGCGACTCGGTGGCCTGGCACGGCGACACGATCGGTCGGGGCCGCAGCGAGGACACCATGGTCGCCATCGTCTCGCTCGGTTCCGCCCGCGAGTTCCTGCTCCGTCCGAGGGGCGGGGGGACGACCATCCGGCACCGGCTCGGCCACGGCGACCTGATCGTGATGGGCGGCTCCTGCCAGCGGACCTGGGAGCACGCCGTGCCGAAGACCAGCCGGCCGGTCGGACCTCGGATGAGTGTGCAGTTCCGACCGCGAGGGGTCCGTTGACGCAGGGTCCTCTGAGCGACGTTCCTGCGGGGCGAGGAGACCCTTTGACGTGGGGCGCCGGTCTGTCTTGCGACCTCCATATACATATACGTATAGTTAGAGTGTGGGCTACGATGAGGCCGTGCCGAACAAGACGATCTACGTCGCCGACGCCGACCTGCCCCTGTTCCAGCGGGCTCAGGAACTCACCGGTGACAACCTCTCGGCGACCATCGTCCGAGCCCTGCGCCGGCTGGTCGAGATCGAGGAAGGCCGCGCGGAGGGCTTCGAGGAGATCACCGTGCGGGTCGGCACCGGCACCGGACGACGGCAGCGGTTCCTTGGTGTCCTGCTGGTCGAGTGGAGCCGCTCGACCGGTGAACGGGAGGAGACCTACCGGGTCTACCGCTCTCGGAGCGAGAAGTACGTGCTGCACCTCAAGCGTCCGTCGGAGTCGGTCTGGACCGCAGGAGCCGACGGTCGGGCCACGGGCTGGCACAAGCACGTCGCCAGGGACCAGCAGTGGGGGACGTTGCCCAGAACGGCCTCCCTGCAGGTCTTCGAAGACCTGGACTCGCTCCGCGAGCACGTGCCGCACGAGCTGTACACCCTGATCGAAGCCGCAGCCGAGCACCCAGCCATCGAGGACCTCGACATCTAGACGTGCCGACAGCCGGCAGCCGGCAGCCGGCACACCTCATCATCTCTGCCGTGAGGGAAGATCGGGGTCGTGACCGCGGCTGGCTGTCGCGTTCCTGCACCCCCCGAGAGGCGTCGCCCGTGACCGACTACGGCCAGGATCTCCAGTTCGGCACCTTCCTCACCCCGGACGCCAGTCAGCCCGACCGGGTCGTCGAGCTCGCGCTGCTGACCGAGACGGCCGGACTGGACCTGGCCACGATCCAGGACCACCCCTACCAGGCCCGGTTCCTCGACGCGTGGGCGCTGATCGCCACCATCGCCGCCCGGACCAGCACCCTGCGGCTGACCACCAACGTCACCAACCTGCCGCTGCGACCACCGTTCGTGCTGGCCAAGACGGTCGCCAGCCTCGATCTCCTGAGTCGCGGGCGGATCGAGCTGGGCCTCGGTGCCGGAGCGTTCTGGGACGCCGTGGCGGCGGCCGGCGGGCCCCGGCGTACACCCAAGGAGGCCGTGGCCGCCGTGGCCGAGGCGATCGAGATCATCCGGGCGACCTGGGACACGTCGCAGCGATCCGTACGGCTGGACGGTGACCACTATCGGGCGGCCGGCGTCCATCCCGGTCCGGCACCGGCGCACGCCGTCGAGATCTGGATCGGGGCGATCGGACCGAAGATGCTGGCGCTGACCGGCCGAGTCGGCGACGGCTGGCTACCGTCCCAGGCGTACGTGCCGCCGGAGCAGCTGGCCGAGAAGAACGGACGCATCGACGACGCCGCGGTGGCCGCGGGCCGGGAGCCCGCGCAGATCCGCCGGCTCTACAACGTCAGCCCGTCGGACGATCGAGCCTGGGCGGAGTCCTTGGCGGAGCTGACCGTCGGGCACGGCATCAGCACGTTCATCGTCGCCGGCGACGACCCGCGGGTGGTGCAGACGTTCGGGACGGAGATCGCTCCGGCCGTCCGCGAGCTGGTCGCCCGCGAGCGCGCCAGGGCGGGCGGCGCCGGCGAGCCCGCGGGCAGCAGGGTGGTCAACGCCTCCATCGACGAGCCGGTGGAGGATCTCGATGGCAGCCGGCCCGCCGCATCGGTCACCGTCCGCACCGCCGGAAGTCGACCCGAGAACGCTCCTCACCCCACCCCCGACGACGGAGTCCGCCGCAGCGACCGCCTGCCCTGGGACGCCTCGACCCGGCCCACGTACGACTCGGACGCGACCCCGCTGACCTGGACCGCCCACGAGCGTGCCGCCGGCCGGCACCTGATCGAGGTCCACGACCACCTGCGCACTGAGCTCACGCAGCTGTTCGACCTGATCGACCAGGTCGCGGCCGGGACCCTGGGGGCCGGACGGGCACGGTCGCTGATCAACACCATGACGCTGCGGCAGAACGACTGGACGCTGGGCGCCTACTGCCAGTCATACTGCCGGTTGGTGACCACCCACCACTCCATCGAGGACAGCAGCATGTTCCCGCACCTCCGGACGGCCGATGCGGCCCTGGCACCGGTGATCGACCGGCTGGAGGCCGAGCACCACGTGATCGCCGGGGTGCTCGACGAGGTCGACCGAGGCTTGGTCGCCGTGGTCTCTGGGCCCGAGGGGATGGCGGAGCTTCGGCGGGCGGTCGACCTGCTCAGCGACACGATGACCTCGCACCTCGCATATGAGGAGCGCGAGCTGGTCGAACCGCTCGCCCGCTTCGGTTTCTCCTGAGTCGATTCTCGACTCCGTGAGTGCTCGAACACTCGCGGAGTGGGTCTCGGGTCAGCCAGTCAGCGCGTACTCAACAGTCAAGGGGTGGTCAGCAGTCAGCGGGCGCTCATCAAGGGCGCGAAGTCCTTGGCCCGTGCGGGCGCGTCCGGGTCCCCGCAGATCGCCAGCCAGTTGGCCAGCATCTGATAGCCGCCCTCGGTGAGCACGGACTCGGGATGGAACTGCACGGCCTCGACGGCGAGGCTGCGATGGCGTACGGCCATGATCACACCGCCCGGCGTCGCCGCGGTCACCTCCAGCACGTCGGGCACGGTGTCGGGCTCGATGGCCAGCGAGTGGTAGCGGGTGGCGGTGAACGGGTCCGGCAACCCGGCCAGCACCCCGAGTCCGCCGTGGTGCACCGACGAGGTCTTGCCGTGCAGCAGCTCCGGAGCCCGGTCGACCACGCCGCCGTACGCGACGCCGATCGCCTGCAGCCCCAGACACACCCCGAAGATGGGCAGCGTCCCAGCTTTGCGCTTGATCACGTCGATGCAGACGCCGGCCTCCTCGGGGGTGCCGGGACCGGGCGAGAGCAGGATGCCGTCGAACCCGTCGGTGAAGGCGTCGTCGGCGAACCGCGGGTCGTCGTTGCGCCAGACCTCGACCTCGGCACCGATCTGCGCCAGGTACTGGACGAGGTTGTAGACGAACGAGTCGTAGTTGTCGACCACGAGGATCTTCGTGCGCGGCATGGCGCCATTCTCCCCCGCCGCCTCGACGTTCGGTCGAGCTGACCACAACTGAGGAGGCTGAGCCTCAACAGAATCGGGTCAGCGGAGTGCGGTGGCGTACTGCAGGTCGACCGAACCCTGGTAACCCGGGAAGTCCGAGCGCAACGACGCCGTCACCTCGTAGCCGAGGCGGAAGGCGTCGACGTACTGACGATAGATCCGGATGTACTCCGAGCTGGCCAGGGCCGCCTGGAGCTTCCCCGGGTCACCGATGGCGCTGATCCTGTACGGCGGCGCGTAGGGGATGCCGTGCAGCACCACCGTGTTGCCGACGCACTTGATGCCGGTGGTGGCGATCACCCGCTGTCCCTGGATGGTCATCGCCTCGGCACCTCCACGCCACAGCTCGTTGGCCACGGCCTGGATGTCCTGCTGGTGGACGACCAGCAGATCCTGGTCGACCCCCTCACCCGTCACCGACTCCGGTGCATCGTCGAGGGTGACGGTGACCGACGGGCCGGACACGGGGGTGAGACCCACCTGGGCCGACATCTCGGCCAGCTCGACCGCCAGGTCGGTGCTGCCGGCATCACTCTGGGCGGCGGCGAGGGTGTCCACCTCGGAGCGCAACCGGGTGACCTGGGCCGCCAGAGTGGTGTTGCGGCGGGACTCGGACTGCACGAGGCTGACCAGGTCGGTGTTCCGGCCCGGCCGCAGGTCGATGCCGCGCGCGTTGGAGGCGCTGACCACGACCAACAGCCCGGCGACCACCAGGACCGCGGCTGTCGCCATCCGCCCGGCCCGGGTGCGTTGGCTGTCGCGTCGCCGTTGCGCCGACCGAGCGCGGATCAGGGAGCGGCGGATCCGGCGCCACAGGGACTGAGCCGGTCGTCGCGACGCGTTCACCTCGGCCCTCCGCCCTCTGTCTCCGTCGTCTGGATCGCCGTACCCACGGCTGAGTGAACTACGCTAACTGCTCGACACCCGAGGAGTTATCAGCGTGCCCGAGTCCCGAGTCCGTAAATCGACCGAGAGCAAGAAGAAGCAGAAGGCGGCAGCCGAAGCGAAGCCGAAGAAGGTCAAGGCGCCGTCCAGCCGACGCTGGGTGCCGCCCACCTTCATCGCTGTCGGACTGCTCGGCGTGGCCTGGCTGATCGTGTTCTACATCGCGGGCTACCAGATCCCGTTCATGGCCGCCCTCGGCAACTGGAACATCCTGATCGGCATGGGCGGCATGGCCGCCGCGTTCGGGATCGCGACCCTCTGGAAGTAGGGCCGATCTGGCTACCGGCCGGTAATGACACGCATGTAACTCGTCCACAGTGGGGATAACCCCTGTGGAAACAGCGCTCCGATCCGCCCGTCGTCGACCGACGACCGTCCGTCAACGAGGTCGTGATGACTGCCCGCCCGACGAGGACGCGCCGGTACGGTGCCCTCGACCGCGAGATCTTCGCGCTCGCCCTCCCCACCTTCGCGACGCTGGTCACCGAGCCGCTGCTGCTGATCGCCGACTCCGCCTTCATCGGGCACCTGGGCACCGACCAGCTCGCCGGACTGGGCATCGCCGCCAACCTGATCGGCATCGTGGTCGGGCTGTGCATCTTCCTCGCGTACGGGACCACGAGCACGGTCGCCCGTCGGCTCGGCGCCGGTGATCGGCGGGCGGCCCTGGCCGGCGGGATCGACGGCCTGGTGCTCGCCGTGCTCATCGGCGTGGCGCTGGTCATCGTCCTGCAGCTGCTGCTGCCGACCATCGTCGGGGCGTACGGGCCGACGGCCTCCGTCCGCGAAGCCGCCCTGGCCTATCTGCGGGTGGCGGTGTGCGGTCTGCCGGCCGTCCTCGTGCTGCTGGCCGGGACCGGCGTCCTCCGCGGTCTGCAGGACACCACCACCCCCCTCAAGGTCGCGGTCGCCACCAACCTGGCCAACATCGCCCTGAACGGGCTCCTCGTGTACGGGGTCGGCCTCGGCATCCGCGGGTCGGCCATCGGCACCCTGATCGCCCAGACCGGTGCCGCCGCCGTGATCGCCGTCATCGTCGTGCGCGGCGCCCGCCGGTCCGACGTTCCGCTGGGGTTCCATCCCGCCGGTGTGTTCGCGGCGGCCCGGACCGGCGTCTGGCTGATCGCCCGGACGGCCACCCTGCAGATCGCGATCACGCTGACCACGGTGGTGGCCGCGGCGGGCGGGACGATCGTGCTGGCGGCCTACCAGGTGGTCAACTCGATCTGGGTGCTGCTCGCGTTCGCCCTGGACGCCATCGCCATCGCCGGGCAGGCCATCATCGGACGACTGCTGGGGGCCGGTGACGTCGCGACCGGCCGAGCGATGACCACCCGGATGATCGGCTGGGGTGTGGTCTGCGGGGTGGTCTTCGGCGGCATCGTGGCGATCGGCGGCCAGTTCGTGGCGGCGATCTTCACCCCCGATCCCCAGGTGCAGCAGCTGGTCGGGCAGGTGCTCCTGGTGGTCGCCGTGATCACCCCGATCGCCGGCATCGTCTACGTGCTGGACGGCGTGCTGATCGGCGCGGGCGACGGGCGCTATCTGGCGCTGGCCGGACTGCTCTCGCTGCTGGCGTACGTGCCGATGGCCCTCGCGGTGCGGTGGTGGGACGCCGGACTGGTCTGGCTGTGGGTCGCGTACGGCGGCTTCATGCTCGCCCGGATGCTCACCCTGGTGCTGCGGGCACGGACCGACGCCTGGATCCGGACCGGCTCGGACCTGGCCTGACCCTGGGTCCGGACATCGACCCGACCCGTCCTGCGTGAACCACAAGTATCTGCACTCCGCGCGCGTTCAAACCCCCGCGGAGTGGACGATCCTGTGTTGCGCGGCGCTCCCTCCGCACGATCTGCGGGGTCAGACCACGACACCCGCGGCCAGGTCAGCCACGGTGACCCGATCGAGCTCGGCTCGGACGGCCTCCCGGGCGCGGACGTCCAGGTCGGTCAACGACTGCTGGATCGACCGACCGACCGGGCAGGCCGGGTCGGGGCCGTGTAGCCCGAGCACCTGCTCGTGACCGGTGACCAGGTCCCAGACCTGGGCCACGCTGATCTCATCCGCCGGCCGCCCCAGCCCCCAACCACCGCGGGGCCCCGGTCGCGACCGGACCAGACCAGCCTCCCGCAGCGGAGAGAGCACCCGGCGTACGTGCACGGGATTCACCCGGGCGCTCAGCGCCAGCTCCTCCGAGCTCACCGCGCGTGCCTGCGGCACCGCGCCTGCCAGGTAGGTGAGGACATGCACCGCCACCGCGAACTGGGTGCTCGTCGGTCTCGCCATCCGATCAGTCTTCCATATCGTGGTCAGTCTCACTACAGTTAATCGTCGTCAGCCTGACTACGATCTAGCACTCCCAGGAGTCCACATGACCACCATCGCCCTCACCGGAGCCGCCGGAAACCTCGGCCGGCTCGTCGCCGAACACCTGCTCGACCGCACCAACCCGGCCGATGTCGTCCTGATCACCCGACGACCCGAGGCCGTCGCCGACCTGGTGGCCCGGGGAGCGAGCGTCCGAACGGCCGACTTCACCGCACCAGACACCCTCGGCCCGGCCTTCGCGGGCGTGCACCGGCTGCTGATCATCTCCGCCGACACCGTGGGTCAGCGGCTGGAGGGCCAGCTCGCCGCCGTCGCCGCCGCGCAGGAGGCGCGTGTCGGCCACGTGTTCTACACCTCCATCCCCGAGCCGACACTCGACAACCCGGCCGGAGTCGTCCCCGACCACCGTGGGACCGAGGAGGCGCTGGCCGCCAGCGGACTGCGCTGGACCAGCCTGCGGAACAACCTGTACGCCGAGTTCCAGCTCCCGACCCTGCAGCAGGCGGCGGCCAGCGGACAGCTGGTCACCAACGCCGGCGCCGGCCTGACCGCCTACGTGACCCGGGCCGACTGCGCCGCCGCGGCTGCCGCCGCCCTGCTGCTGCCCGAGCCGGCGCAGATCTACGACATCACCGGCCCGGCCGGAGTCTCCACCCAGGACCTCGCCACCCTCGCCACCACCCTGCGCCGCACTCCTGTCGCGGTGGTCGACGTCACCGACGAGGAGTACGTGGCCGGGCTCGTGGCGGCCGGCCTGCCGGAGGCGGTGGCTCAGCTGTTCGCGTCCTTCGGCACGGCGATCCGGCAAGGTTTCCTTGGTCGGACCAGCACCGCGGTCGCCGACCTGACCGGACGGCCGGCCACCCCGTTGGCGGCTCTGGTCGGCTGAGGCGGTCGGCCGACGATCGCACTAGAGTCACCCCCGTGACCCACCCCACCAAGGCCGTCCACAGCTGGGCTCTGCATCGCACCCTCGGGTCGTTCGTCGCCGCCGGCTCGATGCCGATGGGCGGACTGCCCGCCGGTGGGGGTGGTGGCCTGGCGCTGCTCGACCTGCCGGCCGAGCTGGCGCGACGCGGGTACGGGGCGTTCCAGCTGGTGCACTTCTATCTGCCGAGCACCGATCCGGCGTACCTGGCGGATCTCCGAGCGGCCCTGACCGACGCGAACGTGGAGCTGGAGTGCTTCCTGATCGATGACGGTGATCCGACCGACGCCACCGGCTCCGCTCCCGATGAGGACTGGGTCAGCGGCTGGCTGGACGTCGCCACGGCGCTCGGGGCACCCCGGGCGCGGGTCGTCGCCGGCAAGTCCGAACCCACGCCCTTGCGCCTGGACGCCAGCGCCGCAGTGCTGCGTCGGCTGGCGGAGCGCCACCCGGAGCTGCGGGTGGTGACCGAGAACTGGCACGCCCTGCTGCCTGACGCCGACGCGGTGATCGCCCTGCTGGAGCGGACCGAGAACCAGGTCGGGTTCCTGATCGACCTGGGCAACTGGCGGGGACCCGGCAAGTACGACGACCTGGCCCGGGTCGCGCACCTGGCCGAGACCTGCCAGGCCAAGGTGCGGGTGACCGACGCCGGTCTGGACGTCGAGGACTACCGGCGCTCGCTGACGGTGCTGCGCGACGGCGGCTACGCCGGCCCGCTGGCGATGGTCTACGACGGGCCGGACCCCGACGAGTGGGGGCATCTCGAGCAGGCGTACGCGGTGGTCACCGACGTGTTCGGCTGACGCCCGAGGCCAAACACGCCGACTGCGAGGCTGGGGTCGTGGGAGGACTGCAGCCAGGTGGCGACCACGTCGGCCTTGGTCGCCGCGTACGCATCGGTATCCCGAGAACCTGGGCGAAGTCCTGCTCGATGCCGTGGGGGGCCATCTGGTGCCGGAGGGTGTCCATCACGGTGGCCGAGATGAGCACCTGCTCCACTCCCAGCTGTCCGATCGCGGCCAAGTGGGGTCTGCCTCCGGGTGCAACGGGGCGACGCCGACCTGCTCGTCGAAGAGCTCGAGGTAGCGTCCCGCGGCCAACCGGAAGTCCGGGTCGGCGATGCCTAGGCGCGCGTAGAAGCTCCGCACCGGAAAGCCGAACACGCGCCCGGTGCGCGTCCGGGTCCGGCAGCACCGGCAGTCCGCGTTCGGCGAGGACGGAGTTCATCGCCGTCAGGGCGATGAGCGAGTCGTCGAGCAGTGTCCCGTTCCAGTCCCAGCAGACAACGTCGATGGCTGTGGGCGTCAACGGGTTCATTCCCGCCTCCTGCTTCCTGAATCACGACCGTCTCCCCCGCCGCGGGAGCCACGTCAGTGGGGGCACCGGCGGCGGCCGAGACCGTCAGGAGCGCTGCTCGCGATCCTGCCGCTTGCGCTGCACTCCGCGCTGGCCGGCGATCAGCAGCAACCTGACCACGACCCCCAGCACCACCAGGTTCAACAGCATCTGGACGCTCACCAGAAGCTTCGTGGACTGCGTCTGGGCGACGATGTCACCGAATCCGACGGTGGCGAACACGGTGATGGTGAAGTAGAGAGCGGTGACGCGGTCCAAGGGCTGGCTGAAGGCTGCGTGATCGCCGGCATCGGCACTCAGATACAGGCGGGCGAACAAGGTGAGGAAGACCATGATGCTGAGCACCATCGCCTCGGCCGCGCGCAGACCCGGATACCGTGCCCGGCCGATCAGGGGAACCTGAACCCCGACGAGGACGCCGAACAGCGCCACGTCGAGCAACAACCAGGGCAGGTCGGACTGCCCGTCCTCCCAGCGCACCGGCAGCAGGTAGTAGATCGCCATCACGGCAGCCAGGGACCCGAACATCCGGGCGCCCATCACGACGCCGGCCCGCACGCGCGACTCCCCCGGACCCGGACCGCCGCCAAGACTCACGGGGCAGACTCTTCCGTGCACACGGCCGACCGCCTAGCACGGCGCGCCGGACCGGCCCCGGGTTCCGCGCAGATCGGGTCGATGCGCCGGCTGCGGAATCGCGTCCAGCAGCCGCCGGGTGTAGTCGTCCCGCGGGTGGTCGATGACCTCTTGAGCGTTGCCGGACTCGACCACCCGTCCCTGGCTCAGCACCAGAGCGTGGTCGGAGATCTTCTTTCGCTCAGCAGATCGTGGGTGATGTCGAGGATCCCGACACCGTGGGAGACGACCAGATCGTCCAGCAGGTCGAGGATCTCGGCCCGGATGGAGACGTCCAGGCTCGCGATCGGCTCATCCGCGATGATCAGCTCCGGTCGCGAGGCCAGGGCCCGGGCGATCACCACGCGCTGTCGCTGACCGCCGGACAGCTCGTAAGGGAACCGGTGCAGGAACCTCCGGGCGGGGCTGAGCCCGACCATGTCCAGCAGCTCGCGCACCCGTTTCCTCGGCGGCCTTGCCGCGCAGGCCGTCGAACTTCCGGACCGGGCGGGCGAGGTAGTGGCCGACGGTGCGGGCCGGGTTCAGGGCGGTGTAGGGATCCTGGAAGACGTACTGCACCTTCTTCCGGAACGCCATCAGCTCCGTGCCCCGCAGCTTCGACACCTCCAGGTCGCGATCGCCGCCGTGGAAGGTGATCGCGCCCGCGGTCGGCGGCTCGGCACCGGTGATCATCTTCGCCAGGGTGCTCTTCCCGCTGCCGCTGGCCCCGACCAGTGCCGTCACCTCGCCGGCCCGCAGAGAGAAGCTGACGCCGTCGACGGCGTCGATGTGGGTGGTGCGGAAGCCCTGCCGTCGGGTGTAGACCTTCGTCACGTCGGTCAGGGTCACCACGTCCGGCTGGACGGCCTTCTCGACCAGTTCGCCGGGATGGTCCGGAGTGTCGAAGGTCTCCAGGTAGGAGTCCAGGAGCGAGCGGGAGTAGGGGTGCTCCGGCCCGTCCAGCAGACACTCGGGGGTGCTGTCCTCGACCAGCCGACCCTCGTACATGATCATGATCCGGTCCGAGGTCTCGAGCACCGTCCCCAGGTCGTGCGAGACGAAGATGACGGCGAACCCCTGGCTGGCCTGCAGCTCCCGGATGTTGTCCAGGATGGTCCGCTGCACCAGTCGAGCCCCGTCGTCGGCTCGTCCAGCAGCACCAGCTTCGGCTCCAGGGTCAGGGCCAGCGCGAGGTTGACCCGCTGGCGCATGCCACCGGACAGCTCGTGCGGGAACGACTGCAGGAAGGACGGGGCGATCTGCACCATCTCCATCACCTCGGCCGATCGCGCCCGGATCCGGTCCAGCGACCAGGTGGTGTGGGCCTGCATCACGTCGTCGAACGTGGCCTGGATCCGCTTGACCGGGTTCAAGGCGTTCATGCTGCTCTGGAACACCGTGGACAGGTCCCGCCAGCGGATCGCCCGCAGCTCGTCCTCGCCGAGCTCCAGGAGATTCCGGCCGTCGAACACGATCTCCCCGCTGCTGACCCGGGCCGGCGGCCTGAGCAGCTGCAGCAGAGCGGTGCCGAGCGTCGACTTGCCCGACCCGGACTCCCCGATCAGACCGACGAACTCGCCCGCGGAGACGGAGAAGCTGACGTCGTCGACTGCGGTCAGGACGGGGTTCAGCTTGGGCTCGTAGCGGACGGTGAGGTTCCTCACCGCCCGCAGCGGCTCGCCGTCGGAGGGTGTGGGGTGCCCGCTCGTACGGGGGTCGGTGGTGATGCTCATGCTCAGCCTTCCCGGAGGTGCGGATTGGACAGCAGGTCGACGCCGAAGTTGATGAACGTCAGCGAGGTGATCAGCACGGCCAGGTTTCTCTGGGTCGGCAACCCTCGGGCAGCCCTGGTCGATCGCTCACCGCAGCGTCGCCCCTGGTCACAGCCGGTTGTCGTGACTCTGGAGGCGGCTCTCAGAACCGGCCGTACGGCGTCGTTCAGGTTCCTCGACGGCGGGTCAGCGGCCACTTTCTGACCCGCTCTCCCCGCGACCGTGTTGAATGGGCGCGCTGCGCGCTCCGCGGTCTCGAGCTCCGCAGAGTGTCGCCCCCTCACCCTCAGCACCCACGAAAGGCTCCCCATGACCGTGGTCAAGATCAACGCCATCACCGTGCCCGCCGACAGCGGCGACGAGCTCGCCCACCGCTTCGCCAAGCGGGCCGGAGCGGTGGACGGGGCCGACGGCTTCGAGGGATTCGAGCTGCTCAAGCCGACCGATGATCGGGTGCAGTGGCTGGTGGTGACCCGGTGGCGCGACGAGGAGTCCTTCCAGGCCTGGCTGGCCTCACCCTCCTTCGCCCACGGTCACCGCTCGGCCGCGGAGCGATCCGGCGGGGAGGCGCCCAAGCCGGTCTCCACCCACAGCGAGGTCTGGTCGTACGCCGTCGCCGGCGGCTCCACTCCCGGCTGACCCCATCGCGGCTGACCCCAATCCCGACTTCTGCACCGCTAGCCACATCCACCGTGGGTTCTGCTCCAGAAGGTCTCAGTTCGGCCACCACGGACCGCGCTGCAGCTCGTCGAGCAGCCCTTCGTACGCGATCCGGTCGTCGGCCGTGCCGGCGTGCGGGTTCGCGAACCAGTCGGCGTACTCGTCGATCTCCGACAACCGCCACTCGGTGTCGAAGAGCTCGAGCATCGCCGGATCGGCGCCGACCCGTTCGCCGTAGCCAGCCTGGACCAGTGTGCTGAGGTCACGCTCGCGGGGCGCCAGCTTGAGTGATTCCCAGTCGACGAACCGGATGCCGTCAGCGGTCCGCAGCTGGTTGCGGGTGTGGGTCTCACCGTGCGTGGCCACCCAAGGTCGCTGGAAAGACGCCGCAGCGAGCCGGTGGTAGCGGCGCGTCCAGCCCTCGATCTCGGGCAACCTCGCAGCAACCGCCCTCCGAGCCGGACCACCGTACGGACCCGTGGCCCAGTCGGTCGCCAGCCGAGCGGCGAGGCGGTCGACGAAGTCGGGTTCGACCAGCGGTGCCCAGCTCGTCAGGCCGGGCGGATGGGCACTGGCGTGGAGCCGTGCGAGATCGGTGATGTTGGTCTGTGCCGTGTCGGCATCGGAGATCGACCCCTCACCCACCACCCGCCCCTCGACCCAGGGCGTACAGCTCAGGGCACCGGCCGAAGTCGGCAGCAGGACCAGACCCGACCGAGCACGCAACGGAGCCAGCACGAACTCGAGCCCACCTTCGGCGAGCCGGATCGCGCCCGCGTACGCGGACTCCAGGGTCTCGGCGGAGTGCCGCGTCCCGAAGCGGTCGTAGGTGAGGAACAGGCGCGGGAGGCCATCGACGTCGACCCGCCAGTGGTGGGCGCCGAACCCCACCCTCAGGTGCTCGACGCTCGTGGCCGCACCGTCCCAGGCCGCCCGGACGGCGGCCAGCACCTCGGCATCGGTCAGCTCGGTCGGAGGCTCCAGCACCCGAGCCACGCTAGCCAGCCCGGGTGTCGCCTTTGTCCAAGCCCTCGCCCCGGCGGTGGAGGACAGTGGGCTCCATGAGTGAGACGACGACGGTGGCCCTCGCGATGGTCACCCTGGACTGTGCCGATCCCCGGGTCGAAGCGGCCTTCTGGGCCGAGCTGCTGGGCTGGGACATCCTCGCGATCGAGGACGAGTACGCGATGCTCAAGGGACCGGACTCGGCGGCCCTCGGCTTCGGCCGGGTGCCTGACTACGATCCTCCCACGTGGCCCAACGACCGGGGCCGCAAGCAGTTCCACTTCGATCTGAAAGCGGATGACATCGCGGCCGCCGAACAGCGCTGTGTCGAGCTGGGCGCCACCGTGCCCGACGACCAGCCCGGTGAGACGTGGCGCGTGCTGCTCGATCCGGCCGGGCACCCGTTCTGCCTCACCGATGCCGCGAACTGGGGCTGACCCGCCCGGAGGCTTCAGGCCCTGTCGTAGGTCGCCACCATCACGCCGGTACTGCTGGTCACGGCGAACCGACGCCTCGCCGGTCACCACCGATCGTGGATCGCCGCCCGCAGGTGACGGTCGTAGATGTCCGCGACGGCGGCCAGGAACTCCGGGTCGAGAGCCGGCAGCTCGGCGGCGGCCGCGTTCGCGTGCGCCTGAGCGACCGATCGGGCGCCGGGGATCACGGTCGACACCCCTGGCTGTTGGACGACCCAGGCCAGCGCGACCTGGGCGGGCGTGGCGTCGACGCCGGCACCGGCCACGAGCTCGGCGAACTCCCGGGCCGCCTCGACCCCGGTGGCGAAGTCGACTCCGGAGAACGTCTCACCGACGTCGAACGCCTCACCGCGCCGGTTGTAGGTGCGGTGGTCGTCGGCGGCGAAGGTGGTGTCGGCGGTGTAGCGGCCGCTGAGCAGGCCACTCGCCAGCGGCACCCGGGCGATGATCCCGACGCCGTTCGTCACGGCGGCGCCGAGCACGTCGTCGAGAGGCTTGCGACGGAACGCGTTCAGGATGATCTGGACGGTGGCGGTGCCCCGGCGAGACATCGCCGTCAGGGCCTCGTCGCAGGTCTCGACGCTCACCCCGTACGCCGCGATCGCGTGCTCCTCGACCAGGGTGTCGAGATCGTCGTAGACCTGGTCGGACGACAGCACCGACGACGGCGGGCAGTGCAGCTGGACGAGGTCGAGCTGGTCGGTGCCGAGGTTGCGACGCGACCGGTCGACCCAGCCGCGGAACCGGGCGAGGGTGTAGCTCTCCGGCAGGTGCGCCTCGCGCCGACCCATCTTGGTCGCCACAGTGATCGGCGTTCCCGGGTTCTCGGCCAGGAAGCGGCCGATCAGCTGCTCACTGCGACCGTCGCCGTACACGTCGGCGGTGTCGAAGAAAGTGACTCCGCCCTCGACGGCCGCGGCCAGCACCGCCAGCGCGTCGGTCTCCGAGACCGAGCCCCAGTCCGCCCCGAGCTGCCAGGTGCCCAGACCCACCACGGAGACGGGACGCTCCGTACGACCGAGAACACGTTGCTCCATGCCGGTCAGACTAGGCGACACGGCCCACGCGCACCCGCTCGACGGCGGCGGGGGTGCGCTTCGCCGAGGACAGCGGACGCGAGGGCGGGATCCCGCAGAGGGCTACTGCAGCTCCGGCTTCGTCACGTACCAGGAGCGGTCGATCCGCTCCCGGGAGCGGCGCGCCACCACGATGATGGCCAGGCCGGCGATCAGAGCCGGCAGCCAGGCCCAGCCGAGCAACGCCGGGGCGCCCGACGCGCGGATGAGCGACCAGCCGGTCAGCGTGATCGGAGTGCTCAGGGCCAGCACCCAACCGGCGATGATGACGACGCGGAAGATCCAGCGGTTGATGTCCTCGGCGGCCAGCACCCAGAAGGACGCGAACGCCGCCACCAGGGCCAGCTGCTGCATGCCGATGCCGAGGTAGGCGACGTTGATCCCGAGACCGAGCAGCGCCAGATCGTACGGTCCGACCGCTGCGGGCTGGACCTGCGAGAACAGCAACCCGGTGGGGATCAGGGAGCGGCCGAGTCCCTGCCCGGCGATACCGAGATGAGGCGCGACCACGCTCATCGCCATCAGGACACCGATCCCGACGACGACCGGGACCCTCCAACGGACCGGCACCGACGTCACGCTCCTGCCGGCGGAGACGACAACGGCCGGCTCCAGGTCTGGGACCCGGAGCCGGCCGTCAGGTCGGTGCATTGTGCCGTCACGGTGCTCGGTGGTGTCAGGCTCAGGCCTGAGCGGTCACCGCAACCGCGACGTGCGCGGTCACCGCGTCGTGGAGCTTGACTCCCACGGTGTGCTTGCCGGTGGTCTTGATCGGCTTGCCGATCTCGATGGATCGCTTGTCGACCAGCGGCCCGCCGGACTTCTTGATGGCCGACGCGACGTCGGCCTGGGTGATCGCACCGAAGAGCTTGCCGCTCTCGCCGGCACGGACATCGAGCACGATGTCCAGGCCTTCGATCTGGGTCCGGACCTCCTGCGCGTGGTCGAGGCTGCGGATCTCACGGGCGTCGCGGCTGCGCTTGATGCCCTCGATCTGCTTCTCGCCGCCCTTGGTCCACTTCAGGGCGTAACCGCGCGGCACGAGGTAGTTCCGGCCGTAGCCGTCCTTGACCTCGACGATGTCGCCGGCCAGACCCAGGTTGTCGACGGCGGCCGTCAGAATGAGCTTCATTTCTGCGTCCTCTCGACTCAGCGGGCCGTCGAGGCGTACGGCAACAGCGCAACCTCGCGGGCGTTCTTGATGGCGATGGCGACCCGGCGCTGCTCCTGGACGGAGAGCCCGGTCACCCGGCGAGCGCGGATCTTGCCCCGCTCGGAGATGAACTTCCGCAGGGTCGCGGTGTCCTTGTAGTCGATGTGCTGACCCGCACGCAGCGGGTTGGCCTTCTTCTTCACCTTGCGAGGAGGTGGGGGTGTGCTGGCCATTGTGGTGCTCTCCTTTCGAAAGCCCGGCGTACTGAGCCGGAATGTGCCGTCGTGCTGTGAGTGGAAGACGAACCGATCTCTGACTGCAGGATCAGAAGGGGGGCTCGTCGCTGGGCGGGGCTCCCCACGGGTCGCCGCCGCCTTGACTGCCTTGGTTGCCGCCGCCGGCGCTGCCTCCACCGGCGCTGCCTCCACCGGCGTTGCCACCGCCGGAGTTGCCACCGGATGCCCAGGGATCGTTGCCGTAGCCGCCGCCTTGACGACCGCCACCTTGACCGCCCTGGTTAGCGCCACCCTGGTTGCCGCCACCGCCTGAGTAGCCACCGCCACCCCCACCGGAGGTGCGGGTGACCTTGGCCGTGGCGTACTTCAGGGCGGGACCGATCTCGTCGACATCGACCTCGAAGACCGTGCGACGCTCACCCTCACGGGTCTCGTACGAGCGCGACTTCAGTCGCCCCTGCACGATGACCCGCATCCCCTTCTGCAGCGACTCGGCCACGTTCTCCGCGGCCTGCCGCCAGACGGCGCAGCTGAGGAACATCGCATCGCCGTCCTTCCACTCGCCGGACTGGCGGTCGAAGGTTCGCGGGGTGGAGGCGACGGTGAAGTTGGCCACCGGGGCCCCCGACGGGGTGAAGCGAAGCTCCGGGTCGGCAGTCAGGTTGCCGACCAGGGTGATGACGGTCTCGCCAGCCATGTGTGTCTCCGTTGGACTCAGTCTGTGTGGTGTGCGGTGCCAGCCTGCCAGTGGCCACTGACAGGACTTGCCTGCCGGTGCGTGGCCGTGTCAGCGAGGCTGACGGCGGCGACGGACGGACTCAGCGGGTGTCGGGCCGGATGACCTTGGTCCGCATGATCGACTCGTTGATCCGGAACTGGCGATCCAGCTCCTTCACGTCGTCGGGCTGCGCGGACAGCGTGATGACGGCGTAGATCCCCTCGGACTTCTTCTGGATCTCGTACGCCAGCCGGCGACGACCCCAGATGTCCAGGTTCTCCACGGTGCCGCCACCCTTGGTGATGACGGTGAGGTACTGCTCGAGCGTCGGTTGGACCGAACGCTCCTCGGTGTCGGGGTCGAAGATGACCATGACCTCGTATGGGCGCATGCGCGAACTCCTCCTCCTCTGGTCTCAGCGGCCATGGGACGTCCCCATGGCAGGAGGGCGATGCCTGGAGCCCGGCCTCGGATGGTCGGGCGCCAACGGAGAAGACTACCGGCTGGGTCCACACCGCGGCAAAACCAGCACACCGGCTCGCTGACGCACGGGTTGATGCACTCACGCGGGTGGTGCACGGCGTGCGTGAGCGTACGGAGGAGTGCATCAGCGGGTGAGTCAGGGGGTCACGGCAGGATCGTCGTGCTCGCCGAGCCGCTGTTGTTCGTCTCGCTCCGCTCCGCGATCGCGTTGCCGGGTCCGCCGCCGCACTCACCGTGGCCGAGCCGGACGCCGGTCGGCGGATGCGCCTCCTCGGCGTCGGCGCCGATTCACCCGTGACGCAGGGGTCACTCGTAGACGAACAGGCTCTCGCCCGGGAAGGTCCAGGACAGGCCGTCCCGCAGCCGATCGCGCCACGACTCCCAGCTGTGACCGTCGCGCGACTCGCTGTAGTTCACCGTCATCCCCGTCTCGGTGAACACCGGCACCATCGACCGGTTGAACACGATCAAAGGCTCGTACACCCCACAGGTCTGGAACAGGCGGTCGGCCACCCGGATCGGTTTGCTCCGGTAGCGGTTCATGAACTTCACCACCGGGTCGAACGCCCGGTCCTCTCCGTGCAGGGCGCCGATGTCGGTGAACACGAACGAGCCCGACTGCAGGAACAGCGACCCGTACGTCTGGGGGTACCGGACCGCGGTGGACAGCGACGCGATGGCCCCGAAGCTGGACCCCATCAAGGCCCGACCGGAGGGGTGGGCGATCAGCGGGAACTGCTCCTCGAGCTGTCCGAGCAGCTCCTTGGTGATCCACCGGGCGTGCGGTCCGGAGTTCGGGTACTCGCGCAGCCGGTCACCGGGGTAGGTGAAGGCGACCACGGTCTCGGCCATGTCGAGCCGGTGGATCAGGTTGTCCAGCACGGTCTTCATCGAGGCGTACTCGAGGAAGTCGCCTCCGTCGTGGACCACCAGCAGCGGATAGCGGGTCGTGGTCCGGAACCGCGCCGGCAGGTACAGCGTCACCCGGTTGTCGCGCCGCTGGGCCTGGCTCCTGATCACCAGCTCCACCAGCTCGCCCGGCCGGGCGTTCGGGTTGTGGATCGCCCAGTCCGGCACCTGGTAGCCGAGTCCGTAGCAGACCGAGATGTCGCCCATCGGGCTTCGGGCGATCTTGTCGTTCAGCGGGTCGTTGAAGCGCTCCCAGTGATCACCGCGTCGCATCTCGAGCTGGTACTCCACCCGCGACTCCCGCGGGATCTCGACCACCACGTACCACAGGTCGGTGCCCTCGATCCGGCGCAGCGGCAGCTGATCGGGGATGCCGACCACACGGTGCCGGAGGAAGACCTGATCGGCCTGCTGCCACGCGACGAAGGTGGTCTGGGTTCCTTCCACGATGGGGAAGTCGTGCCGCTCGACGAACTTCTCCAGGGTCTGTTGATCCAGGTTCTTCGTCTCCCGGAGCGCGTTGATCGCGAGCTTGTGGCGGCGCGCCACTAGGTCCCACCTTCCGTCCTGATCCTCGGCCCGATCATGATCATCAAGCCGTCCGTGCCGTCACCACATCCGCGTCGACGGGCCGCCGAGCGGGTTGACCGCTGTCGTCGACCGGGATGCCGGCCCGCTCCTCGATCACGTGGTCCTCGGTCCGCGCCCAGACGGCGCCGTCCCGGGTGATCCACCGCGCGCCGACCGGAGGTGGCCAGCCGCCCGTCAGGTCCACCCGCACCCCGTCGTCGAAGAGCAGGCAGGTCCACCCCTTGAACCGGCGCGCCAGCAGGGCGAGCTGGTACGGGTCGTGCATGGGCAGCCGGTGCCGCGGGTGGGGGAAGGTGAGCACGCCGGAGAAGGCGCCCAGTCCCTCCGCCCACACCTCGGGCAGTCGCCGGCCGGCCCGATGGGCACCGAACAGCACCACCCGATCCGACAGGGCCATCGCTCCGGCCGACCAGGTGATCACCGGCGTCTTGATCATGCTCGCCAGTCCGAACACGTGCAGCAGGTGCAGCAGCACCCCGACGTGCCCGCCGGTGATCACCATCCCTGCGCTGTCGGCGACGATCTCGGCCAGCTCCCGCCGATGCGCGATCACGCTGTCGCGGTGGCCGATCTCGGCTGCGGCGTAGAACTGATGACGGGAGGCGGCCACTTCGGCCAGATGCCAGGTGTCGAGCGTTCGCAGCGTCCGGATCCCGTCCGCCACGGCCGCCGACCGCACCGCCGGCATCTTGTCCCGCCGATTCGCCTCGTCGATCGCGGCGACGGCGTGGAAGAGCCGCAGGGCGTACACCGCCTGCTGCTCGTCGAGCAACTCGGTCAGGGCACGCTCGGCCGCGGCGTACTCCGGGTCCGCGGCCATCAGCTCCTGCCAGCGGCGGTGGAGCTGCAGGTTGATCATCCGGCCGCCGAGCACGTCGCCGAGCTCGGCGTCGGCGGACTCGCGCTCCCGCCACCCGGCGTTGATGGTGGCCACCCGCCCGGTCGGGATCAGCTCGGCGACCGCGATCCGGGTGGCGGTGGTGCGCCGTTGGGGTCCGAGGACGGTGATGTCCATGGTCAGTGGGGTACCCAGATCAACCGGCGTGAACCGTGATGGTCTCACCGACGTCGTTCAGCATCCCCCGCAGCACGTCGAAGTCGGGGTGCTTCAGGCGCACGTACGCGTTGGCCATGTAGCCGGCCTCCACGGCCTGGGTCGGGGTGCCCGCCCCGGGCAGGTGGGCGTCGATCACCCACTCGCCGTACTGCTGCTGCATCTCCTCCACCCCGGAGTAGCCCTGGATGTGTCCGTCGCCGGTGGGGCGCAGCGCGATCATCCCCGCGGCGTACTGCCGGCTCAGCGACGCGTGCACGTCACCGTGCACGATGGCCCGGGCCCACTCGGTGAACAGGTCGACGTCGTTGCCGGCCGCGTACAGATCCCAGGCCCCGACCCCGGCGGGTCGGCAGCCGACCTCGGAGAACCGCAGCCCTCGCGGACCGTAGAACCACTCCATGTGGGTCGCCGAGGTGCCGATGCCCAGCACCTCGTTGACCCGGTGACCCATCTCCTTGAGCTCGCCGTAGCTCTCGGCGTGGTCGACTCGGTTGGTGGAGATGAACTGTGGGGAGATCCACCGGGTCCGCATGGCCTCGAGCACGTTGGGGTAGTAGTGGCAGACGAAGTCGTACGCCGCACCGCCGTTGATCGACAGCGTGTCGTAGAAGCCCTCGTGGCCTTCGACGAACTCCTCCAGCGCGACCGAGCCGACCCCCTCGGCGCCGAACTGGCCCAGCGCCGCATCGAGCTCGGTGTCGTTCTCCACCCGGCTGGTGCCGGACGCTCCGGCCGCCGCCCGCGGCTTGACGATCAAGGGATAGCCGATCGCCGCCGCGAAGGCGTGCGCCTCGTCCAGCGAGTCGACCGCGGCGGACGCCGCGGTCGGGACACCGGCCGAGCGCAGCGCCTCCTTCATGGCCGGCTTGTCACGGCACAACCAGGCGGTGCGTCGACTCGTGCCGGGAATGCCGCTCGCCTCCCGCACCTCTGCGGTGGGCAGGATGTGAGCCTCGATCGTCGCCTCCAGCCGATCGACCCAGAGCTTGTCCTGGACCCAGCGGACGGCATCGCCGAGGGCTCGTGTGTCGGTGACCGAGCCGATCTGGTGGTAATGGTGCATCCAGCTCTTCAGCTCGTCGTCGAGCCAGTCGCCGGGCCGCTCACCGATCCCGATCACCGTGGCGCCGACGGCGTGCAGACCACGGACGAACTGGCGCTGGTAAGCCGGGAACGCAGGCTCGACGAAGATCACGTTCATGGGGGCCGAGCCTACGGCGGTTCGGCCGCTTTGTCCCCTGCGCGAGCCTGCCCCTCGCTAGGCTGACGCCACCGAGACTGCGCAGGTCTACAGAGAGAGAGAAGGCCATGTCCTACGACCAGCCGCCGCCCGGGGGCGGGAACCCCTACGGCGCCCCCCAGTACGGCGGTCCGCCCGCCCAGGACCCAGGTCGGACGATGGGCATCGTCGGTCTGGTGCTGGCGATCTTCTGCAACCTGATCGGCCTGGTGGTCAGCATCATCGCCTTCAACAAGTCGAAGGCGGCCGGCTTCAAGAACAACATCGCGCTCGCCGGCATCATCGTCGGTGCCGCGCTGTTCGTCATCGGTCTGATCGTGAACTTCACGGTCTACATGCCGATGATGCGGCAGGGCGGCTAGAACCAGGAACGTCAGCAGGGGCGGTCATCCGATCCGGGTGGCCGCCCCTCGGCATGTCCGAGCGCCGGACCCGACGACGCCGAACCGGTGCTCGCCTACATTCGCTCCATGACACAGTCGTCGCGCTGGGCCGTCGGCGCCGGCCGCATCCGCTTCCCCGACATCAGCCCGCGGGCGTACGAGCACCCGGCCGATCGTGGCGCCCTGGTGGCACTGCGGGCGATCCCCGGTTTCGATGCCGTGCTCAAGGCCGTGTCCGCCGCGATCGGCGAGCGCAGCGTCCGGTTGCTCTATCTCGCCTCCGCCATCCGTGTCTCACCCCGCCAGTACCCGCTGCTGCAGCAGATGGTCAACGAGTGCGCGACCTCGCTGGACGTGCAGCCGGTGCCCGAGCTCTACGTGCAGCAGAGCCCGCTGCCGACCGCGATGACCGTCGGACTGGACAGGCCGCTGATCGTGATCAGCACCGCGATGCTCGACCTGGTCGACGACGACGGCCTGCGGTTCGTCATCGGGCACGAGATGGGGCACGTGCTGTCGGGTCACGCGGTCTACCGCACGATGCTGCTGCAGCTGATCAACATCGCCACCTCGCTCCAGTGGATGCCGATCGGCTACTGGGGGATCCGCGCCATCATCCAGGGTCTGAACGAGTGGTATCGCAAGTCCGAGCTGTCGTGCGACCGGGCGGGTCTGCTCTGCGGACAGGACCCGAAGGCGGCGCTGCGGGTGCACGCCACTCTCGCCGGGGCCCAGCAACCTGACGAGATGGACGTGGCGGCCTTCCTCGACCAGGCCAAGGAGTACACGAGCACCGGCGACGTCCGGGACAGTCTGCTCAAGATCATCCAGATCAGCTCCCAGAGCCATCCGCTGGCCGCCCTGCGTGCGGCCGAGCTGCAGCAGTGGGCGGCCGGACCGGAATACCGGGCCATCGTGTCCGGGGAGTACCCGCGTCGGTCCGAGGACGCCGACGCCCCCATGAGTGAGGACGTCAAGGCCGCTGCGGCCTCGTACGCGAACGCCTTCCGCGGCTCGTCCGATCCGCTGTTGCGGGTGGTCGGCACGGTCGGCACCGTGGTCGGCGGGGTCGGCAACGCGGCGGCCGGCAGGGTCTGGGACTGGTGGCAGCAGGGACGCGAGGGCGAGGAGCACGGCGGTCACTCCTGAGGCTGCGATGATCGGGTGGTGAGCGAGAGCGCGGAGCCGACGACCACCCCGGCCAAGCCCCAGGACGCCGGAGGGGCCTCCCCGCCCGGGGCGACGTCGCCGAAGGCTCCGAAGCCGGTGAAGGTGAAGAAGCCCGCGACGTCAGAGCAGCTCGAACGCCGGAAGGCGGTCATCCGCTTCACCGTGTTCGTCGTGGTCGGCGCGGTACTGACCGTGCTGCTCTACTTCCTGCTGTCCGCGTTCATCCCCCGTTGGTGGTCCCAGTCGGTCGGTCGCCAGGTAGGTGGCCGGATCGGTGCCGGTGTCGTGCTCGGACTGCTGTACGGATTCGTCTTCACCTTCCTGCCGCTGATCGTGCTGGCCCAGGCCCGCCATCGCGCCTTCAGCTGGCCGGCCAAGGCGATCATCGTCCTGGTCGCGGCCGCCCTCACCGCTCCGAATCTGATGACGCTCGGGATCGCGATCGGCAACGGTGCCGCTGCCCGGGCCGGCAACCGCACCCTCGACGTGATGGCCCCCGCCTTCCGTCAGGCCACGCTGTGGGGCGTGCTGCTGGGCGCGATCGCGGCGGTCGTGGTGGTCACGTTCTCGATCCTGTGGGAGCGGCGGAGCCGCGAGCTGAAGCTGCTGCGGGCCCAGGTCGACCAGCTGCAGAAGGAGCTCCCACCGGCCCTTCCGGTGCCGACCGAGCCACCGAAGGCCTGATCCGGCTCGCCGTCCGCCCGTCCGCGCCGGGTTCTCGGACTGAGGAGACGGTGTGGGTGCCGGGGCCTAGGGTCGAGGCCATGAGTGACATCCGGATCGGTGGGCACGGCGACCAGCAGGACCCGATCGCTGAGGCCCGGGCCCGCGGGGCCGACCTGGCGCAGTTCTTCCTCGGCGACCCGCAGGGTTGGAAGGGTCCGGAGGTGGCGTACGTGGGCGGTGCCGCCGCCCTGCGACAGGCCGCCGAAGATGCCGACATCGCGCTCTACGTGCACGCGCCGTACGTGCTGAACGTCGCGACCACCAACAACCGCATCCGGATCCCCAGCCGCAAGTTCCTGCAGCAGTACGTCAACGCGGCGGCCGGGATCGGCGCCGCCGGGGTGATCGTGCACGGCGGCCACGTGCTCTCCGGCGACGACCCCGGCAAGGGTTTCGATAACTGGCGCAAGTGCATCGAGGGACTGGAGATGCCCGTCCCCCTGCTGATCGAGAACACCGCCGGTGGCGACCAGGCGATAGCCCGCCGGATGGAGCGGATCGAGCGGCTGTGGGATGCCGTCACCTCGGCCGACGGGGGCGACACGGTCGGCTTCTGCCTCGACACCTGCCACACCCACGCCGGCGGGTTGGTGCTGGCCGAGGTGGTCGAGCGGGTCCTGGAGATCACCGGCCGGATCGACCTGGTGCACTGCAACGACTCCCGCGACTCCTTCGACTCCGGCGCCGACCGGCACGCCAACCTGGGCGATGGCGAGATCGCGGCGGAGGCTCTCCTCTCCGTGGTGGCGGAAGCCGGTGCGCCCGTCGTGGTGGAGACGCCCGGTGGCCGCGAAGGTCAGGCGGCAGACATCGCCTGGTTGCGCCGTCACCTCGCTGAGCTCGTCGCCGGGTGATCCGTGTCACCGAGCCCCCGGCGATTCTCGCCGAGCGAGCATAAGGTGACGCCCGTGCCCGCTCCGACAGTCGATCTCGCACCGCTCGCAGCCGCCACGGCCGGACTGACCACTCCCTTCGCGGTGGTCGATCTGGACGCCTTCGACGCGAACGCTGTCAGCATGGTCGCCCGTGCCCATGGGCTGCCGATCCGGATCGCCTCGAAGTCGCTGCGCAGCCGGATGCTGGTGGACCGTGCGCTCGCGGGTGCCCCGTGGCCCGGCGACGTCCCGGGCACCCCCGGGTTCCGCGGCATCCTGGCCTACTCGATCGTGGAGGCGCTCTGGTTGGCCCGGCACGGCCACGCCGACGTGGTGGTCGGCTACCCGACCGTCGACCTGCCGGCGCTGACCGAGCTGGGCCAGGACCCCGAGCTGGCGGCCGCCATCACCGTGATGATCGACTCGCGCGCGCACCTCGATCTGATCGACCGCGCCGCTCCCGTGCACCCGATCCGGGTGGCCATCGACGTCGACGCCTCACTCCGGTTCGGACCGCTGCACCTGGGGGTACGACGCTCGCCCGTCCACACCCCCGAGCAGGCCGAGGAACTGGCCCGGCTGATCGCCCGCCGCGACACCGCGCGGTTGGTGGGCCTGATGCTGTACGACGCACAGATCGCCGGACTGCCGGACACCTCCAGGGCCGTACGCCTGGTCAAGCGCGCCTCGGAGAACGAGCTGGAGCGCCGACGGGGCGAGGTGCTGGAGGCCGTGCGGCCGTACGCCGAGCTCGAGTTCGTCAACGGCGGTGGGACGGGCAGCCTGCACCTGACCTCGGTCGACGGGCAGCTCACGGAGCTCGCCGGCGGCTCCGGTCTCTACGGTCCCACCCTGTTCGAGGGCTATCGAGCGTTCGCCCCGCGCCCCGCGATGCACGTCGTCACCTCCGTCGTCCGGCGGCCCTCCCCCGGGCACGCCACCGTCTACTCCGGCGGCTACGTGGCGTCCGGTCCACCGGGCTGGTCTCGAGTCCCGCGCCCGGTCTGGCCGACCCGGGTGGAGCTGCTGAAGTCCGAGGCGGCTGGGGAGGTGCAGACCCCCCTCGCCGGGAGCCGGGCCGGGCGCCTCCAGATCGGCGACCACGTCTGGTTCCGACACGCCAAGGCCGGCGAGGCGTGCGAACGGTTCGACCGGATCCACCTGGTGCTCGGGGGTGAGCTGGTGGACACCGTGCCGACGTATCGCGGCGAGGGCATGAACTTCGGATGAGTCGCCCGACGACCGGTCCCGTCCGCGACGGCTGGACCAACTGGAGTCGTACGGTGTCCAGCCGGCCCGCCGCGGTCGCCACCCCGACCGATCCCGAGCGGCTGGGTCGACTGATCACGGAGGCGGCGGGCCGCGGCGCGACCATCAAGGCCGTCGGCGCCGGGCACTCGTTCTCCGCCATCGCGGCGACCGACGGCGTCCAGGTGCGGTTGGACGCCATGGCCGGACTCCGCCGAGTCGATCGCGAGTCCGGGCTGGTGACGGTCGGCGGGGGCACCCGGCTGGCCGATCTCACCCTCGGTCTGGCCTCCTACGGTCTGGCTCTGCCCAACCTGGGCGACATCGACCGCCAGACCATCGCCGGAGCCATCTCCACCGGCACCCACGGCAGCGGCAACCGGCTCGGTGGGCTGGCCACCCAGGTCCGCGGTCTGACCCTGATCGGCGGTGACGGGTCGCTGCTGCGCGCCTCGGCGAGCGAGAACGCCGACGTACTGGCCGCGGCGGCGCTGGGTCTGGGCGCGCTCGGCATCGTCGTCGAGGTGACGTTGCAGTGTGTGCCGACCTTCCTGCTGCGGGCCGAGGAGGGATCGGCGACCCTCCCCGAGGTGCTCGAGCAGTGGCCGACCTGGATCGCCGAGAACGACCACGTCGACCTGCACTGGTTCCCGCACACCGAGTGGGTGCTGACCAAGCGGAACAACCGGGTCGACGGACCACCCGCGCCCCTGTCGGGGTGGCGCCATCTCGTCGACGACGAGCTGCTGGCCAACGGGGTGCTCGGGCTCATCAACGAGGTCGGCACTCGGCGGCCGGCGTGGCAGCCACGGATCAACGAGCTCGCCGGTCAGACCCTGAGTCCCCGCACGTTCACCGACCACTCGGCCGCGGTGTTCGTGTCCCCGCGGCGGGTGCGGTTCGTGGAGTGCGAGTACGCCATCCCGCGCACGTCCCTGGTGCCGGTGATCAGCGAGCTGCGCCGCTGGATCGACCGGAGCGAGGAGCGGATCGGCATCCCGATCGAGATCAGGTCTGCGGCGTCCGACGACCTGTGGCTGTCGACCGGGCACCAACGGGAGAACGCGTACGTGGCCGTCCACCACTACTGGCGCCAGGACCCGACGCGCTACTTTGCCGCCTTCGAGGCGATCGTGGCCGAGCACGACGGCCGCCCGCACTGGGGCAAGATGCACAGCCTCGACGCCGACCGTCTCCGCGAGCTCTACCCCCGGTTCGACGACTTCCTGGCCGTTCGGGAGCGGCTGGATCCGGGTCGGGTGTTCACCAACCCGTACCTGGACCGTGTGCTCGGGCCCTGACCGTCCGGAGTTCTGCTGCGAGCGGGTCCGGGACGGAGGTGGCGCGGAAAGGTGCCGCCCGACCACGTCGCGGGGCCGGCCTCCATGATGGTGCACCATCCGCCACGTCGACCGGAGGAACCGTGCCCGAAGATCTTGACTACCCGATGACCGAGTCCGAACGCTGGACCCGCCAGCGGTGGGACGCTCTGACGCCGCTCACCGCGGATCCCACGCTCAGCGGCATGATGCGGAATCCCGACACGCGGGATGTCACGGTGGAGGCCGTCGGACAGTACGTGACGACGCTGCTCCGCGAGCGGATCCGGACCTTCGCCTGGCTGGAGCTGCTGGACCGGCGCACCGAACCCCTACCCGCTCAGCTGGACCGGATGGAGGACGGGCTGGCCCGCATGGAGGCAGCCGTCAGCGCGCAGAACGAGCTGCTGAAGGCAATGGCGACCGGCCTCGGTCTGGTGTCGGTGCCGGCCTGGACGAGTCTGGCCGAGATCGCGGACGGTGACTCGATGGGCGGCCTCGAACGGCCGAGCGCCGGCGCCCTCGGTGTCACCGTCGTCTTCGAGCACCATCGCCAGGTCCCGGACCGTGAGCACGAGGCGATCCTCGGCATCTCGCCGACCCCCGGCACGCTGGTCCAGCGCGGCTCGACGGTCACGGTGTCGGTCAATCTGAACGGCTGAGCCTGGGCCCGGATGGCTCTGGTCAACCGGCCGGGTCCGGGCCTACTCTCGAAGGAGACGTCCGATCCGGGTGATCGGAGCCCGTTCTTCCGGTAAAACGGGAGCAGAAGGGCTGGTCCGGTGCACCGGGCCGGCCCTTCGTCATCAGCACCGGCCCGCGCCCCCTTGTCCACGCTCCTGCATCCCTCCACGGCAGCTGCACCCTCTCCAGGGTGCACAGGCGGGAAGCGGGTGCAGAGGCGTGGCGGAGGGCGGCACGGGAGGTGTACCCCGCCCGACGTCGTCAGGCCCGACGACTCAGCCGAGGTCTATCTCGGTCCACAGCCCGTCGGCCGCGCGCCGGATCTCGCCCACACCGACCTGGCCGGCCGCCGGAATGTCCTCGTCGGGTCGCAGCAACGTCCGACCCGGCGTGCGCAGCGCGGCCACCAGGTCGGTCTGGGGGATGGCGGTCCACCGCTCCATGCTGCGGAACGACATCATCGAGGTCACGTGCTCCGGGAGCACGTCGTGGACCAAGGACTTCGGCGAGCCGTTGTGGCTGCCGTGGTGGCTCACCTTGTAGAGGGTGGCTCGCTCCAACAGAGCGCGGGCGTCGGTGTTGGCCAGGATCTCTCGCCAGACACCCCACTGCGCGTCGCCGGGGAAGACGATCCGGACGTCCTCGATCTCGGCCACGAAGACCAGGCTGGTGTTGTTCAGGCAGCGATCCAGCCAGGAGGCTGCCGCCAGCGCGTCGTCGGGGTCCAGCACGGCGTGGTCGAGCAGGTCGTCGTCGGCGTCCAGATGGGGATAGCGCTGCCGGAAGAGGGCTCGATCGGTGATCCCGTACGCCGGTCCGAACGGACCGGTCGACGCGTCCCCGGCCCGACCCGGCCCGCCGGGAACGGCCGTGCCGGGACCGACGCCCAGGCTGAGCGCCAGCCAGCGTTCCAGCTCCGGCGGATCCATCGCCTTGATCGCCTCCTCCGACCGCGCCGGTCCGAGGAGGTGGATCCGGGCGTCGGGCAGACCGGACAGCTCGGTGCGGACGGGTGTCGCCGCACTCAGGAACCGTCGTGTGGGCCGGCCGGCGAACCCGTCACGCAGGGTCGCCATGGCCCGCTCGTTGGACAGCGAGTTGAGGGCGATGGCCGCGATCTCCGGCCCGTCCACGGCGAAGCGCTGGTGCAGGGTCCGGGCCGCCCCGTCGAGCCGGGTGCGCAGCCGCTGGGCCTCGGTGTCGGTCGGGTCCTCGCACCACGGCAGCCACACCTCCCCCACCGTCACGTCCCCCCAACGGGCGTCGGTGAACCCGGCGATGTGGTCCTGGTGCCGGTGGCTGGCCACCACCAGGTCGATCACCGGCTCACCCCCGGGACCATCGCTGCAGGCGGCGATCAGATCGGTGATCACCTCCCCGAGCGAGTGCTCGCCCCGGCCCATCCCGTGCACCCCGCAGTCGACCAGCATCCGCCACGGACGCTCCTCGAAGCGCGGCACGGTCAGCAGGAAGCAGTCGCCGAAGCCGACGGCGTACATCCGCAGGGTGGCGGTCACCACGGCCGGCCCCGATCGAGTCGACCGAGGGTGAGCGAGGCGGCGATCCGCCGGTCGCGACCCCGCCGGTACGCCAACGACGGCCAGCTGGCCGACGGGTCGTCGATCCGCCACGGACCCGGCAGGTCCACGTCGTCGAACTGGTCCACGAAGGAGCCGAGCGCCGCCAACCGCTGCGCGCCACCCGGGTCCCGCACCGGGTCGAGTCCCGGGGTCGGGCGGGAGACCACGCACCGCACCTCGCCGTCCACGTCCGCCACCAGGGTCAGCCCGCCCCGCAGCTCGATGCCACCCACGTCACGGGACCTCGACACCTCGGGCGGGGCGGTCTGGACGACCTGCACGACCACGTTGACCTTGACCAGACCGCTCCCTGCGAGGCGGAGCACCGCGTGGAAGCTCCGCACCTGGATCTTCAGCTCGGGATTCAGTCCGAGCGCGGCGGCGTGCTGGCGGGCGTAGGCGCCGAGGGCCTTGGCCACGCCCTGGCGCCGATCCTGCAGCTCGACGGTGTCCTCGGCGGCCGACCGGCGACTGCGGAAGCCCAGCGCGGTCTCGGCCACCAGCGGTTCCACCACCTTCACCACATCCAGCGGCGGCAGCCCGAGCTCCGCGGCCGACGGCCAGGCCACCGCCTCGTCGGCCAGGCCACTGACCCCATCCGGATAGATCCCCCGCTTGCGGAACCCCTCGACCAGCGCGGCCCGCAGGCCGAGGGTGTCGGCCGGGAACAGATCGACATCGGCGGTCACCGCCGAGCGGAGGAAGTCGCCGAACGTCACGTCGACCGGCGGCAGGTACTGGAACGCCCGGATGCACATCATCAGGACCCGCTGCGCCATCGCCCGTGCTTCGGCCGCGACCCGGGCGACCAGGTCGGGGTGCAGCGCCCCGGGCGGCAGCTGACCCGAGCCGGCGGTGGCGATCCGGATCAAGTCGGCGATGGCGGCCTGATACGTGGTGAAGAAGGCGTCGAACACCGCCGACACGAAGATCGACCCGCGCGCGTGCGGCTCGAGCGTGCGACCCAGTCGGGTGGGATCCGGCTCCTCCTCGCCGAGTGCGTCCCGTAGCGCCCGCCCGCGTCCGGTGCTCTCACCGAACTGCTGGGCCAGCTCGACCAGCGGCGACCGGGCCGTCAAGTCGGCCCGGTTGGACTGGATGTAGCGGGCCAGCAGCTCCGGCAGCGCGAAGTGCTGGAACAGCGCGACCACGTCGGCGAAGCCCTCGTGAAAGGCGTACACGTCGATGTTGGACGCCTCCTTGTAGAGCGGCCGCAGGCGATCCACGAGGGCATGGGTCGCCTCGTGCACGACGATGTCGTGGGAGAGGCAGCTGAACACCCACTGGCCGGGCAGGTTCCGGCCGGCGTCGCGGGGATCGGTACGGAAGTAGCCGAACCGCAGGGAGCCACCATGGCCGTCGTCGAAGACCGCGTTCTCTCCCTGGAAGCCGTGCGGGAAGATCCGCAACCGGTCACTGCCCCGCCATCGGAACCTCCTGCCCAGTCCCCGTTCGAAGTTCTCCAGCAGCGAGCTGGTCACCGCGTACACCATCTGCTGGTGGAACCGCGGGTCTCGCTCGCTGGGGGCGAGACCGTCCTGGGCCAGCAGGACGGGTGAGTCCAGGTCGACCGGGGTGTAGAACCGCCGGGTGCTCGTGTCGTAGTCGATCACCTGCACCAGGTCGCCGCTCGGCCCCGGCCGCAACGGCTCGTACGGCACCGTGATGGTGACCACCTCGTTGCCGGACAGCCGGGCGATCATCGGGTCGACCGCGTAGATCTGCAGCGACCGCCGACGCGGCTCCGGATACGCCAGCGCCGCTTCCGAGCTCACCTCGGCGGCCGTCGGTCCCGTTCCGGCCACCTCCGTGGGCGACATCTCACGACCCGCCGTCGGTGGGCGGGACGAGCCGCAGGATCGGTGGCTGCTGTGGCCGGTTGGCGGTGAACGCGTCGTCCGGCTCCGTCGCCCAGTCGGCGATCGCGGTGCGCAGGCGCTCGGTCCGCTCGCGCGCGGCCGCGAGCTTCTCACCGGAGATCCGGTACGAGGGCTGCTCGTCCGCATCGTCCAGCAGCGCGTCGTAGTAGGGCGGCTGCTGCACGGTGTAACCGCGATCGAACGCCGCCAGCCAGTCACTCAGGGCGGCCGTCGAGGTGCGGTAGCGGATCCACTTGTGGTTCGGCCACCCCTCCCCGTCCGGACCGAACCGCTCGACCAGCCGGGCGGCGGCGAAGCGGCCGCGCTGACTCAGCGCCGCCACCAGCTCGGGTGGCATGGCGAGGTTGATGCCACCCTCGGCTCCGTTCTGATAGACCGTCACCACCCGATCGCGGTAGCCGGGCATGGTCAGTGAGGCCTGGTCCACCCAGGTCCGTGCGGTCTCCATCAGCGACGCGCCGAAGGAGAACAGGGCCGACAGCGGCTTGGGCGCCCACCGTGACGTACGCCGGTGACCGCCGCCCTGGTTCACCAGCGGCAGGTAGCTGTTGTCCCGCTCGTCGGCGCTGCGCGGGTGATCGTCGCTGAACGGCGCCAGATCGATCGCGAAGGTCGGCCGGGAGGGCAGCACGGAGTCGAAGAACTGCACGGGCAGGTTGGCGGTCAGTCCTCCGTCGGAGAACCAGTTGACGTCGAAGACCGGCCGCTGCGTGACCGCCGCCGCGTGCTCGTCGAGACCGGCGTCGGGATGCTGACGGCGCCAAGCGCGGACCGCCTCCACGTACGCGAGGTTCGCGCCGGAGTAGTCGAGGGCGTACAGCGGCACGGCCGAGATGAGCAGCGGGAAGCTCAGGCTCATCCGGGTGGCCACGATGATCGGCAGGTCCGCCGCCCGGGGGAAGGGACGCTTGGTCCCGGCGTGCCGGAGCAGCACCTCACGGGTCCGCCGCGCCACCGGGCCCGACGGCAGCGGCGGTGGGTGGTCGACCATCGTCTCGACCACGACGGGGCCGAACAGCTTCTCGAACTCGGCGGGCTCGAAGAAGTAGACGTCGTCGTTCCAGGGCATGGCCATCGGCTGGGCCCGGCTCAGGTTGGTGGTCATCATCTGCAGCTGCAGCTCGTCGGCCTGCAGGTGGCCGAAGGTCAGCGGCCGGTCGTACGGGCGCCCGGCCAGCTCCTGGAGCCGTCGGTAGAGCCACGGGGTGAGCGCCAGCTGGCTGTCGTCCGCTCCGCGGCCCGAGCTCATCCCGAAACCCACCGAAGGAAGCCGTCCGAGGTCGGCCAGGACGCCGCTGAGCAGGGCTATCGCGAGGCCCACCTTGGTCGCCAGGACTCCGACGACGATGGCCAGTGCGAGGGTCACGACCACCACCGGGCTGGACCCGGACGGGAGTCGGAACAGACCGACGATGCCGAGCACGACGAGCGTCAGCCCGAGGACGACCCCGGCGAGCGACCGGATCGGCGCCTTCCTGGTCGCATGGGCGACGACCGCCATCGCGGCCCCGAGCTGGCGGACCTTCGACGGTTTGTCCGGGAGCCTGGTCTTCTGCTCCAGCACGGCCGACAACAACCCGAACAGCCGCGTCGCCTCGGGTTGCGGCCGGAACAGGTGGAACAGCAGCGAGCGGCCGTCGGGTTGGTTCTCGGCGAGCAGCCTCGGGAACTGGGCCAAGCCGAGGAAGCCGCGGGGCAGGGTATCGGCGGCGGCCGGGGCAGCGGCAGCTCCCGGGGAAGCGTCGGCAGGGGCAGCGGCGGCGGCCGGACGCGCCAGGACCGATCGACGGCCCATCTCCGCCGCGACCGCGGCCGCGGCGGCGATCGCCCCCGCCGAGGCTCCGCCCACCGAACGCAGCCGGTAGGTGGTGGCCAGCTCACACACCGCCAGCGGGTAGACGACCCCACTGGTGATCCCGCCCTTCATCACGATGTCGCACTGCAGCAGCGGATCGCTGGGGAAGTCGTCCGCCGTGAACTCAGGCGGGTCGAGCCGGCGTTCCCGGGACGAGGTGCTCATCCACTCACCTCGGGCACATCCGGTGCTGCGGCGCGACGAAGAACCATGGCCATTCCTCTCGGACGGGGTCAGGAGCACTGTCGATGGCTCGTTGATACACCCCTTCCGTGTGGCTCGTCCCGATCGGGTCGTCCACGGGCCGGCGGTCACGGCGGATCGAGCAACCATCGCCGACCCTCCCGACAGAGATTTCGGGCAGGTCCTCCGGACAGATACCCACAACCGTGACGACTGTCGCCGCTGGATCAGGACGGCCGATCGTCGCGTCAGCGCCGGGCCGGCTGCCTGCCGTGGCAGACTATGGGGCGCCGATCGGGGCGCTCCGCCGACGATCGGATGGATCCTGCCCCCACGAGTCCACGACCGCTGCCGATCGACCGCCCGCCGGTGAGGAAGAGGTGACATGACAGCGCCCACCCGCGTGCACCACGGTGAACGGGACGAGTTCGAGCCGATCTACCACCACTACGGACCGCACCGAGCCGGACTGCCGCCGCTCGTGCCCTACTTCCGGGAGCTCTGGGCGCGGCGCGAGTTCGCCACCGAGATGAGCCGGGCGACGTTGCGGGGCGCCAACGTCAACACATTCTTCGGCCAGGCCTGGATCGTCTTGAACCCCCTGCTGCTGGCCGGGGTCTACTACCTGCTGGTCACGATCATCCGGCAGCGGCACGATCCCGAGCTCTTCACCCACCTGACCCTGGCGCTGTTTGCGATGACCATGGTGCAGACGGCCGCCTCCAGTGGGGCCACGTCGGTGACCGGCTCCGGCCGGCTGCTGATCAACACCGCATTCCCGCGGCTGCTGATCCCGCTGTCGGCGGTCCGGACCGCGTTCTGGCGGTTCCTGCCGACCATCCCGGTCTACCTGTTCTTCCACGCCATCTTCGGTCTCAGCTGGCACCCGCGGATGCTGGTGTCGCTCTATTTCCTGCTCACCATGGTGGTGTTCAGCATGGGCCTGGCCGCGCTGTTCGCCACCTGCCAGGTGTACTTCCGCGACACCTCGAGCTTCCTGCCGTACTTCCTGCGGCTCTGGATGTATCTGTCGCCGGTGTTGTGGATGCCCGAGATGCTGGACCGGATGGGCGCCGGTCTGCGGCTCCTGGTCGAGCTGAACCCGATGTACCCGATGCTCACCGGCTACGCGAACCTGCTGCAGGACCAGGCGTACCCACCCCTGTGGATGTGGGTCGCGGCCGCCGCCTGGGCCATCGGTACGGTCGTCGTCGGTTTCCTGTTCTTCATCTCGAGGGAGCGTGAGTTCGCTGTCCGCCTCACCTGACGAGCGGCAGACCGGCCTGGCGGTCAAGGTCGACAACCTGTCGATCACCTACCGGACCACCTTCGAGCGCAAGCCCACGCTCCGGCAGGCCCTGGTCCGTTTCGGCCGAGGTCAGCGATCCGTACGCGAGGTGCACGCCCTGACCGACCTGACCTTCACGGTGCCGGAGGGGACAGCGATGGGAATCGTCGGCGCCAATGGCGCCGGCAAGTCCACCCTGATGCGAGCGATCGCCGGGATCCTGCCGCCGAGCGAGGGCTCCATCGAGGTCTGGGGCAAGGCGAGCACCCTGCTCGCTCTCGGGGTCGGCTTCAACAAGGAGCTGTCCGGTCGGGAGAACATCATCCTGGGCGGCCTGGCCTCCGGGCTGTCACGCAAGGACGTCGAGGAGCGGGCCGACGAGGTCGCGGAGTGGACCGAGATCGGCGACTTCATCGACATGCCGATGCGTACCTACTCCTCGGGGATGTCCGCCCGGGTCGCCTTCTCCGTCGCCGTGCACATGAAGCCCGACATCTTGATGGTGGACGAGGCCCTGTCCACCGGCGATGCCCGCTTCCGCGCGAAGGCCAACGACAAGATGGCCGAGCTGCGGTCGTCAGCCCGGGCCATGTTCCTGGTCAGTCACGGGCTGAACAGCATCAAGGAGATGTGCACCGCCGCGATGTGGCTCGACAAGGGCAAGCTGATGATGGCGGGCGACCCCGAGACCGTGGTCGAGGAGTACAAGAAGTTCACCAAGGTGAAGAAGTCGGCGGCCACCGAGGACGACGTCTAGAGGTCGGAACCCAGCTCCTCCGCCAGCCCGGCCGGAGCCACCGCCAGCCAGGCACTGGTGACGATCTCCCGCAGCAGCGGCTCGTCCACCCGGTCCAGCCGGACCAGCACCGCCGGGTAGCCGTTGAAGTGCGGGGTCGTGAACGTGACGTCCTTGTGCTCGGCGAGCACCGCCTCCTTCTCGGCCAGATCCTCCACCCGCGCCGCGAGGATGACCTCGTCCGGCGGCACCTCGATCTCACCGGCCTCGGTCAGCAGCGTGCGGTCCTTCTTGCTGAGTGGACGCTCCCACACGAAGCCCTTGCTCTTGGCCTTGCCACCGCTCTTCACTGCCCAGGAGGCGTTGCCGTACGAGGTGGTCTCCTCGGTCTCGGGCAATGCGAGCGCGATCCGCGCCACGTCGTCGAACGTCACCATGGTGGCATCGTAGGCGTCGGGTCCCACGAAAGAGCCCGCACCGAAATCGTCCCGACCGGGGCGACGGAGGCTCGACACGCCGCCGGAGTCCGGGGGTCGGTGCCGTCTCTCCGCAGGACACCGGCCGCCCCCCGTCGTGGGTCAGCCCTGTTGCAGCCGTCGGGCCAGGAACTCGGCCAGGTCACCGGTCTCGCCGTCCCGCCCGCCCTTGCCGACGATCAGCGGCGGCGGTGACGGACGTAGCTGCACCCCACGAAGACGTTCCTTGAGTCCGCCGGGAACGGTGAGGATGTAGTAGCAGCCGTCGTCGCCCACCGCGACCGACTGGTTCTTCCGCAGGTACCAGCCGCGCTTGTCGGTCTTCACACCCTGGCCGCTGTAGAGGGTGGCCCGCAGCGGCTCGGCCGCGATCCCCGCGGCGGCCACGTCGACCAGGAACGCGTCGATCAGCTCCTGCGCCTTGACCGACTCCGCCCGTTCAGCCCCGGCGGCGAGCTCGGCGCGCAGGGCGGCCTCCTCGGCGCGGGAGGTGCCGCGACCCTCTGGAACCGACATGAGCCCGACCCTACTGCCGGGCACGCGAGAGTGCATCCCATCACAAAACGGCCGCTGACCGGCGGAGCCGCCATACACTCGTTGGGTTGCCCAGGAGCTGGCAGTCCAGCATGCAAGAAACCGAACCCGAGGAAGAGATGTCCGAGAACGCCCCGACGACGCCGGAGACCCCGGCCACCCCGCCGCGCAAGCGCCGCCGATGGCTCAAGATCCTGCTGATCTCGGTCGCCGTGGTCGTCGTGGGGGCCGTCGCGGCGAGCGCGGCGTACATCTACTCCATCGACCGGAGCGTCACGCAGAACATCAAGCGCGAGAACGTGCTGCCGGCCGAGACGCCCACGGCGCCCGGTCAGTCCGCCCGACCCACGTCCGATCCGGAGGCGACCGGTGCGCTGAACTTCGTTCTGCTCGGCTCGGACTCCCGCGATCCCGGCGACTCCGGTGCCGGCCGCAGCGACTCCATCATGGTCGTGCACCTGAACAAGGCGCACGACCAGGCCTACATCACCTCCTTCCCGCGCGACATGTGGGTCGACATCCCCGGTCACGGCAAGGGCAAGATCAATGCGGCCTTCGCGTACGGGGGCACGCAGCTGATGGTGCAGACCCTGGAGAGCCTGCTGGGCACCCGGATGGACCACGTGGTGATGGTCGACTTCGAGGGCTTCATGAAGTTGACCGAGTCCCTGGGCGGCGTCACGGTGAAGAACAAGAACGCGTTCTCCTCGCACGGGTTCGACTACCCCAAGGGCGAGATCACCATCGGCGGTGAGGAGGCACTCTGGTTCGTCCGCGAGCGCAAGAGCCTGCCCAACGGCGACCTCGACCGGGCCGAGAACCAGCGGATGGTCATCAAGGCGATCGTGGCCAAAGGTCTGAGTCCGGAGATCGTCGCCAATCCGAGCGCGTTCACCGGCTTCATCTCCGGGGTGGCCGAGCACGTCACCGTCGACTCCAGCCTCAGTGACCAGATCATCCGCGATCTCGCGGTCTCGTTGCGCCTGACCCCGTCCGACATCCACCTGCTGCAGGCCCCGATCACCGGCTTCGGCACCTCGCCCGACGGACAGTCCATCGACATCGTCGACGAGGCCCAGCTGGCGGCGCTCGGCAAGGCGATGAAGAAGGACACCATGGACGCGTACCTGGAGAAGTACGGCGACCAGTAGCGCTCGCGCCTAACCTCGTCGAGTGGAGTTCGTCCGTAGTCTGCGGCAGCTGGTCCGGCACCGGCTGTTCCGACGACTGCTGGCGGTGCGGGTCGCGACCCAGACCGCCGACGGCGTGCTGCAGGTCGCGCTCGCCTCGTTCGTCCTGTTCTCCCCGCAGCGACAGCCCGACGCCGCCTCTGTGGCGACGGTGCTGGCCATCACGCTGTTGCCGTTCTCGGTCCTCGGACCGTTCGTCGGCGTGGTGCTGGACCGCTGGTCCCGGCGACAGATCCTGGTCGTGCTCGACCTGACCCGCGCGGTGCTGGCCGTCGGGCTCGCGGTCCTGGTCGGATCCGGCATCCGGACCGGCTGGTCCGAGGTGGCTTTCTACGCCGGCGTGCTGCTGGCCATGAGCCTCAACCGGTTCCTGCTGGCCGCCTTGTCGGCGGCGCTGCCGCACACCATCGACGCGTCGGAGTACATGGTCGCCAACTCGGTGATGCCCACCATCGGGCCGCTCGGCACGGTGGTCGGCGTCGGACTGGGTACGACCCTGCGGGTCGTGCTGGGGAACCAGATGCCCGACTACCGGGCGAACGCCGTGCTGTTCTGCCTGGCCGCGATCGGCTGGCTGATCAGCATGGCGCTGGCCCTGCGGATCCCGCGCGGGGCGCTCGGCCCGGATGAGCCGGAACCGGCCGCCGCCCGCGACATCGTCCGAGGGCTGGTCGAGGCGCTCAGCCACCTGAGCCGCCGCCGCGCCGCCGGGCTGGGGCTGGTCGCGATCGGACTGCATCGGGTGGTCTACGGCGTCGTGACGGTGGCGATGATCCTGGTCTTCCGCAACTACCTGAACGCGCCCACCGACGTGAACCCCGCCCTGGCGGACCTCGGAATCCTCGCCGTCGTGACGGCCGCCGGGTTCGTGGCCGCGGCGGCCGTCACCCCTCCCCTGAGCGTGCGGTGGGGTGTACGACGGCTGGTCGTCGCGGCCTTCGGCGCGTCGGCGTTCTTCCAGCTGTTCCCCGGCGCGATCTTCTCCCAGCTGCCGCTGCTGATCGCCGGGTTCCTGCTCGGGGTCACCGCGCAGAGCATCAAGCTCTGCGTCGACACGCTGGTCCAGGCCCATGTCGACGACGAGTTCAAGGGTCGGGTGTTCGTCGTCTACGACATGATCTTCAACGTCGCCCTGGTCGTCGCCGCGGTGATCGGCGCCATGATCCTGCCGGCCGACGGGGTGTCCGTGCCGATCATCGCGGGTCTGGCGATCGCGTACGCCCTGCTCGGCGTCTGGTTCGCGCTGGTGAGCCGCAACCTCTCGATGGACGAGGGCACCGAGTCCCTCCGCGGCGAGTCACCCACCCCCGAGCGCGTCCCCGGCTCCTGAATCACCGACTCCGCTCGGGTTCAAACCCCAGCGGAGTCCGCAGCTCCACCAGCCAGCGACCCCGAGAACCGACTCCGCACGGGTTCAAACCCCAGCGGAGTCGGAATGAGTGCCGGTCAGGGGCGGGCGGCCCACCAGGTGCGGAGGGCTTCCTCGGCGCGCTCGGGGCCCAGCGGGCCTTCGTCGATCCGGAGCTCCAGCAGGAACCGGTAGGCCTCACCGACCTCGCGACCCGGCTTGATGCCCAGGATCGCCATGATCTGGGTGCCGTCCAGGTCCGGTCGCAGGGAGGCGAGCTCCTCCTCCTCGGCCAGCTCGTCGATCCGGGCCTCCAGCTCGTCGTACGCGCGCCGCAACCGGTCGGCCTTGGCCTTGTTCCGGGTGGTGCAGTCGGCCCGGGTCAGGATGTGCAGGCGCTCCAGCTGGTCGCCCGCGTCGCGGACGTAGCGGCGGACGGCCGAGTCGGTCCACTGCCCGTCGCCGTACCCGTGGAAGCGCAGGTGCAGCTCGATCAGCGTGGCGACCGCGGCGATCTCGTCCGCGCTGAAACGCAGCGCCCTCAACCGCTTCTTGACCAGCTTGGCCCCGACCACGTCGTGGTGATGGAACGACACCTTCCCCGCCGCCTCGAACTTCCTGGTGGCCGGCTTGCCGATGTCGTGCAGCAGCGCCGCGAGACGACTCACCAGATCGGGCCGGTCCGGCAGCCGGGGCTCCAGGTCGATGGCCTGCTCGAGCACGGTCAGGCTGTGCTCGTACACGTCCTTGTGACGATGGTGCTCATCCCGCTCCAACCGCAGCGCCGGCAGCTCCGGCAGCACCCGGTCGGCCAGCCCGGTGTGCACCAGCAGCCCCAGCCCGGCGCGTGGTCGATCGGTGAGCACCAGCTTCGACAGCTCGTCACGGACCCGTTCGGCCGACACGATCGAGATCCGGTCCGCCATCGCCGTCATCGCCGCGATCACCCGCGGGGCCGGCGTGAAGAGCAGCTGCGCGGTGAACCGCGCCGCGCGCATCATCCGCAACGGGTCGTCGCTGAACGACTGCTCCGGGGTGCCCGGGGTGTCGAGCACCTGCGCAGCGAGGTGAGCGAGACCCCCGTACGGATCCACGAAGCGCTTGCTCGGGAGCTCGACGGCCATCGCGTTCACGGTGAAGTCCCGGCGCACCAGGTCGCCTTCGAGGGTGTCGCCGAAGCGGACCTGCGGCTTGCGGCTGTCGGCGAGATAGGCGTCCGAACGGAAGGTGGTCACCTCGATCACCCAGCTCACGACCTCGTCGGCCAAGCCGCTCTGCCCCGCGTCCCGACCCGACGGTGCGCCACCGGGTGCTCCGGCCGGCTCGTCCACCCGGCAGCCGACCGTGCCGAACTCCTTGCCGATGGTCCAGACGGTGGGAGTGATCGACCGCAGGATCGCCTCGATGTCATCCGGCCGGGCGTCGGTGGTGAAGTCGAGGTCGTGCCCGAGCTCTCCACGCAAGGCGTCCCGGACACTGCCGCCGACGAGATAGAGGGTGTGGCCCGCGTCGGCGAACAGCTCGCCCAACCGGTCGGCGATGGGGGCGATCCGCAACAGCTCGGCCACCGCGTTCGCCTGCACGCGACTCAGCCGCTCTCCTCCAGACACGGGGGACGATGCTATCCGCTCCGGTGGACCCTCCCCGACACCAGCGATCGCCGGTCCGGCGACGCACTGGCCGCGAGGTTGCCCCGCACCACGGGAACGCGTCCTCAGCGCCCGTGAGCGGGCGAGATCGGGGCGTCGCGGAGGGCCCGAAGCCGGATCGCCACGATCGCCCGGGCCCGATCACTACAATCCAACGGTGACGTGGGGACGCGGGTGAGGGCCGTACGGGCGCTGCTGGCGACCCTGCTGGGCTCGGTGATCGGTCTTTCCGTCCTGGTCACCGCGCCGGCCGCTCACGCCGCCGAGCCGGAGTCCTGGGCCCGGATCAGCATCGACGCGGTCAGCCCCGCCCTGCCGTCGAGGGACAAGCCGAACCAGAAGATCACGATCTCTGGACGGATCACGAACAGCTCCGACAGCGAGCTGTCGAATCTCCAGGTCGCGTTCTGGCGATCGCTCGACCCGATCCAGACCGCCGAGGGCATGACCACGGCCCTCGCTTCCGCGGCGAACGAGCCGCTCGGCGCGCGGGCTCAGGGCGGTTCGCTGTACGTCAACGTGCCCTCCGAGGAGGATCGGACCCTCGAGCCGGACGAGTCGACCTCCTTCACCATCGCGGCGACGCTGGCCCAGCTGGAGCTGCCGGACATCGACGGGGTCTACCTCGTCGGGGTGCACCTGCGCGGCCGGGTCGACGGCGCCGGACCCGACGTCACCGTCGGCCGGGGACGGACGTTCCTGCCCGTCGTCTCGAAGGCCCCGGACGAGACCGTCCGTCAGACCTCGATCGTGGTGCTGACCAGCCGGCCCAGCCTGCTGCGCCCGGGGTACTTCATCGATGACCACCTGGTCGACGAGCTGACCGGATCAGGGCGGCTGACCCGCCTGCTGGAGGCGGCTGGCGCCAAGGGAACGAGCTTCGCGGTCGACCCGGCCCTGGTCCAGGAGGTCCAGACCATGGTCGGCGACTACCGGGTGCTGAACCCCGACGGAACCACCCGAGAGGGTGGCGGCGCCGCTGCGGCGCAGGCCTGGCTGTCCAGACTCGCGGCCGTGGTGCGCTCCGGGGACGGCTACCGACTGCTGTACGGCGACCCCGACATCGCCGCCCTCGTCCACGACGACTCGACCGCCCAGCTGGCCGAAGCCGCGAAGATCGGCGCCCTGGTGCCGGCCACGGCCGGTCTGCCGTTGCTGATCCTGCCCGGCAACGGCGCCGCCGACGAGGAGACGGTGCAGGCCGCCGCCACGCTCGGTCCGGCCGCCATCCTGCTCTCCGACGCCACCATCCGCACGACGGCCGACGCGCCCGTCCTGGAGGGCCCGGACGGCGCGACCCTGGTCCGCTACACGGCCGGCGCCTCCGGCGGCGGCCCTGGTCCGGCTCCCCGCAACACCCCGGCCAAGGTGCAGCAGCGGATGCTGTCCGACACCTGGATCGCCGCCCGGACCGCGCCCGCCGGGTCCCCCGCCGGCCGGGTACGGCTGGTCACCGACCCCAACCAGACCCTGGGCACGGACAACGAGGTGACCGCCCCCTGGTTTGCTTCGGCCACCTTGACCCAGCTCCTGACGGCGACGCCGGTGCCCTGGTCCGGCGAGTACCGCTACACCGACGGGGCGCAGGCCAAGGAGCTGACGGCCGGCCAGCTCGCCGCCGCCGGACAGCTGGGCGAGCAGTTCGCCACGTACGCCGACCTGCTGGTGGATCCGTCGACGGCCCGCAATGATGCCGCGATCGCCGTCCCCCGGAGTGTGAGCCTCAGCTGGCGGGACGACCCGACCCGATCGCAGCGCTACACGTCCGCCGTCGCCGACCACCTGAACGAGGTCCTGTACGAGCGGATCTCGATCAGCGTCACCTCGAAGCTGAGCACCACCGGTCGCCTGGGGACGTTCCCCATCACGGTCAGGAACGACCTCCCCGCGGGCGTGGACCCCGACACGAACGCGATCAAGGTCCGGATCGTGTTCGGCTCGACGGCCAGCCAGCGACTGACCGTCACGCCGCTGGAGATCCCCCGGGTGGAGGCCGGGGAGACCGTGACCACCGACGCCCAGGTGCAGGCCGAGACCAACGGCAGCGTCAAGGTGCGGGCCCAGCTGCAGACCTCGAACGGGACGCCGGTGGGCCGCGCCAAGACGGTCGAGATCACCGTCACCCAGGCCGGCACGATCGGCTGGCTGATCGCCATCGCCGCCGGGATCGTGCTGGTCGGCACCACCGTGCTGCGGATCCGCCAGGTCGGCAAGGAACGGGCGGCACAGGAGCACGAGCCGGAGCCGATCCAGGTGTCACGACCCGCAGATCAGGCCGGCGACGCCGGGGACCCCAGGAGGGACTCCCTCGATGTCTGAGCCGACGTCGACCACCTCCCCACCTGCCGAGACGTCCCCCGCCCAGGACTCCGCCGCCCACAACTCCCCGGCCGCGGACTCCGCCGTCGACAGCGACCGACCGACCGACCGTCAGGCCCGGTCCCGGCTGATCTCCTCCGGGGCCGTGATGGCCGCCGGCACCGCCGTCTCCCGGCTGCTCGGCTTCGGCCGGTTCGTGCTGCTGGTCATCCTGTTCGGCAACGGCACCCGCCAGGCCGACATGTTCACCCTGGCCAACACGGTGCCGAACAGCATGTACATCCTGCTGGCCGGCGGCGTCTTGAACACCGTCCTGGTGCCGCAGATCGTGCGCGCGGTCAAGAAGGACGCCGATCGGGGCGAGGCCTACACCAACCGGATCATGACCCTCGGGCTGATGGCCCTGTTCGTGATCACCCTGGTGCTGACCCTGGCCGCGCCGGCCATCATCGCGCTCTACTCCGCCGGCGGCTGGAAGGACCCGAGCGTCGCCGCGCAGTACCAGTCGATGGTCGCCCTGGCGTACTACTGCATGCCACAGGTGTTCTTCTACGGCGCTTTCGTGCTGGCCGGTCAGGTGCTGAACTCCCGGGACCGGTTCGGCCCGATGATGTGGGCGCCGATCGCCAACAACGTCGTGTCCATCGCCGTGCTGCTGCTCTTCCTGGTCACCTTCGGTGCCACCGACACCAGCGCCGCCTTCAGCCCCGGGCAGGAGGCACTGCTCGGCATCGGCTCGACGGTGGGCGTGGCCGCCCAGGCCGCGATCCTGGTGCCGTACCTGCGTTCCTCCGGCTACCAGTTCCAACCGCGGTTCGACTTCCGGCACACCGGACTCGGTCACACGCTGCGGCTCGCCAAGTGGGTGCTGGGCTACGTGCTGGTCACCCAACTGGCCCTGATCGTGGTGAACAAGGTCGCCACCGCCGCGACCCTCCGCGGGGACGGCGGCGGGATCGCGGCCTACGGCTATGCGTACGCGATCTGGATCCTGCCGCACTCCTTGATCACCGTCTCGCTCGCCACCGCGATGCTGCCGAGCGCCTCCCGGCTGGCCGCGGCCGGCGACCTCCGCGGCGTGGCCGAGGAGACCACCCGCACCATGCGGCTGGCGCTGTCGGTGCTGGTGCCGACCTCCGTCGCGTTCGTCGTCCTCGGGCTGCCGATCGCCCGGCTGATCTTCGGCTTCGGTGCGGGCGCCGAGGACTGGCAGTTCACCGGCTACGCCCTGATGGCGCTCGGCATCGGACTGGTGCCGTTCACCCTCCAGTACGTCTGCCTGCGGGCCTTCTACGCGCTGGAGAACACCAGGACCCCCTTCCTGATCCAGGTCGTCATCGCCGGCGCGAACGTGCTCATCGGGGTGGGCGTGGTGGTCGCCCTCGACTCCGCCCCGCTGGTGGCGGCGGGGCTGGCGCTGGGCTACTCGCTGGCGTACGTGCTCGGCGTCGGGATCTCCTTCCGGCGGCTGCAGAAGACGCTGCCCGCCCTGGCTCTGCGGCCGATCGTCGGGCTGATCCTGCGAACCCTGGTCGCGACCGCCCCGGCGGCTCTCGCGGCGTGGCTGATCCTGCGCATCTTCGACGCCGACAGCCAGCTGCTGCGCGCGCTGGCCCTGGCTGTCGCCGGCGTGATCGCGGTCATCCTGTACGCGGTCGCGGCCAGGTTGCTGCGGATCGGCGAGGTGACCGACATCGTGGCCACCGTGCTCCGCCGCGGTCCGCGGGGCGACGGTCCGGGCAGCCCACCGGGCGGAGGAACCGATGACGGCAATCCCACCGCCGCCGTGGCGGAGGAGGCCATCGAGGCAGAGGAGGCGGCAGCGATCACCGGGGCGGCAGGCACCAGAGGGGTCTCAGAGACGCCCGCGATGCGGACGATGCCAGACGATAGCGGCGACTTCGGCGATTCCACCGCCCCCCGGCCCGGCTCCTCACCTACCATCGGGGCATCCGCCGACCCCACTCCAGTGGCCGGCCCGACCGAGAACGCGGATCCCATGGTCACCTTTGCCGGCGCGAGCAGGATGTCGGGCCCGGCGTCCGCCCCGCCCGCCGCACCCGGACCGACCGACGTGCTCGGCGGGGTCCCGGCGACACCCCATCAGGCGTCCGAGATGTCCGACGAGGACGCGACGAGCGACGGGAACGGCGGCGCGGACAGCCTCACGCCGGACACGTCCCCCAGCACGCTGCCGCGGATCACGACGAGCGCCGGCACCGTGCTCGGCTACCGGTACCGGATGGAGGAGCTGCTCGCCGAGTCGTCCCGTTCTCTCACTTGGCGAGCCTTCGACCTCGTGCTGTCCCGCTCGGTGGTGGTCCACCTGCTGGCCCCGCTCGACCCCGAGGCACCGGACATCCTGGAGACCGCCCGGCGTGCCTCGCTGGCCGTCGACTCCCGCTTTCTGCGGGTGCTCGACGCGGTTCACAGCGACGATCCCGAGCTCGGTTCCTATGTCGTCTGCGAGTACGCGGTCGGCCGGTCGCTGGAGGTGCTGCTCAGCCACGGCCCGTTGTCCGGGCTGGAGTCGGCCTGGGTGGTGCGCGAGGTCGCCGACGCACTCTCCGGCGTCCACGGGCTGGGCCTCTACCACCAGCGGATCAACCCCGACACCGTCATCCTCACCCCCGACGGTCACGTGAAGATCGTCGGACTGCTGATCGAGGCCGCGCTGCGGCCGGCGCCCGGCAACGCCCTGCCGCGTGCCCCCCACCTCGGTCCCGAGCAGGCTGACGTGGTCGATCTGGGTCGTCTGCTGTATGCGTGCCTGGTCTCCCGTTGGCCGGGCGGCCCTGCCTTCAGCCTGCCCGCGGCGCCGGTGGCCGGGCGCCATCTGATGAGTCCGCGGCAGGTCAGGGCCGGGGTGTCACCTGCGCTGGATGTGGTCTGCGACCAGATCCTGGGCGACCCGCCCCGGCATCGCGCCGTCCGGCTGGCCTCGGCCAACGAGGTCGTCAACGCCTTGACCAAGGTGCTCGGGTCCGCCGACGCCTCCGCCGATCTCGAGCGCCGGCTGCGGCAACCGATACCGAAGGTCACCTCCACGCCGCCGATCACGATCCCGCTGCACGCTCGCTCGGCCGGATCCAGCACCTCCCCGATCACCCGATCGGCGCTCAGCCCGTCCCACGGGGAGAGCGAGGACTCGGTGCGGGTCACCCTGATCCGTCAACCGACCCCGCCGCCACCCAACCGACCCCAGCGTCGGGCGGGGAGCAAGCCGGTACCGGGTCGACCTCGGCGCTGGCTGGCGCTCGTGGCCGCGATGGGTCTGCTGCTGCTCGCCACCGGCATCGGCTCGGCCGTGATCCTCAACCAGCGCGAGGGCAGCAGCCCGCCCGGTCAGCAGGAGTCGGCCGGACAACCGAGCAGCGGGCCGGTCGCGGGACCCCTGCAGATCGCGGGCGTCCGCACCTTCGATCCGCAGGGTGATCCGCCCAACGACGAGAACAACGGCGAGGCCAAGCTCGCCATCGACGGCAACCCGGAGACGCGCTGGCGAACCGTGAAGTACCTGGGCAACCCGAAGCTCGGTGGCCTGAAGCGCGGTGTCGGACTGATCGTCGACCTCGGCGAGCCGGTTCCGGTGAACGGCGTGAACCTGCGGCTCAGTGGCAACGGCACGAATCTCGAGATCCGGGTGCCCAAGACGGACCCCGCGTCGGTGACCAAACCACCGATCAAGTCCGACAGTCAGTGGCGTACCGTGGGCAAGCAGGCCAAGGCCGGGTCGTCGGCGACGATCAGCCTGCAGGACCCGGTGACCACGAGGTTCGTCCTGGTCTATCTGACCTCCTTGCCGAAGGAGGGCGGCGGCTACCGGGGCGGAATCTATGAGGTCGGGGTGGTGTAGTTGGTGCGGGGTGGCGCCGGTGCTCCCACGAGCCCTCCGGACGTCGCCCGGCCGATCGCCCCGCTCCCGACCGTCACTTCCCCTGGGCCGGCGGGAGCCTCCGACGGTGACAGGGACCTGCTCGCCGCGCATCTCGCGGGTGACCCGAATGCCTTCGCCACCTTGGTGCACCGTCACCAACACCGTCTGTGGGCCGTCGCCCTGCGGATGATGCGCAACCCGCACGACGCCGCCGACGCGTTGCAGGACGCCTACCTGGCCGCCTTCCGGCGTGCCGCCGGCTTCCGGGGCGAGGCCCAGGTGAGCACCTGGCTGCACCGGATCGTGGTCAATGCCTGCCTCGACCGGCTCCGCAAGCAACGACGTCGCCAGGCCGAGCACCCGCTGCCCGACGACCCCGACCGAACCGCCGAGCTGGTGGCGGAGTCGGCACCGGACCCGGTGGAGCAGCAGGCTCTGCGCGACGTCGTGACGGCGGCGCTGGCCCAGCTGAACGACGATCAACGGGCCGCCCTGGTGCTGGTCGACGTCGAGGGCTATCCGGTGGAGGAGGCTGCGGCCATCCTGGAGGTGCCCGTCGGGACGGTGAAGAGCCGCTGTGCCCGTGGCCGCGCCCGGTTGGCGCTGCTGCTGCGGGACCGGGGAGGTGCGCCCTGATGGCGCAGCCGTTGCCGCTGTCCTACAACTGGCGGGCCCCGCTGGTGTTCGCCAGCGTGGGTCTGGTCGCCTGTCTCGGCATCCTGGCCCGCGGTCAGGCGGTCGGTTGGGTGTCGGCCGCGGTGGTCCTGGTGCTGTGCTGGGCGGCCTACTGCGGCGTGGTGTGGTTGCGGACCCGGTCCTACCTGCTGGTCGAGGGCCCGGTGCTGACCACTCGCCGCTGGCGGGACTACGAGCGGGTCGAGGCGTCGCAGGTGCGGGCGGTCAGGGAGCTGCCGACCCCGGCCGGTCCGTCGTACCGGCTCGAGGTGGACCGGGGCGGTGAGCTGGCCCGGGTGACCGTGCCGACGGCGCACCTGCTGCGCGGGACCTCGACCCTGTTCACGTGGATACTGACGCAGGCGCCGAACGCGAGCCTGGACAAGCGATCGCGTCGTACGCTCGAAGTGCTGCAGACCCGGGGACTGGTCGAATGACCACCCCACCGCCGTCCCCCGACGAACCCGCTTCGACCACCTCGGAGCCGGGGTCGCCGACCGACCAGGAAACCCCGATGCCCGACCATCTTGCGCTCGACCACCTGGCGCTCGACGAGCTCGCCGATCTCGCCGTCGGCGAGATGGCGAGCGAGACGTCGGTCGCGGCCGAGGCGCACCTGGCGACGTGCGAGTCCTGTCGGACGGGACTGGCGCAGCTGAGCGCCGAGCTGGACGTGATCAGCGGGCAGCTGGCCGACCTGCCGCCGGTGACCATGCCGGTCACCGTGGCGGCCCGACTGGACCGGGTGCTCTCCAACGAGGCCGGCACGGTCACGCCGTTCCGCCGGTCGGCACCGCTGAAGGCGGGGGTGACGGCCGGCTACGCGAAGCAGACCGGCGTGGTTCGGCTGATGGCCGCCGCCGCCGTCGCCGCGGCGGTCGTGGGCTTCGGCGGCTACGTGCTCAGCGCCGGGGCCGGACTCAACGAGCCGTCGGCCGTCTCGCCGACCCAGGTGCAGCCGGCCACCCTCGCCGACCAGGCCAAGAGCCTCGCCCAGGACCGTGAGCTGGATCCGCACCTGTTCTCCGCGGCCTGGCGATGTGCCCGCGAGGTGACCAGCGGGCGGATCACGGGGATCACCCCGGTCTACGTCGCCGGCGAGGAGAACTACCTCGTGTACACGCGGGCGAGCGGGCGGACGTACGCGACGCTGGTGACGGGCTGCGGGGAGACACCGACCGCCGGCGAGCGGGTCGCCCTGACCGGTTAGTCGGCCACGACCAACTGACGGCAGCCTTGTTCAGGCGAGTTCGTCCACGGCGATCTGGCCCGCAAGCCGCATCGGGTCGGCAAGCCGCGCCGGCGTGAGTTGACGGGTCTGTGGAGTGCTCGCCGCGGGCCGTACCGGATCCGCTACGACATCGTCGAGGAGCGGCTCGTCATCCTGGTCATCCACGTCGGCCACCGGGCAGACAGCTACCGACCGGGCTGAGAGCCACGCCGGGCAGCGCCCGGAATAGCCGACCGTCGCCCCACGTTGGGCGGTCTGTAGGGACGAGATACCGCTGTAGGGTGCCAGCACCGGCACGGCGGGCCACGTCCGGACGCAGTCTGAGCCACGAGATTCGAGAGCAGGACGGATGACCCACACCCCCACCGACGTTCGCGACGTCATCATCGTCGGCAGCGGACCGGCCGGCTACACCGCCGCCGTCTACGCGGCCCGCGCCGACCTGAAGCCGCTCGTCTTCGAGGGTTCCATCACCGCGGGTGGTGCGCTGATGAACACCACCGACGTGGAGAACTTCCCAGGTTTCCGCGACGGCATCATGGGCCCGGAGCTGATGGAGAACATGCGGGCCCAGGCCGAGCGCTTCGGCGCCGAGCTGGTCACCGAGGACATCACCGAGATGGACCTGACCGGACCGATCAAGACCGTCACCGACGGCTACGGGAAGACGTTCGCGGCCCGCACGGTGATCCTGGCCACCGGGTCGGCCTACCGCAAGCTCGGCATCGCCGACGAGGACCGCCTGTCCGGTCACGGTGTCTCCTGGTGCGCCACCTGCGACGGCTTCTTCTTCCGCGACAAGGACATCGCCGTGGTGGGCGGCGGCGACTCCGCGATGGAGGAGGCCACCTTCCTCAGCCGGTTCGCCAGGTCGGTGACGATCATCCACCGCCGCGACCACCTGCGAGCCAGCAAGATCATGGCCTCCCGAGCGGAGAACGACCCCAAGATCTCCTTCGCCTGGAACAGCGCGGTGACCGAGCTGCACGGGGCGAAGTCGCTGGAGTCGATCACCCTGACCGACACGGAGACCGGCGAGGAGCGTCAGCTCGCCGTCCAGGGTCTGTTCATCGCCATCGGGCACGACCCCCGCTCGGAGCTCCTCCGGCACCAGGTCGACACCGACGCCGAGGGCTACGTGCTGACCGACGCGAAGAGCACCCGGACCAACCTGCCGGGCGTCTTCGCCTGTGGCGACCTGGTCGACCACACCTACCGGCAGGCCATCACCGCCGCCGGCAGCGGGTGCGCCGCGGCCCTCGACGCCGAGAAGTACCTGGCCGACCTGCACGACACGGTCGACTACGTCGCTGCCCTGGCCGACACCGTCACCGTCTGAATCCGCCGCACCACCGACACACCACACCGCCGCACACCACACCGCCGCACAGGTAGGAGCACCCATGAGCACAGTCAACGAGGTCACCGACGCGACCTTCGACGAGGTCGTCCTGAAGTCCGACAAGCCGGTCCTGGTCGACTACTGGGCCGATTGGTGCGGCCCGTGCAAGCAGGTCGCCCCGATCATCGAGGAGCTGGCCAACACCCATGGGGACAAGGTCACGTTCGTCAAGATGGACACCAACACCAACCCGGTGACGCCCGCCAACAACCACGTGCTCGGTCTGCCGACGATCCAGGTGTACGTCGGGGGCGAGCTGGTCAAGGCGTTCAAGGGCGCCAAGCCGAAGTCCGTCCTGCTGAAGGCGATCGAGGAGTACCTCTGATCGTGACCGGCTGACCTCGTGGTCTGCGATGCCGCGCTTCCGCCGGGGGCGTAGATTCAGACGACGTGGTGGCGGACGAGATCGACATCCCGACCGGGGACTCCGGTCCGCGTCGGGTGGTGGTTGGGCTGGCCGGGTTCGGCCGGCACGACGTGTCGGCGGCCGGCGGCAAGGCGGCGAACCTCGGCGAGCTGGTGCGCGCGGGGCTGCCCGTCCCGCCGGGCTTCGTGGTGACCACGACCGCCTATCGCGAGTTCGTCGCGGCCAACGACCTCGGTGACCGGATCGTCGCGCTGGTTCCGGTCGTCGACGCCGCCGATGCGAGTGCGTACGAGGCGGCTGCCCGCGCGATCGCCGGTCTGTTCGCGGCCGGCAGCGTGCCCGACCCTCTGGTGGCGGCGATCACCGGCGCCTATCGCGACCTGGGTGAGCCGGCCGTGGCCGTACGGTCCTCCGCAACCGCCGAGGACCTCGAAGGGGCGAGCTTCGCCGGCCAGCAGGACACCTACCTCAACGTCAGCGGCACCGACGCGGTGCTGCATGCCGTACGCCGCTGTTGGGCCTCACTGTGGACCGCGCGGGCCATGGCCTACCGCGCTCGGCAGGGCATCGAGCCCGCCGAGGTCAGCCTCGCCGTCGTCGTCCAGGAGCTGGTCGACGCGGTGTCGGCGGGCGTCATGTTCACCGCCGACCCGGGCACCGGGCGCCGCGACACCGTCCTGATCAGTGCGGCCTGGGGACTCGGCGAGGCGGTCGTCGGCGGCCTGGTGAACACCGACCAGTTGACCCTGGTGGGTCCCGGGCTGACCGTGACCGATCGCCGGATCGCGGACAAGGCCGTCCAGACCGTCCGCACCGGCACGGGCACCACGGAGGCCGGGGTGCCCCCCGAGCAGCGCCGGGCTCCGGTCCTGGACGACGCGGCGGCCCGCGAGCTGGCCGGGCTGGGTCGTCGGATCGCGGACCACTTCGGGGCACCCCAGGACATCGAGTGGGTGCGCGACGGCACCGGCGAGCTGCGGATCGTGCAGTCCCGGCCGATCACCGCGCTCCCCGAGCCGGTCGGGGCGGTGCCGACCGAGTGGGACGTGCCGATCGACCACTCGATGTACGTCCGGGCGAGCATCGTCGAGCAGCTGCCGGACCCGCTGACCCCGCTGTTCGCCGAGGTCATCGACGGCGCGGTGACCCGCTCCATCTCCGCCCTGATGAACGAGATCCTGGGACGCGGCGCCGTCCGACCCGGTGACGTGGGGCTGCCCACCATCAACGGCTACGCCTACTACCGCTACGACTACGCCGCCATGGCGCGGATGCTGCGCAGCACCCCCATGGCCTTCCGAGGCGCGTACGGCAAGCGCGGTGTCGGTGGCCGGGAACGCTGGGAGACGCTGTCCCGCCCGGCCTACCAGGCGGCCGTCGACCACTGGCGGCCTCAGATCCTGACCGACCTGGCGGCCGTCGAGCTGCTGGACGGGGTGGCCGATCTGGTGGAGGCAGGGGCCACCTACTACACCTCGGTGCAGACCATCATCCCGATCGCCGCGACCAGCGAGATCCTGCTGACCGGCTACTACGACGCCTTCGTCCGGCGTGACGGCGATCCGCCGGCGTCGGCCCTGCTGCTCGGCTACGACAGCGAGCCGATCCGGGCGGAGCGGTCGCTGTGGGACCTGGCTCGCTGGGTCCGCGAACGACCCGAGCTCGCCGACTGGCTCACCGTGACGTCGGCGGCCGACGTCGCGGCCGAGCTCGGGCTGGGTGGCTCCGGTGCCCTCACCTCGGCGGCGGCGATCCCCGGGGCCGAGGAGTTCGTGGCCCGGTTCGGGCAGCACCTGGACGCGTACGGGCACGCCGTCTACAACCTCGACTTCGCCAACCCCGTGCCGGCCGACGATCCGGCCCCCCTGGTCGACGTGATCCGGCTCTACCTCCGTGACCAGTTCGGCGACCCGTACGAGCGCCAGCGGCGACTGCAGCAGAAGCGCGACGCGGCCACGGTGGTGATCCGGCGGCGGCTGGACCCGCTCCGGCGCAGCACCTTCGACGCACTCCTCCGGCGGGCCCAGGCCATCGCCCCGATCCGCGAGGATGCGCTCGCCGACGTGGGCCTGGCCTGGCCGCAGCTCCGCCGGATGCTGGCGGAGCTGGGTGGCCGGCTCGTGGCGGCGGATGCCGTCGAGCGCCCCGACGACGTCTACTGGTGCCACCGCCAGGAGATCGAGGCCGCCCTGATGAGCCGGCGCGATCTGCGGCCCCTGGTCGAGCAGCGCCGACAGCTCTGGCGCGGTCAGCGCCGAGCGACGCCCCCGCAGGTGCTGCCCGCGGGGACCTGGCTGGATCGGCTGGGCGCGATGATGCCAGCGACCACGGCCGATCAGACCGGTGACGTGCTGACCGGGAGCGGCGCCAGCGCGGGCCGGGTCACCGGGACCGCCCGGGTGCTGTCCGGCCCGGCTGACTTCGCGCAGCTGGGACCGGGGGAGGTGCTGGTCGCCTCGATCACGACGCCCGCCTGGACCTCGCTGTTCGCCCGTGCCGGGGCCGTGGTCACCGATATCGGCGGGCCGCTCAGTCACAGCTCGATCGTGGCTCGCGAGTACGGCATCCCGGCCGTGCTCGGCACCGCTGTCGCCACCCGCCGGATCGTCAGCGGTCAGCAGGTCACCGTGGACGGAGACGCCGGCCGGGTCTATCTCGCCGACCCGGGAGCGGCGGTCTCACCGGTCGCCCATCGCCGCCTCAACCGCTGGTTGATCGCGGGTGGCACCGTCGCCGCGGCCGCCGGAGCGGTCACGGCGGCCGTCGTACGCCACCGTCACCGCCCCTGACCGCCCGCCCGTGACTCAGAAACCGTCCTGGCAGTACGGCCGCTGCGGCCAGTCGAAGGCCATCGTCATCGCCGCCACGGCACCGGGCGTTCGCTCCGCGACCAGACCCGCCCGGTGCAGCGACGTCAGCGGTGTGCCCCCCAGGTAGATGGACCCCAGCTCGCGGATGCCCAGGCTCAGGTCAGGTCGGCGACGTCCGGCCTTGGTCACCCGGGCGCCCTCGCCGCCGGCCTCGGCCTGGATCCGGAACGTGCCGTCGTTGTGCTCCAGGAGGTGGTCGCCGATCTGCACGACCACATCCAGGTCCGCCCCGTACCGGCGGCTGGCCAGCGCCTTCGCCACGTCGACGATGCGGACGTACGTGCTGTCGGTCAGCGTGGTCGTCAGGATCCGCGGATTCGCGAGCAGGTGGCGCAACGGCTCGTCGACCGCGACTCCGTGCGAGGTGAAGCGTCTGACCAGGTCGAGGTCGAACAGGAACCGCCACAGACCGGCCCGGGCCTGCGCGTCGACGGCGTCGATCTCGGTGATCTCGACCTCCCCGTCGGGCAGGTCGCCGCTCCAGGGGGCGGAGACCTTGAACCGCGCGAACCCGTCCAGCTCGCCGGAGCCGCTGAAGTGCAGCACGTAGCGCACCGGGGCCGCCCCCTTCCGGTCCTCCGGCCGATCGAGCAGCTCGCGTTCCCAGAACACGGCGGGGCGGTCGAGGGCGCCCGGACGGTCGGGGAGGAGTCGGGCGTGCAGCGCGGGGACGACTGTGCCGTACTCCTCCTTGGTCACCTCCTCGACCCAGCCGGCGCCGAGATCGACCGAGGGCAGGAAGGCGGTGTCCACCGTCCGCCCGCTGACCCAGAGACGCGGCACGGCGCTGCCGTACCCGAACCGTCCGTAGATCGCCGACTCCGAGGCCCACAGCAGCGCCACCGGCTCCTTGCGACGGTGCAGGTCGGCGAGCTGGTGGCGCATCATCACCGTCAACAGCCCCTGTCTGCGGTGGGTGGGGGCCACGGTGACGATCGTGACGGCCCCGATAGGCACCGAGCCGCCGGGGGTCGTCATGATCCGGGTGAAGGCGCCACAGGTCGCGACCCAGCGGTCGCCGGCGGTGAACCCGAAGCACCGGTCAAACTCGAACAGGCGTCGATCGAAGTCCCAGTGCTGCTCGTCGAGCTCTTCGTGGAAGCCGCGGGCGACGGCGGCCAGATAGTCCTTGCTGGTCTCCTCGGTGACATCGGTCAGGACCGGCTGCGGACGATGACGGTGTGCGGTGGTCACCGGGCCAGTCAATCGCGTCCGGTACGGCCGCCACCACCCGGTTCTCGGGCCCGCCGACTCCTCAGTCGGGGACGGCGTCCGGACCGGGCGGTGGGCCGGCGACCTGCGTGCCCCGGAGCGAGGCGATGACCGGGCTGCCGACCTCGACCGTGCGGGTGACGGTGCAGAGCCGATCGTGGGAGGCCGTGATCGCGCGATGCAGCACGGCTTCGGCGGCTCTGCCCCCCTCGGTGTCGGGGAAGCGGACCTGGAAGTCGACAGCCAGGTCGACCAGCCGGCTGCCGTGCTGATCCCGAGTCTTCACGCCGGAGGCGTCCAGGGCGAACTCTTCCGGTGCGCTCCGCCTGCCGGTGATCAGGTCCACGTCGATCGCCGTGCAGCCGGCGATGGCGACGAGCAGCAGCTCGACCGGGGTGAAGTCGCTGTCCTCCCCCATCCCGACTGCCACGGTGGCACCCCGTTCGTTCCGGGCGAGCAGGCGCCCGCGGCTGGTGCGTTCCAGACTGACTCGACGGACCGCGTCGCTCATCCGATCTCCTCCACCGGGGCCGGGCAGCGGCCCGCCCCGCCGTTCACGTGATCGCTCCGGCGCGACGAGCCGGTCCGGTAGCGGCCTGTCGATGGGCCGGCTCGGGTCCCGGCACCGGTTGGGGCATCAAGCCGGTCAGTCGGGTCCAGGCGGCCCCGAGATCCGGCAACCAGCGAGCGGTGGCCTGCAGATCCATCCGCAGTCGGGGGGTGACCGGGTGCGGCCTGATCACCGAGAAGCCGACCCGCTCCAGGAACCCGGCCGGCGCGATGCAGGACGGTCCCTCGCGATAGCTGCCGATGGCCTCGATGGCACGGATGTCGCGTCGCACCATCAGCCCGGCCGCCGCCTGCACCAGCTGACGGCCCACTCCCCGACCCCGATGCGCCTCCTCGATCCGGACGCTCAGCAGCAGGGCGGCGTCCGGGTTCACCGGGTTGCTGGCCAGGGCGCTGAGTCGGGGCACCAGTCCTGCCGGCGCCATCGTGACGTAGCCGATCAGCTCGTCGCCGTCGGCGGCGAGCACCCCGCAGTACCCCCAGCGGCGGGTCACCGCCTCGGCCCACTCACGTTTCACCTCGGCCCGGTTCCGATGCAGATCGGGGGCGGCCAGATCGAGCAGGCTGACCTCCCAGAAGGTGCAGCGTGCGCACGGATCGGGCAGCAGGCCCAGGTCGGCCACAGTCATCGGGCGCAGGCGGCGAGACATGGTCAGTCATCCTCCGCGGTAGGCGGGATCGGAGCCGACGGCGTCGTCGTGGCGGGCTCGGGTCGGTCGTCGGTCGGCGGCGGTGGACCAGCCGGCGGGACGGGTGGCGGGACGGACGCCCAGGGATCGGGCTCGCGCGGCCGAGCCAGTCCGGCGAGAAATCCGAGCACCACGCTGCCGGCCAGGGCGGCAAGCAGCCACAGCAGCCACACGACCGGTCGGGAGAGCCGGGAGGTCCTGGCCGCAACCGCAGGATCTGACAACGAGGGGACCGCGCTCGCACGCATGCTCCACATGGTAGGTCGGTCGACCACTGGTCACCACATGCGCCTCCGTCGGCGATGAGGCACCCTTGGGGGGTGAGTGACCACGAGCCTGAGCTGAGTCGCGGAGGAGACGCGTCGCCCGACGCGGGCGGACTGCCCCAGGACGCAGTTGCACTCCCCCGCGACCCGGTCGGCGAGTCGGCCACGGTGTACGCCGCGGGGTTGGAGCGACTGCAGCGCCGCGACACCCGCCTGGACAGCTACGTCGACCGGTACGCCGCCCGCACCCACGGTATGACGGCCTCGGTCATCCGGGCCCTGTTCGCCGTGGCCAACCGGCCCGAGGTCGTCTCACTCGCGGGCGGTATGCCCAACATCTCCGACCTGCCGCTGGACGTGGTCGGCGGTGCGCTGCACGATCTCGTGGTCAGCGACGGACGTCGCGCGATGCAGTACGGCTCCGGTCAGGGTGAGCCGGTGCTGCGGGAGGCGATCTGCGAGGTGATGAAGCTCGAGGGCATCACCGCCCACCCCGACGACGTCACGGTCACGGTCGGCTCCCAACAGGGTCTCGACCTGGTCACCCGGCTGTTCTGCGATCCCGGCGACGTGGTGCTGTGCGAGGCCCCCAGCTACGTCGGCGCGCTCGGTGTCTTCCGGGCGTACCAGTGCGAGGTCGTGCACGTCGCCATGGACGAGCACGGTCTCGACCCGGTTGCCCTCGGCGAGGCGGTGGCCGCGCTGCAGGCGGCCGGCAAGAAGGCCAAGTTCTTGTACACGATCCCGAACTTCCACAACCCGGCCGGGGTCTCCCAGACGCTGGAGCGCCGGACCCAGGTGCTGGAGGTCGCCCAGCGGGCCGACCTGCTGGTGGTGGAGGACAACCCGTACGGGCTGCTCGGCTTCGACGGCGACCCGGTGCCGGCGATGCGGTCGATGGACGCCGAGCGGGTGGTCTACCTCGGGTCGTTCTCGAAGACCTTCGCGCCCGGGTTCCGGGTCGGGTGGGTGCTCGCCCCGCACGCCGTCCGGGAGAAGCTGGTGCTGGCCCAGGAGTCGGCGACGCTGTGTCCGCCGACGTTCTCCCAGTTCGCCGTGGCGTCGTACCTGCACAACCACGACTGGCGCGGCCAGATCAAGATCTTCCGCGAGATGTACCGGGAGCGGCGCGACGCGCTGCTGGCCGGGCTCGCCGACCACATGCCGGTCGGCACCTCCTGGACGGTGCCCTCCGGCGGCTTCTTCGTCTGGCTCACCCTGCCCCCCGGGCTGGACTCCCACGCCATGCTGCCGCGCGCGGTGACCGCCCGGGTGGCGTACGTGCCCGGCACCGGCTTCTACGCCGACGGGCTGGGCAGTCGACACCTGCGGCTGTCGTACTGCTTCCCGACGCCCGAGCGGATCATCGAGGGCACCCGGCGGCTGGGTGAGGTGATGCAGTACGAGGCCGACGTGCTGGCCACGTTCGGCACCGCGGTCGACGGTCCCGGCCCCCAGGGTGATCGGCTGTACGAGTCGCCGGGGGCGAACCAGCGATGAGCGATGCCACCCCGACCCCAGGAGAGTCCAACCCCGTGAGCGTGTCTGACACCAGCACCGAGACGGTCGTCGTGCTGTCCGGCGGTCTGTCCCATGAGCGTGACGTGTCCCTGAGGTCCGGGCGTCGGGTGGCGCTGGCCCTGCGGTCCCGCGGGGTCGAGGTGGTGGAGTCCGACGTCGACTCCTCCCTGGTCACACTGCTGGGCTCCCTGCCCGGGGCGGTCGTCTTCCCGGTGCTGCACGGCGAGGCGGGCGAGGACGGGGCGCTGCGCGAGGTGCTGGCCCTGTGGGGGGTTCCGTTCGTCGGCTCGATCGGTTCGGCCTGCCGGGTGGCGTTCGACAAGTCGATCGCCACCACCGTGGTGTCCGACGCCGGCATCGCCACCCCGACCCAGGTGGCACTACCACACGAGATCTTCCGCGAGCTGGGGGCGCAGGCGCTGATGGCGTCGCTGGCCGACCAGATCGGGTTCCCGATGATGGTGAAACCGTCGCGGGGCGGCTCGGCTCTGGGGGCCAGCAAGGTCAGCCGTCCCGAGGAGCTGCCCTCAGCCATGGTGGGCGCGTACGCCTACGGGCCGGTGGCCGTGATCGAGCAGTTCGTCGAGGGCACCGAGGTCACGGTCACCGTGGCCGATCGCGGCGAGGGCCCGGCCGCCCTGCCGGCGGTGGAGATCCGCCCGGAGTCCGGCGTGTACGACTACACGTCGCGCTACACCGCGGGCGCCACCCGGTTCCTCTGCCCGGCCGAGATCGAGGCGTCACTCGCCGAGGCCTGCGCGAGCTTGGCACTCACGGTGCACGACGTGCTGGGGCTGCGGGACCTGTCGCGGACCGACCTGATCATCACCCCCGACGGCCGGCCGACGTTCCTCGAGGTCAACGTCGCCCCAGGAATGACCGAGACCTCGGCCGTCCCGCTGGCGGTCGAGGCCGCCGGCTGGAGCCTGGGCAAGATGTGCGCCGATCTGGTCCGTGTCGCCGCCCGCCGCGGTGGCCGGATAGCGGTCGAGCCCGTCGGGTGAGTGTGGTGTCGGACGTGGGACGACCGCCTCGATGACCCTGCTGAAGCAGATCGGCATCATCACCCTGGGCTGCGTGCTGGCCGGCGGGATGGCCCTGCTGGGGATCTGGCAGCTGCAGGTCTACGCCCGCCAGGGAGCCGAGGCCTCGGCCAGTCGGGCCAGCCAGCCGCCGGTGCCGCTGGCCAGCGTCGCCCCGGCCGCCACCCGGGTGACCGACGGCTACGGCCTGTCGGTGCAGGTCAGTGGCCGGTACGACCCGACGTTGCAGGTTCTCGTCCCGGCCGAGAGCACGGGACCGGCCGACACGCTCGGACAGCTGCGCGTGGTGACCGGGCTGCGTCAGGCCGATGGTTCCACGGTGGCCGTGGTGCGTGGTCTGGTCCCCGAGGCGAGCACCGCTCCCCCGGCCCCGCCCACCGGCGAGGTCACCGTGACGGGGGTGCTGCTGCCGTCGGAGGAAGCCGCCGACGGGCCCACCACCTCCGACGGCGCCGTCCTGCCGTCGGTGCGGGTGCCGCTGCTCGCGCAGACCTGGCCGCCTCCGATGGTCGACGGGTTCGTGGTGCTGTCGGAGGCCGATGCGCGGGCCGGCGGGCTACCGGCGGCGCCGCTGCTGCTGCCCGAGGGTCAAGGTCGGTTGCGCAATGGGGCGTACGCCGCCCAGTGGTGGATCTTCGGGCTGTTCGCGGTCGTGATGAGCGCCCGGATCGCCCGCGACCTGGGCCGGCAGTCGGAGCTCGACTCCCCCCTCACCCTGATCCGCTGATCGACTCCGCTCGTGGTGCAGCACCCGCGCAGTCGTTGTCTGGACCCTCGGGTGGTGGCGCGGCAGGCGTGACGGCGGGGATCGCGCCGAGCTCGCCGTAGAAGGTGCCCTCCCAGCGCTTGACCGCGGCCACCAGCACGAAGCTGAGGCTGACCAACAGCGCCCACGACCCCCACTTGCCGACGTGCACCAGCCGCCAGAAGTCTGCTTGGTCCGGATACTGCCAGGCGCCGAGCCAGGTCGCGCCGTTCTCGGCCACCCACAGGAAGAAGCCGATCAGCACGAAGGACAGGCTCAGCGGCATCGCGTAGCGGCGGGAGCCGACGGTGAACCAGACGCGGCTGCGCCACAGCGCCACCACGAAGCCGACCGCGACCAGCCGGCGCAGGTCCGGCAGGTAGTGATGGGTGAAGAAGTTCGCGTACGCCATCGCCGCGAGGACCACCGCCGGCAGCCACGGGAACCGGTTGACCCGGAGGTCGAACCGGCGGAAGGCCTGGCAGATGTAGGACCCGACGGCGGCGTACATGAAGCCCGCGTAGAGGGGTACGCCGGCGACCTTCGTCCAGGCGTCCTCGGGATAGGACCAGGAGCCGACCCGCACCTTGAACAGCTCGAGGGCCAGTCCGACCAGGTGGAACGCGAGAATCACCGCCACCTCGCGGGCTGTCTCCAGTCTCGAGACGAAGAACACCGCCGTCACCACCAGGGCGTACGCCAGCAGCGCGTCGTAGCGGGCGATCGGCAGCGGGACCGACCTGCTCAGCGCCAGACCGACGAAGACGGCCACCGCGAACAGGCAGCACTGCAACTCGATCCAGCCGAACCGCAGCAGCTGACCGGCAGCTCGGCGGGAGCCGCGAAGGGCCCGGGTGGCCTCGCGGGCGAGCCGGCCCGGCCCTGGCCGACGGGTCGGGCTCACCCCGCTCCGTCCTCGACCCCCTCCAGCTGTCCCGGGATCGAGAGCGTCTGCCCGACCAGGAGTCCGAGGAACAACAGGATCACCAGGATCCGGAGCACCACCACGGCGCGAGAGGTCATCGTCATCCATCGATAATCATTGCGGATCTATCGAAAGTCAATAAGTCTCAGGAGCTGGGCGCCGCCGAGGCTCGGAGCCGAACGGCCAGGTCGAGGTGCCCGCTGTGCGCGGCCCAGTCCGCGGGCGTACCGCTGAAGTCCCGATCCCGGACACCCGGGTCGGCGCCCTGGTCGAGCAACCAGCCCACCAGCTCCTCGTCGCCCCGCAGCGCCGCCTCGTGCAGTGCGGTCCGACCATCGGGCCCGGCGGCATCGATCCCGTAGCCGAGGTCGAGAAGCTGCCGGACCGCCTCGACGCCGTGCAGCTCGCCGGCCAGTCGGAGCGCGTCCGGGCGCTGCGTCAGCAGGCCCGCCGCGTGTCCGCGCCACCGCGCGACTCCTTCGGCATCGCCGGCCAGCGCCGCCGACACCAGCAGGTCCGGCTCGCTGATCCGGTCGCTGCGACCCCCAGCAGCCGCCAGCAGGCCGGCGGCGTCACGGTGCCCGTTGCGGACCGCGATCTCGTACGCCGTCTGGTCACCGAGCACGGGGTGATAGCCGCGGGTGTTCGGGTCGACGCCGTACGCCAGCAGCAGGCGTACCCGAGCGGTGAAGCCGTGCTCGGCCGCGGTACGCAGGTGTTCGCCCACCATCTCCTCCGGCATCGGGTAGCTGTCACCGAGACGGTCCCGCCAGGGCGAACGGTGGGGATGCCCGGCGCCGTGCTCCAGCAACGGGGGCAGGTGAGAGTCCTCGGGACGGAACTGCCGGTTGTAGAACGCCTGGTTGTCGTTCGGGTCGGCGCCGGCATCCAGCAGCATCGTCGCCAGCGTCACGGCCTCAGGATGGGCGGGCTCGTCTCGCTCGCCGCCGCCCAGCACCCCCGTCACGGCCGTGAACGGCGACGGGAACCGCTGCCACAGGAAGCCCGCGTTCGGGTCGGCGCCGGCACCGAGCAGCACCCGAAGGGTGGCAACCGGGTCGCCGAGGCCGAGCCGGGCGTAGCAGAGATACAGCAGTGGCGGCCAGTCGTGCGGGCCGGACGACTGTTCGACCGCGGCCGGATCGTGGTCGAACAGGCCACGGAGCGTCACCGACTCCCCGCACACCGCCATCGTCGCTGCGGTCGCCGTCGCGAGACCGGGCTCGCGCCGGAGGATCTCGACGGCCCCACCCGCGACGTACGGATCGGTGTAGCTCAGGCAGGCCAGCCGGAGGAAGGCGTCGACGCGGTCGTCGGCCTCGTCGGTCGCGGCCATCTCGCGACCCCAGACCGCCAACACGGTCAGATGGTCACGGAGTCGGGACCAGCCGGCGAACCCGTATGCGCGGGCCAGCACCCGTTGGGCTCGTGACAGCGTGACCGGCTCGTCGCCGGGGTCGTAGGTGGTGACCAGCTCCAGAGCGTCCGCGTCTCCAGCCGCAGCCCGGCGGCGCAGCTTCTTGGCCTGCTGGCGCAGATGCTCGAGATCCGGCCGATCGGGCAGCCGCCAGCGGGCCGGCGGGTGGTCGTCGGAGCGGGAGCGGTCGGACGGGGTCGTCGTGGGCACAGGGGCCTCCTTCGCACTGTCCCGATGTCCGCGCCGTCGGGGCGAAAGAGGTGGATGGCACCAGCGTGATCGTGCTCAGGTGGGCTGTGCCCTGTCCGCGGACCGGTGGCGCCCTGCTCGCCGGGATCGACGGTAGCCCCCGCCGGTCGGCCCGGACAACCCTCGGGTGCCGTCAGCCGCCGCCCAGTCCCGCGTCCCGGGCCCGCAGGATGGCGGCCGACCGATCGGACACGTGCAGCTTGGCGATGATGTTGGACACGTGGTTGCGGACGGTCTTGCCACTGACGCCCAGCCGGCGAGCGACCACCGCGTTGTCCACGCCGGTGGCCAGCAGGCCGAGCACCTCCGCCTCGCGCTCGGTCAGCTGCGGGAACGGGGTCACGCTGGCCGACCGGCCGAAGACGTCGAGCATCCGGGCGGCGATCCCGGCTCCGAACAGGGCCTCGCCCCGGGCCACGGCCCGGACGGCGGCGACGAGCTCGTCCGGTCCGGCACCCTTCAGGGTGTAACCGTAGGCGCCGGCCCGCAAGGCGGCCAGCACGTTCTCGTCGTCGTCGTACATGGTCAGCATCAGGGCCCGGGTCGCCAGTCCGCGGGTCCGCAGCTCGGCACAGACCGACAACCCGTCGCCATCGGGCATCGCGATGTCGAGGACGGCGACGTCTGGACGGTGCTCCACCGCCGCTTCGACCGCCGCCAGGCCGGTTCCGACGACGGCGCGTACGTCGAAGTCCGGCTCGGCGTCGAAGACCGCCCGCAGGCCGGCGGAGAACACCGGGTGGTCGTCAGCGAGGATCAGGGTGACCATCAGTTCTCCCCAGGGTCAGCGGCAACCGGGCCGTCACGACCGTGCCGGAAGCGGAGTCGGCACCGCTCGGTCGTACCGACAGTGTTCCACCCAGCTCCGTCGCGCGCTCCTGCATCGATCGCAGCCCCACGCCCGCTCGACGCCGCGGATCCAGGCCGCCGCCGTCGTCGGAGACGACGACCACCAGGGTGCCAGGTTCCGTGCCGACCTCCACGTGGCAGTGGGAGCCGGCACTGTGCCGAGCGGCATTCGTCATGGCCTCGACGGCGATCCGGTAGGCCGCCGTCTCCACCGCCGCCGGCAGGGCGTCCGGGACCGCACCCTCGACCACGACGGCGAGGTCGCCCGCCAGCGACGCCGCCCGGGACCGCAGTGCCCCGATCAGTCCGAGCTCATCCAGGGCGGGCGGTCGCAGTCCTTCCACCAGCCGGCGGATGCCGCCGAGTCCGACCTTCACCTCGGCGTCGATCTCCCCCAGCAGCAGGTAGGCCGCCGAGCTGTCGTCCACCTCCCGCCGGGCCAGCCCGGCCTTGAGGCCGATCGCCGCCAGCGCCGGCCCGAGGCCGTCGTGCAGGTCCCGACGCAGCCGTCGACGCTCGTCCTCCCGCAGCGCGACCACCTCCGCGCGCGACCGCAACAGATCCTGATGGAGCCGTACGGCCTGGACCGCCGGCCCGATCTCGGCGGCCAGCGAGGCGAGCAGACTGAGGTCGGCGGAGTCGAGTGGGTCGTCGGGACCGCGGTCGGACACCCGCAGGCGACCGACGGCGGTGCCGTGATGGGTGAGCAGCTCGCTGTGCTGCTGCGCGCCTGGGAGGCCGTGCTCGGCCACCGTCCGGAAGACCCGGTCGCCCGCGTCTCCCGCCGCGGACTCGGTCAGATCGATGGCGACGTGCGGGAGGCGCAGCGACAGCGCCACGGTCTCCACCACCACCGGCAGGACGTCGTCGGGCAGCAGCACCGCCTGCATCTGGCGGCCCAGCCGGGCGAGCGCCCCGGCCGGATCGTCCCGATCGCCGTACATCAGGCGGTTGACCCCCCGCGTCGCCAGCCGCAGCAGCGGGGCGAGGACCACGGCGGCCACGGCGGCGGCGAGTGCCGCCGACACCCCGCCCGACAGACCGAGCACGCTGCCGAGCAGGGCGACCAGGATCGCGTAGCCGGCCACCAGGACCGCCGTGACGGCGAGATAGATCAGCGACCGGTTGGCCAGCCGCTCGATGTCGAACAGCCGGTGCCGTCGCAGCGCCACGCCCACTCCGACGATGAACGGCAGTCCGGACAGGCCGAGGGCTCCGGCCGGCAACAGGGAGTGGCCGAGGACGAGCTGCGGCAGATGCCACCCGACGAGCCCGAGGACCACCGTGAGCACGGTGCCGCCGCCCACCCAGAGGTGGCGCGCCCGGGCGTCCGGGGAGTCGCTGCGCAGGTAGGCGAGCACACCGAGGATCCCGCAGGCCAGCAGAGTCGCCGCCACGATGGCGGACGTTCCGACGGACACGTCCGCCAGCCATCCCATCCAGTCCTCGGCCCACAGCCCGGCCAGCACGACCACGGTGGCGGTCGCCAGCGGCGCGGCTACGGCGCTGCCGACCAGCACCGGTCGCGACACCCGTCGGTCCCCCGGCAGCAGCAGGGCGAAGACCGGCAGTGCGCCCCAGGCCACGGCGTACACACCGATCGTGTTGAGGTTGTAGAGCCAGAGCACCGGTCCGCCCGTCGCCATCGCCAGCGGGGGGACCCCGGCGACCACTGCCAGGGTGCTGCCCAGCAGTTCGCCGGCCACCACCAGCAGCGGCGCGGTCGCGGGCTCCTCCGGTCGGCGGACGTAGAGGGCGACCGCGAGCAGCGCCAGCACGACCACGAAGACCAGGTTGCCCCAGCCGTACCGCACCAGGGGGGCGATCGCGGGGCGGGCGATCTCGACGGCGACGCCGACCGCTCGGTCGCCCCGGTCCACCTCGTACGCACGCGTCGTCCCGATCGCGGGTTCGGCGAGCGTCCCGGGCCGCTCGGTCAGCGCCCGACCGCCGATGACCCGCACCACGTCCCCGGTGACCAGGCCCGGCGAAGGTCCCGAGCCCGCCTCGGCGCGGGGGGTGGCGTCGGTCGCGATGACGACTCCGCCCGTCAGCCAGGCCGTGACGCGCGCACCGTCGGCCGGAGCGTCGAGGCGCACCGCGACCGCGAGGACCCCCAGCACGACCAGGATCACGGCCAGCGCCGCCGGCAGTCGGCGAGCCGGCACCCGGACAGCCCGGACAGCCCGGACGGCCTCTGTCGGGCGTACCGCGGCGCCGCTCATGGCTCATTGTGGGCCCGCGCTGGGCGGCGGCGACAGCGCGTCGCCCGAAAACCCGGCCCGGTCGGGACGCCGTCCCGTGACATCGGGACCCTTCCCCATCGAGCCTCGCAGCATGACCACCTCGACCACCCCGCGTCCGCCCTCGACTGCTTCGATCCCGACCACGTCCCTCGGCCCTGTCCAGGCCCGATTCGCCCTGGCGTCCGGCGTCCTGGGTCTGGTCGCCAACACGCTCTTCGTCGCGTTCTGGCTGATCACCTATCCCTACTGGTTCGATCTGACCTGGGGTTGGCTGGGACCCGCGAGCGACTCCGTCGGCATCGGCATGCTCCTCACCCTGATCCCGGTGGTGTTCGGCGTCCGAGGTCTGCTCCCGCGGAGCCGAGCCGTCGCCGCTCTCAGCGTGCTCGCCGCCCTCGCGCTGGCATCGATGGCGATCCTGCAGCTGGCCGGCACCCAAGGCTGGTTGGACTGGGGCGTGCAGGTGCGGATCGTGGTCGCTCTCCTGGTGCCGGTGTACGGCTGGCTGATCGCGGTCAACTCGCTGGCCCACCGGGCCGAGGCGCTGCCGCGCACGGTGACCCGCCTGGGGCTCGTGCTCGGGGTGCTCTGGCCCGCCGGCCTGCTGCTGATGCTGGCCGGCCTCCTGCTCGGTGGTTCCGATCCCGCGTACCTGGAGTTCGGGCTGCCGGGCGGGTTGCTGATGGCCCCCGGCATGCTGCTCGGCACCCTCGGCTGGCTCGCCCTGCCGGTGTGGCCGCTGCTGCTGGGCCGAGCCGCTCTCCGCCGACACCGGGTCCGACGTCAACCGGCGAGCGACTCTGTCGTGCTCACCGCCGCTGACACGCCGAGCCACCGATGACCGGCCGCGACCCCGCCGACGCTTCGACCACCACCACGGCGGCACCGACCGCCGACGATCCGTGGCGACAGCTGTCCCGGGTGACTGGAGTGGCGGGTCTGCTGGCCCCGGTGCTCGTGCTCGGCCCGATCTCCGCCGCCTCCGGTCAGGAGCCTGGCTTCACCGGCAGTGCCACGCAGGTCCGGACCTTCTTCCTGTCCACGAGCGGAGCCGGTCATGCCGTCGGCAGTGCCCTGGTGACCGTCGGTCTGGTGGCCATCCTGTGGTTCGCGGTGGGCCTGGCCCTGCTGCTCGCGCGGGCAGAGGGGGCGCCGGCCTGGCGGTCCGCGATTGCCGCCGTCTCTGCGTCGACGTTCGTCATCCTCAACCTCAGCGGCGGCTGGGAGGCCGCGTCGTACCGGGCCGCAGGACTCACCGACGAGCTGGCGCTCTACGCCTTCGACGAGGGCAACCTGACCTTCGCCAACAGCTGGGTGGCGATGGGCAGCTTCGCCCTCTGCGTGGGCTGGGTCGTCCTGCGAACGCGCTGCGCACCCGGCTGGCAGGGCTGGGTCGCCCTGGCCTCCGGCGTGGGATTGGTGCTCGTCCGCTTCGCCTGGAGTGGCCAGCTCTGGTTCGCGCCGTACGCACTGTTCTGGCTGTGGGTCATCGCCTTGTCCATCCGCCTGCTGCGCACGGCTCGCCGAGCCGCGACCACCACCGAGTCCGAAGGGGCCGTCAGCTGATCCCGCATCAGCCTGACCGCGCGACGACCGAGAGCGCCACGACCGCGGTCTGAGCTCCGGTCGGTCGGCCGGCGGCGCCGGTGGGTGTGACCGAGGCCGCATCACCGCCAGACGGTCGGCGCCGACGGCGAGACGTAGGCTCGCAGCCGTGAATGGTGCCCTGATCCGCTACCGCGTGATGGCCTACGTGGTCGGCTGTCTGCTGGTGGTCCTGGTGTGCGTCGGTGTGCCGCTGAAGTACCTCGCGGACGACGACACCGTGGTGACCTGGACCGGCATCCCGCACGGCTGGCTCTACATGGCGTTGATCATCACCGCCTTCGACCTCGGTCGGCGAGCGCGGTGGGGTTGGGGGCGACTCATCCTGATCGCCCTGGCCGGCACCGTGCCGTTCTTGTCCTTCGTGGCCGAGCACTACGCGACCCGGGACGTGCGGGCCAAGCTGGCCGCCTTCCCGGAGTACGCCGACCAGGCCTCGCTGCCTCCGGAGGCGGCCGCCGTCCGGGCGGGCACCGAATCGCCCCCACGACCGCAGCCCGCTCCGATCCCGGAAACCGGCTCCGACCAGGACCTGCGCGGCACCGGGTGAGGATCAGTGGCCGCGGAACGCCTCCTGCAGCCACCAGGATCCGCCGTCGCTGCTGATCTTCGCGTCGATCACCAGCGGGCGCTCACGTGCCCCGGCCAGCCAGACGCGCACCTGATCGAGATCCCTCGGTGTGCGCACCGTCAGCCCATCGGCACCGAAGCCACGGGCGATCGCGGCGATATCGGTGTCCGGGAACCGGACCGTCGACAGGTCGGCACCGTCCGGTCCGAAGTGGTGGACCTCGGCGCCGTAACCGGCGTCGTCGTAGACGATCACCACGAGTCCCAGACCCAGTCGCACGGCGGTCTCCAGCTCGGCGATCGCCATCAGGAACCCACCATCTCCCGTGCCGAGGACCGAGAGGCGATCGGGCGCCGCGAGGGAGGCGCCGATCGCCGTTGCCAGTCCCAGGCCGATCGACTGGAACGACTGGGTGAAGCAGAAGGCGCCGGCCGCAGGGACGGACAGATAGCCCGCCGGGTAGCCCATGAAGTTGCCCGAGTCCACGGCCAGCTGGCGGTCGTTCGGGAGCAGGTCGTCCAACCGGATGCTCAAGGTGCGTGGATCGATGGTGTCGTCGGTGCCGACATCGGCGTACGGCACCTGAGCCCACGTGCCCTCGTGCGCGATCCGACGCGCCAGCTGCGGGGTCCGGTAGCCACTGCGGACGTCCCGACCGGCCAACCGATCCGCCACCGCTGACACCGTCAGACCCACGTCACCGAGGACCCCGAGACCGACCGGCCGACGGGCACCGAGGGCCGCGGGATCGTCGTCGACCTGAGCGAGCATGGCCTCCGGGGCGATCAGGCGGCCGTGACGCGTGGTCCACCTGGTGAGGCTGCAGCCCCAGGCCACCACGACGTCCGCGCCGGCGATCAGCTCAGCGGCCAGCGGGGTCGCGAACCCCCCACAGATCCCGAGGTCGTACGCCTCGTCCGCGAAGGTGCCGGCCGCCACGGCCGAGGTGGTCAGCAGGGCCCCGGTGCGGTCGGCCAGGTCGGCGATCTCCCGTCCGTACGCCATCGCCCCCCGCCCAGCCAGGAACACCGGACGTTCGGCGCGGCTGATCAGCTTCGCCAGGGCATCGGCGGCGCGAGGCTCCGGGGCCGGCCGAGGTGCGGGAGCCAGGGCCTGAACGTGGCCGATGTCGGCCACCTCGGCCGACTGGACGTCGAGCGGCAGCTGGAGGACGACCGTGCGACGGCCCTGCCAGGCCGCACGGAAGGCCCGGCGGACGTCCTCCAGCGCCGAAGCCGGGCTGTGGACCCGCTCGGTGAGGGCCCCGACGCTGCCCACCAGGGCGTCCTGGTCGATCCGGAAGTTCGATCCGACCGCCGATCCCGCGACGGCCGCTGCCAGCACGAGCAGCGGTGTCCGGCTCTTCGCCGCCTCCGCGATGCCGGTCATGGCGTTGGTGAGACCGCACCCCTGGTGCACGGTCAGCACCCCTACGCGGCCGCTGGTCCGGGCGTACGCGTCCGCCATGGTCGCCGCACCGCCCTCGTGCCGGGCGGCGACGAACGGCACGCCATTCGCCACCAGCGCGTTCGTGACGGCGAAGTTCCCGCTGCCGACCACGCCGAACGCGTGACCGGCTCCGAGCTCGGCGACGACTCGCCCGACCAGCTCAGCGACGCGCAGCCGAGCAGCCGGGACCATCAGGATCGTTCGACGAGGGCGAGGACCCGCGCCGGACTGCCCGTTCCGCCGACGAGCCGCAGCGGCTGCACGAACAGCAGGGCGCCTGTCGTGGGGAGCCGATCCAGCTGTTGCAGCTGGGTCAGCCCGAGCTTTCCTGCGCCGAGCAGGAAGTGGTGAGCCGGGAACGGCGGGTCCATCCCTCCGGCCGAACCGGCGTCGATCCCGACCGTCTCGACCCCGTAGCCGCTGATCGCCCGCTCGTCGGCCAGCCACTGTGACGCGTCGACCGAGGGACCCGGGCTGTGGGGACCTCTGTCGTCGGCGTTGAGGAAGGCGCCTTGGTCACCACCCCGTGCTGACCAGCCGGTCCGCAACAGCACCCACGCGTTGTCCGGTATCCGCCCGTGCTCGTGCTCCCAGGCCAGCAGATGGGTGGGCTGCAGGAGGAAGTCCGGATCGGCGGAGACCTCCGCAGTCACGTCCACGACCACAGCGGGCCCGACCAGTCGCTCGGACGGGATCGCGTCCACCGTCCAACCGCTCCTACCCGTCGCCCAGTGGGCCGGGGCGTCGACGTGGGTGCCGGTGTGCTCTCCGGTGTGGATGTTGTGCCACTTCCACATCGGGCCGTCGGCGTCGAAGTCGCTCACCGTCTCCAGGCTCAGCGGGATCGTGTTGGCAAAGGGTGGCGGCAGCTGGAGCACGGGGGTGGTCGGCGACAACGGGGCCGTCAGATCCACGATCTCGATCCGCCCCGAGGTGAGCGCGGCGTGCAGGTCAGCAAGGAGACGGCCATCAGTCACAGGGATGTCACTTCCTCGATCAGTCGTTTTGTCGACAAATTGACTAATGGATGAGGAGATCGGCGATCCGTTCGAGGTCCTCGTCCGACGCGAACTCGATGGTGAGCCGGCCCTTGGACTTCCCGCTGTCCACCCGGACCCGGGTGTCCAGCCGGTCGGCCAGCTGGCCGGCGATCTCGCTGGCCCGTGGATGAGGCTCGCGAGCAGCGCGTGGCGATCGCTGCGTCGTCGATGGCTCGTCGGCGTCTCCGAGGGTGACGATCTCCTCGGTGGCGCGAACCGACAGACCTTCCGCGACCACTCGCTGGGCGAGTCGCTCTTGTCCGGCCTGGTCGGGGAGGGCCAGCAGTGCCCGGGCATGTCCGGCCGAGAGCACACCCGCAGCGACCCGGCGCTGGACGGTGGGTGGCAGTCGGAGCAGCCTGATGGTGTTGGAGATCTGCGGACGCGACCGCTTGATACGGCCGGCCAACTCTTCCTGGGTGCAGCCGAAGTCCTCCAGCATCTGTTGGTACGCCGCCGCCTCCTCCAACGGATTCAGCTGAGCGCGGTGGAGGTTCTCGAGGAGAGCGTCCCGGAGCAGGTCGTGGCTCTCCGTCTCCCGGACGATCGCCGGGATGAGCGTCAATCCCGCCTGCTGCGAGGCGCGCCACCGACGCTCCCCCATCACCAGCTCGAAACGCTCCTCTCCCAAGGGCCGCACCACGATCGGTTGCAGCAGCCCGACCTCGCCGATGGACGCCACGAGCTCCGCCATCGCGTCCTCGTCGAACACGGTCCGCGGCTGACGCGAGTTCGGGGTGATCGATTCGAGGGGAACCTCCGCGAAGTAGGAGCCATCGGGGATCGGGGTCGACACCGAGACAGCGGGGGTCGACGCCACGAGATCTCGTTCGGCGTCCTCATGAATTGATCGTGCCTCGGCGGCCTCATTCGCCGGTTCCTCCACCGGCGGCTCCGTACGTTGGAAGAGCTCTCCCAGACCACGACCCAGACCGCGGCGCTCGGCGGGACGTTCCGTCGTCGTCATCAGTTCTCCTTCGCGCCCCGTCGGGCGATCTCCCGGGCTGCCTCCAGATACGAGACCGCTCCCGCGGAGTCGGGGTGGTAGGTCAGCACCGTCTGTCCGTAGCTGGGCGCCTCCGAGATCCGCACCGAGCGCGGTATCACGGTCGGCAGCGTCTGCTCACTGAAGTAGGCGCGAACCTCGTCGGCGACCTGAGCCGCCAGCCGAGTCCGTGCGTCGTACATGGTGAGCAGCACGGTGCTGACCTCGAGTCCCTCGTTCAACTCGCCCTTGACCAGGTTGATCGTGCGCACGAGCTGCGAGACGCCCTCGAGGGCGTAGTACTCACATTGGATCGGGATCAGGATCTCGCTCGCGGCGACCAACGCGTTCAACGTGATCAAACCGAGGGACGGCGGGCAGTCCAGGAACACGTAATCCACCGGGTGGTCGGTCAGGTAGGCCCGGAGTGCCTTCCGTAGCCGGTTCTCCCGCGCCACCAGGGACACGAGCTGGATCTCGGCGCCGGCCAGATCGATCGTTGCCGGCAGCACCTGCAAGTTCGGCGCTTCGGGTGAGGCGACGACATGGTCGGCGATGGGCGAGCCTTCGATGAGCACCTCATAGGTCCCGGGGGTTCCGGGGGAGTGCTCGATGCCCAAGGCGGTCGAAGCGTTGCCCTGGGGGTCCAGATCGAGAACGAGGACGTTCAGACCGCCGAGAGCCAACCCGGCGGCCAGGTTCACCGACGTTGTGGTCTTGCCGACGCCACCCTTCTGGTTGGCCACGACGAAGACGCGCGTTGCCGCCGGCTTGGGCAGGCCAGACGCCGAGTCCGATGGCGGCGTGGTTGCTTGGGGTTCGGCCTCGTCGGCGCCGTCGGTGTCGAACTCGTCGCGATCGAACTTCGCTCGCCGTGGTCCCGGGGGTCTCGGCAGCAGGTCGGTTGCCGGGTCGGCCACGTCATCGGTCATGGCGGGCGAGGCGGGCGCGGCGACTTCGGAGTCGTGGGTGTCAGTCAGAGAGCCTGGCGATCTGTCTGTTGCCTCGAGCTCTGGTCCGGCATCCACCTCCGCGTTGATCTGGGCCCATGTTTCACGTGGAACGACGTCGGGCGTCAGTGAGCTCGGGTGCACGTCCGGGCCGGCCGGGGCGGCCGGGGCAGCTGGTGTCAGACCCGGTCCGACATCGGACGCCTGCCCCACGTTGCCCTCCGAGGGTGACACTGGGACGGCCTCAGGCGATCCCGCGTCCGCGCTTTCCGACCGGCCACCACGAAGCGACTCCCGATCGGACTCGTCAGGGCCGGGAGCATCGCCGGTCCCAGCTCCGAACCCCGGAGCGACTGACACGTCCGAGAGAGGGACGGACACGCTCTCGGGTGCCGGCTCGCTCACGTCGACGCTCGGGTCTTCTCGAGTGTCACCGGCATCCCCTGCGGCGTCGGCGGACCGGTCCGGCCGGCCCTCCGCGATGTCCGAAGAGGCCACCTCGGGCACTGTTTCACGTGGAACATCAAGATCGCCCGGCCAACCAAGGGCGCGGCTCCAGCGAGCGACCCGCGGCCAGCCCAGACCAGCAGTGATGCGCGAGGGCACCACCAAACTGAGACTCATCCTTCTCCTCTTCACCTGCTGCAGACAGCACCCTATGCGAGGGTGCCGACACCTCTCGGGCGGCGCGCTGGACCCCGCTCGGCGGGTGCAACGTGAGGGCGTACGCCAGTCTCAGTCGCGGAGACAATCGGGAACCGAGGACCGATCCTGCACGATCTGGAGCGAGCGTTCTGTCGCCTCGCCGGCCAACGGCAGTGGTCCTCGACATCGGGCTGGGCACGACTCGACCCGGGATTCACGCTCGGAGGCGTCCCCAATTGTCGACGACCACCGGCCGGCTGACCCTGACGAGCTTCCCGCGACGTACGAGGCGGGCGGTGAATCTGGCTGAGCCGACCACACAGGGAGGGCGGCCCCGCTGCCCACCGAAGGTGCTACCGACACCACCTACCCCGGGGCTGCTCCGCCGAACACGGGGCCTATGGCTCCTGGATACCGCGACCGGACCTTCGTCCGAGGTGTCCGGCGTCCCTGGAGCGCGCTGACCCACCCGACCTCGAGAGCCCTGCAGGGCCTCGGCGGTGGCTGCACCCTCCCCAACCGAGACAAGATCCACCATCTCCTCGGGATACCGGTCGCCCGTGTCCACCATGGGCTGATCAGGAGGGAGAGCGCCAGAGAGCATCACCAATCGTGGCGAACGCGTCCGATCGGTGATGGACGAGTGCAAGGTGATCAGGACCGCCGAAGGCGTACGACGGTGGTCGGCTCGATCTCCGACGACGCCCTGGGGGTGACGATGTCCGCCGTGAGCCCCGAGCTCGTGATCAGCCGCGCGTGATCCGTCAGCTCGCGGCCGGCTGAACCGCCCTTGATGGCGAGGATCTGCCCGCCCGGTGCCATCAAGGGCAGACACCACCGAATGAGCCGATCGAGGGGCGCGAGGGCACGGGACAGCACCGCCTGATAGGTCTGGTGAACACGCTCCGCGCGATCCCGCCGGACGGTCACTCGAGCAGTTATCCCCAGGTCGTCCACACTGTGGGTAAGAAATGTGCTGCGTCGAAGTAACGGTTCGATCAGGTCCACGGTCAGGTCGGGCCTCAACAGCGCCACCGGGATGCCGGGCAAGCCGGCACCCGAGCCGACATCGGCCACAGTGGCGGACTCCGGGATCAGCTCGGCCACTGCCGCGCTGTTCAGGATGTGGCGACTCCAGATGCGATCGACCTCCCGAGGACCCAGCAGTCCCCAATCAATACCTCTACTTATCAGTAGATCTCTATATCGACATATTGACTCGAAGGCGTCCACGGGCCCGTAGAGCCGCTCGACCACCACCTCGGGCACGTCGCCGGGGCCCACCGACCCTTGGTCGGGGGACCCCGACGATGCCTCCTGCTCGCAGTCCTCAGCCACGCGCCGGCAGGACGACCACGTGCCGACGCGGCTCTTCGCCCTCAGACTCGCTCGTCAGCCCGGCGGCGGCCACAGCGTCGTGGACGATCTTGCGCTCGAACGGATTCATCGCCTTCAGGTGCACCGGCTCAGAGGACTCCTTCACCTCGCGCACAGCGTCGCCGGCGAGGGCGACCAGCTCGGTCCGGCGCTTGCCCCGGTATCCAGCCACATCCAGCATCAACCGGCTCCGCTGTCCGGTCTCGGCCATCACCGCAAGCCGGGTCAGCTCCTGAAGCGCGTCCAGCACCTTTCCGTCCTTGCCCACCAGGGCCTCTGACTCGCTGACGATCGAGACGTGCGCCCGCTCGCCGTCGACATAGGTGTCGATGTCACCGTCGAGATCGGCGATGTCGAGGAGCTCCTCGAGATAGTCGGCGGCCACCTCGGCCTCGACCTCCAGGGGATTGTCGTCGTCGTCACTCTCGTCGACGTCAGCCCCCTCGGCACCATCGCTGCCGCCCCTTTCCAGGGCAGGCTCGACCAGCTCTCCGTCGCCCTCCATGGAGTCACCGCCGGAGACCGGAGGCAGGAGCGAGTCGGACGGACGCCGCTCCGTCTCCGCCTCCACCGCATCCTCAGCGGGGGAGTCGTCGACGATCTCGGGATCGGCGACCGTCTGATCGGTGTTGGTCATGTTCCTCCTCCGGACGACCGCGGCCCGCGGCGCCCTGTCCTGACAGTGATCCCGAGCGGACCGGCGCAGCTCGCGGCCGGCGATCGGGAGGGATTGAGAGAGCGAGAGCTCACTGCTTGCGCTGGGACCGGGTCTGCTTCCGCGGCTGCTGCCGCACCACACGCGGTGGATCCTGTGGGCTCGTGCTGTCCCCGCCCGGCGAGCTTCCGTTGCCATTGGAGCCACCTCGCGCCACGACGCCACCATCGGCGGTCGATACCCCCGGCGCCGGCGCCGGCGGGTGGTGGGCCGCCTTGCGAGCCTGCTTCTCCTTGCGCCGTTCCTCCCAGGCGTCGTACGCAGGGGTCCCCGGCGCCGGGTTCCGACGGATCACGTAGAACTGCTGACCCATCGTCCACAGGTTGGAGGCGAGCCAGTAGATCAGGACGCCGATCGGGAAGTTGATGCCGCCGACCGCGAAGATGATCGGGAAGAGATACAGCATCATCTTCTGCTGCTGCGCGAACGGACCGGTCAGCGCTTCCGGCGGCATGTTCTTGCGCATCAGCTGCAGCTGGGTGACGAACAGGGTCGCCGTCATGGCCAGGATGAGCACGACGGTCACGATGCGCACGTTCATCGCGGCCGCGCCGAGCATGCCGGCCTTCATGAAAGTCGCCGAGATGGGCGCGCCGAAGATGGTCGCGTTCTGCAGCGACACGAGCAGCTCGGGGTGGATCTCTAGCCAGTGCCCCCGGGCGATCCCGTTGGCGGCCCCGTCGAGCACCCGGAACAGCGCGAGGAAGATCGGCATCTGCAGCAGCAGCGGAAGGCAGGAGGACAACGGGTTCGCGTTGTGGTCCTTGTAGAGCTTCATGGTCTCTTGACCGAGCTTCTCCCGGTCGTGACCGTACTTCTTCTGCAGCTCCCGCACCTTGGGCTGCAGCAGCTGCATCTGGCGCGACGACTTGATCTGCTTCACGAAGAGCGGGATCAACGCCACCCGGATGACGACCGTGAGGCTCACGATCGAGAGTGCCCAGGTCCACCCGCTGTCGGCGCCGAAGACCGGAGTCCACAGGGTGTGGAAGAGCACCAGCAGACCCGAGACCACCCAGTACAGCGGGCGCATGATGGCGCTGCCGACGGCGATGAACGGGTCCCAGATGCTCAACGGGACGAGCCACGGGATCAGGTCGAACAATTCACACCTCGTACGTGAGCCGGCTCGGCTCGCTGGTCGGACACATCGGACCGGACGGCGGCCTCGTCGTCGGTGAGGACGGGAGGCTGCACTTCCGGCAGGTCTGGGTGACCCTCGTCGTGGGGTCCGCCGTGATCGTCGACGGCGGTCGTCGCCGGGGTCACAGCAGCAGTGGCAGCCTGCAGCCGTGCTTCCTCGTCGAACTCCGGCGTCCCTGGGACGGGATCGTAGCCGCCGGCGGTCCACGGGTGGCACCGCAGCAGCCGGCGGGCGGCGAGATAGGAGCCCTTGACGGCACCGTGCACCTCGACAGCGCGCAGCGCATAGGCCGAGCAGCTCGGGTAGTAGCGGCAGACGTTGCCGTACAGCGGTGAGATCACGAGGCGATAGAGCTTCAAGAAACCGATCAGCACGTACTTCATCGGCGTGCCAGTCGCGCCAGCGCCGCCGCCCAGGCCGCTTCCAGGTCGCGACCGAGTTCAGGGCCGGCGGACGCGGACGGCGGCAGAGCCCGCACCACCACCAGCGTCCGGATCGGTAGCCCTGGCAGCTGGACTCTGGCCAGGTGCCGTAGGCGTCGACGAACCCGATTGCGACAGACCGCCGAACCCACGGCCTTGGACACCACGAACCCGATCCGGTGACCGGAGGCGCCCGTGTCGTTCGCGCCCGTGTCGTTCGCGTCTGGGTGGTTCACGTCTGGGTCGTTCATGTCGCGCTCGGCGTCGACCTGCAGCGCGTGGACGACGACCGTCCGCCGGCCGGCCCGCACCCCGTGCCGCACCGTGCGTCGGAAGTCCTCCGACCGACGCATCCGCGCGTCCCTGGGCAACACGAGGCCGACCTGGCTACCGAGCCGTCAGGCCGACAGCTTGTCGCGGCCCTTGCGCCGACGGGCAGCAAGGATGGCGCGTCCGGACCGGGTCCGCATCCGGAGGCGGAATCCGTGGACTCGGCTGCGGCGCCGGTTGCTCGGCTGGAACGTGCGCTTGCTCACGGGAAGGCTCCCTATATCGTGAAGTCTGGCCAGGTACCACCCGACGAGATGCGGGCAGCGAACAGGGGTCGCCACAGCGGCAGCGACCTCCTAACGGTACGGGGACGACACAAGAGGGTCAAACTCATCGGGTCGACCCGGGGCTGGCCGAGTCGATGTCCAGCCGACACGCCGAGCAATCCGGAAAAGTGTCACGAACGGGTTGCGGCGCGCCCGAGGCCGTTGCTACCTTCACGGCTCGTCCCTTGTTTGTCCTTACGCCAACGTTCTTCCGTCCGACACCACCGGTTCCACCCGATGTCACCCGCTCAGGCTCGCCCCGGCCCCGCCGGCGCGCCGTAGCCGACGTGAGGGTGACCGCGGTGGTTTCCACGCATTCATGCACAGGGTGTGGATAACTATGTGGAAGGACTAGGGTGGGGGCCCGGCACGATCGCGGAGACGCACGACCACGGACCGGAACGGGAGGTCGACGATGACCCTCTCAGCCACGGCTCGAACGCGATCGGACCTCATCTGACCACCCTTTGCGGTTGCTCTCTCTGTCGCACGGCACCGACAGAGTGCCGTGCCCCGAGACAGAAGCTGCGGAGATCGAGGTTGTGACGGACGTGAGCGGCAGCGACACCACGACGATCGCCTGGGAGCACGTCTACACCACATCCCCGCCGGAGCTGCGACGCTGGCTGGACAACTCCAAGCCGGTGGCCATGCACCAGGACGCCCTGATGGTGGCCGTACCCAACAACTTCACCCGCAACCAGCTCGAGGGGCGGTTCCGACCCGACATCGAGCAGCAGCTCAGCGACTACTTCCAGCGCTCTGTGCAGCTGGCGGTCATCGTGGACGCGACCGTGTCTCCCGAACCGGGGCGGAGCGACGCGCCGTCGTCCGTGGCCCGATTCGACGTGAGCGGCAACGGACGTGCCAACGCCGCCCCGGTCGGCCCCGGACTCGACCCGCGGCGGTACTCCCGTTCCGGGGGTCCATCAGCGAGCAGTCCCGGATCTGCCCCGACCGGCTGGGGAGAGCTGCGCGATCCGGCGGGTCAGCCGATCGACCCTCGGCTCGACGTCGCGCCGCACCGGCCGGACACCCAGCACCGCCCCGACACTCCCTCCCCCGCGGGCGGCGCCGATCGCAACGGGTCCGGGTCCGTCGACGCCTCCGATCTCGGTGTGACCTCCTCGTCGGTCGAGGGACCGTACGGTCAGGTCGGTGGCGGCCTGGGGGTCCGGCCGGTCAGGGACCCCGACGACCCGATCCGGCCGCGGAAGGAGATCGACGCCCGGCTGAACCCGAAGTACACCTTCGAGACGTTCGTCATCGGCTCCTCCAACCGGTTCGCCCACGCGGCTGCGGTCGCCGTCGCCGAGAACCCAGGGAAGTCGTACAACCCGCTCACCATCTACGGCGAGTCCGGGCTGGGCAAGACCCACCTGCTGCACGCCATCGGGCGCTACGCCCGCGACTACTTCGAGCGGGTCCGGGTGCGCTACGTCTCCACCGAGGAGCTCACCAACGACTTCATCAACGCGATCAGCCAGAACAAGGGTGCCGAGTTCCGGCGTCGCTATCGCGACGTCGACGTCCTGCTGATCGATGACATCCAGTTCCTCGAGGGCAAGGAGCAGACGCAGGAGGAGTTCTTCCACACCTTCAACACGCTGCACAACGCCCAGAAGCAGATCGTGATGACGTCGGACCGCCCGCCGAAGAACCTGGAAAACCTAGAACCGCGCCTCCGCAGCCGATTCGGCTGGGGGTTGATCACCGACATCCAGCCGCCGGACCTGGAGACCCGGATCGCCATCCTGCGCAAGAAGGCCGCGCAGGAGCGGTTGGTCGCGGGGCCCGAGGTGCTCGAGTTCATCGCCAGCCGGATCCAGACCAACATCCGCGAGCTGGAGGGCGCCCTGATCCGCGTCACCGCCTTCGCCAGCCTGAACCGGCAGCAGGTGGACCTCGCCCTCGCCGAGGTGGTGCTCAAGGACCTGATCCCCGAGGGTGGCGAGACGCAGATCACCTCCGGCATGATCATGGCCCAGACCGCCGCCTACTTCGATCTCACCATCGAGGATCTGTGCGGTCAGAGCCGTACGCACGTGCTGGTCACCGCCCGGCAGATCGCCATGTACCTGTGTCGCGAGTTGACGGACCTCTCTCTACCCAAGATCGGGCAGCAGTTCGGCGGCCGCGACCACACGACCGTGATGCACGCCGAGCGGAAGATCAAGAACCTGATGTCGGAGCGTCGCTCCCTCTACAACCAGGTGACCGAGCTGACCAACCGGATCAAGCAGCAGGCCTCCCAGCGCTGACTGGTCGTTCGACCCGGACTGGACCACAGCGTGGGCAGCGGCTGGACAAAGGGGCCGGACCAAAGGGCTGACGCCGAGACGCCCCGGACTTGTCCACAGGCCCATTCGGGGACCGAATCACACGATTCCTGCCGACGATGCCGCATCGAAGGTTGCGGAAAGGTTACGCACCCCACACACCTGGGGAATAACCTGTGGATAACTGCGACGAGTGGGGACAACTCGGCTCGAACCTGAGGACCGGGCCGGGATGGACGTGGAGAAGATTTCCGGCGTCGCGACTCGTCCTCAGATACTCCCCGTGTAATTTCGGGTACGACACAGCGTCAGCCACAGGCCCGATCCCGGGCTGACGTGGCCGAACGGCAGTTCTCCACAAGATCCACACCACCTACGACGACGACTATCAGTTACACGTAGCCCTTCAGTTCGAAGTCACTGACTGTGCGCATGTAGACGACCCGACCCTGACAGCACGGAGGACCCATGAAGTTCCTACGTAGGCTCTTCGGCCGCGAGCAGGAGGACGAGGCTGAGGACGTCCCGGTCCAGCTGGATCAGCAGGTCCGTAGCGAGCAGCTGCTCCGCTTGGAGAAGGCCCTCGATCGGCTGGCCAACGAGATGCGGACGTGTGAGTCCCTCGACAATCCCGGCTGGCGGGTCCGGGTCAACGAATACAGTCGCCTCGCCGGCGAGGCGATGACCCTGCGCCGGGGGGAGATCAGCCGCGAGGGCGTGCTGGATCTCGTGTTCGAGATCCGACCGCTGTTCACCGGCGCCCCGCCGGCCGGGAAGGAGCAGCTCGTGCCGTTGCAGGACGCGGTGCTGGCGGCCGCCGAGGAGCTGCGCGTGCTGTTGCCGTCGGAGCGCCGCTGACCGGCTCCCGCTGCGTCGGTATGATCGTCCAGCGCTGCCCTCGTGCGGGCCGCGGTTTCCTCGTACGGGGTGCCAGACAGAGGCAGGAGGCAGTGTGAGGATCCGACTCGAACGCGACACGTTGGCTGAGGCGGTGCAGTGGGCTGCTCGCAGTCTGCCGACCAGGCCGAGTGTCCCGATCCTCGCCGGTCTGCTCGTTCGGGCCGACGCCTCCGGCGTGGTGCTGTCCAGCTTCGACTACGAGACCAGCGCGCAGATCACGGTCAAGGCCGAGGTGGCCGACGAGGGGGAGGCCCTCGTCTCCGGCCGGTTGCTGGCCGACATCTCCCGCAGCCTGCCGGCCAAGCCCGTCGACATCTCCGCCGACGGCAACCACGTCGAACTCGTCTGCGGCAGTGCCCGGTTCACCCTGCAGACCCTCCCGGTCGCGGACTACCCGACACTGCCGTCGCTGCCGGAAGCCACCGGCACGGTGCCCAGCGACGTGTTCGCGCACGCCGTGGCCCAGGTCGTCGTGGCGGCCGGTCGAGACGAGCTGCTGCCCGTGTTCACCGGCGTCCGGGTCGAGATCGAGGGCGAGACCGTCTCCCTGTTGGCCACCGACCGCTACCGGATGGCCCTGCGGGAGCTCACCTGGAACCCGGCCACCCCGCAGATCTCCGCGGCCGCCCTGGTGCCGGCCAAGGTGCTGTCCGACACCGCCAAGTCGATGTCGGCCGGCGAGCAGATCATCCTCAGCCTCGCCTCCGGGGGCACCGGCGACGGCATCATCGGCTTCGAGGGGCACGGCACCGGTGGCGACCGGCAGACCACGACCCGGTTGCTGGACGGTGAGTTCCCGAAGGTCCGGCACATCATGAACACCCAGCCGGTGATGACCGTACGGCTGAGCACGGCCGACACCGTCGCCGCGGCACGCCGCGTCTCCCTGGTCGCCGAGCGCAACACGTCCCTGCGGATGTTGATCGGTGACGGCGTCGTCACTCTGGAGGCCGCCACCGGTGACCAGGCCCAGGCCTCCGAGGCCTTGGAGGCGGTCGTCGAGCAGCCCGGCGGCGGTGACCAGGCCGTCACCGCGGCGGGGTTCAACCCGACGTACCTTCTGGACGCGCTCGGCGCGTTCGACACCCCTTACGTGAACTTCGCCTTCACCGCACCCAGCAAGCCGTGCCAGCTGACCGGACTCGCCGAGATCGACGGAGACCCGATCACCGACTACCGGCACGTGATCATGCTGATGCGCCTGCCGGGTTAGTCCCGACGCTCGCTGTTCGCAGGGGAGCCGGCTCGCTGACGCTCGCCGGAGAGCAAGCGGTGGCTGGGTGATCGGTGGGGAAATGTCCACTGCTAGCGTGCTCACGACGTCGCCGGGAAGGGCTATGTAGATGCAGCTGGGAATGATCGGTCTGGGGCGGATGGGCGCCAACATCGTGCGCCGGTTGATGCGCGACGGGCACGAGTGCGTGGTGTACGACGTGAACGCCGAGGCTGTGACCGGGCTGGCGGCCGAGGGTGCCACGGGCGCCGAGAGCCCCGAGGACTTCGTGGCCAAGCTGCAGGGACCACGGGCGGTCTGGGTGATGATCCCCGCCGGCATCACCGGCAGGATCGTCGATCAGTTCGCCGCCCTGCTCGACGAGGGCGACATCATCATCGACGGCGGCAACTCCAACTACCGCGACGACGTCCGCCGGGCCGCCAAGCTCAAGGAGCGGGGCATCCACTACGTCGACATCGGCACCAGTGGCGGCGTCTTCGGCCTCGAGCGGGGCTACTGCCTGATGGTCGGCGGGCCCGACGAGGCCGTGGCGAGAATCGACCCCGTGCTACGAACCATCGCCCCCGGTGCCGGTGAGATCGAGCGCACCCCGGGCCGTTCCGGTGAGCTCGCCTCCGAGGAGCTCGGCTACCTGCACTGCGGACCGTCGGGCGCCGGGCACTTCGTCAAGATGGTCCACAACGGCATCGAGTACGGCATCATGGCCGCCTTCGCCGAGGGCCTGAACATCCTCGACAACGCCGACGCCGGCATTCGCGAGGCCGAGCACTCGGCCGAGATCGCGCCGCTGGAGGAGCCGGAGTACTACCAGTTCGACATCGACACCGCGAAAGTGTCGGAGCTGTGGCGCCGCGGGTCGGTCGTCTCCTCCTGGCTGCTGGATCTCACCGCGGCCGCGCTGCAGGCCAATCCCACCCTGGACGGGCTCGCCGGGCGGGTCTCGGACTCCGGCGAGGGCCGCTGGACGGTCAAGGCGGCGGTCGACATCGGCGTACCGGCTCCCGTCCTGGCCGCCTCGTTGTTCGAGCGGTTCGCGTCGCGGGGTGAGGACATGTTCGCCAACCAGGTGCTGTCGGCGATGCGTCAGCAGTTCGGTGGCCACCAGGAGCTGCCGGCCGGCGACTCGCTCGAAGCGGGGGGCGCCAAAGCCGATCGCGTCGAGTCGAGCGACACCGAGCGCTGAATCGTTCTGCCGGGGGCGTCGGGGAGGTGTGCCGGCTCGGGGGCGCAGTCCTGCCCACCTCGCTTCGCAGGCTCCGCTCGGAACGCCCACCACTCCCTGACTGCGCCCCCGAGCCACCACACCTCAGTCCTCCGACAGCGGCGTACAAGCTTGATGTCGTCCGGTTCGATGCGAGCGGCGGGGCTGGAAACACCTAGGCTGACCTGATGTTCGTCGACCACCTGCAGCTGGCCGACTTCCGGTCCTATGAGCAGGTGGACGTTCCGCTCGGATCCGGGGTGACGACCTTCGTGGGGGCGAACGGGCAGGGCAAGACGAATCTGGTGGAGGCGGTCGAGTACCTGTCGACGCTCTCCTCGCACCGGGTGTCCTCCGAGGTGCCGCTGGTGCGGTTCGGGGCCGAGCGGGCGGTGGTGCGGGCGCGGGTGCAGGCCGGGCTGGACGATCCGCGTCAGCTCCAGCTGGAGGTCGAGATCACCCCTGGTAAGGCCAATCGGGCCAAGCTGAATCGATCGCCGCTGCGCCGGGCCCGCG
>DATDBH010000067.1:0-32118 GCA_036524985.1 Microlunatus sp. | reverse complement strand
GCCCCTACGGTTGGCTGCCATGGGCATCATCGGCTGGATCTTGATCGGACTCATCATGGGCGCGCTGGCCAAGGCCGCCCTGAACCGGAAGGGCGGCAGCTGGGTCGGCTCGCTGCTGATCGGCGTCGTCGGCGCCCTGGTGGGCGGCTTCCTCGGCAGCATCGCCTTCGACCGCGGCATCGGCAGCTTCTGGTCCCCCTGGACGTGGCTGCTGGCCTTCGTCGGCAGTGTGATCGTGCTGGCCGTCTGGGGAGCGATCTCCGGCCGCTCTCCGAAGCGCTGACGTCGCAGGAGTCAGCGCCGGCGGTGGCGCACGCGACCACCGACGCTGATACCCGCTGCTAGACCAGTCGGCGGTCCGTGGCCCAGCGCGTCAGCTGATGACGATTGGACAGCTGGAGCTTCCGCAGCACGCTGCTGACGTGCGTCTCCACGGTCTTGATGGAGATGAACAGCTCACGCGCCACCTCCTTGTACGCGTACCCGCGGGCGATCAGCCGGAGCACCTCACGTTCCCGCTGGGACAGCCGGTCCAGGTCCTCGTCGATCGTGGCCAGGTCGATGGCCCCGGAGAACGCGTCCAGGACGAAGCCGGCCAGGCGCGGCGAGAAGACCGCGTCACCCTCCGACACTCGCCGGATCGCGTCGATCAGCTCCTCACCGTTGATCGACTTGGTGACGTAGCCGCGTGCGCCACCGCGGATCACACCGATCACGTCCTCCGCCGCATCGGAGACCGACAGCGCCAGAAACTTCTGGTTGGCATCGACGAGATGCACGCGTCGGAGGACCTCGACACCCCCACCGCCGGGCAGGTGCACGTCGAGCAGCACCACGTCCGGATGGGTCTCGGCGATCACCGCGACGGCGCTGTCGACGTCGGCGGCCTCGCCGACCACGGCGACCCGCTGGCCGATCTCGGTCTTGACCCCGCTACGGAACATGGCGTGGTCGTCGACGACGACCACCCGGGTCCGGGCTGCCATGCCGGTGGGTCCGCCGCCGGGCAGCTCGGGGGTGACGCCGGGGCGGCCCGGCACGTTCCCGGTCGAGCGACCCGGCGTGGCGTCGGTGTGCCTCACCGCTGGGCCATCGGTGTGGCGGCCCCCCAGCGCCGGTGGCGGGGGCGGCATCGCACCGGGCCGGGGCGCCGGGTTGCCGGACGGGGTCTGCGGCTGCTGGCCACGCGGTTCGGTCATCGATCGATCTCCAGTCGTACTTCGGTTCCTTCGCCCGGACTCGTGCGGATCGTCGCCGATCCACCGTGCCGGGCCATCCTGTCGATGATGCTGTGCTTGACGCCGAGCCGGTCGTCCTCCACGCCCTCCAGATCGAAGCCGGCTCCGCGGTCGCGGACGAACACCTCGACCCGGTCCTCGTCCACCTCGGCGTACACGTCGATCTTGGTGGCTCCCGAGTGCTTGGCCGCGTTGACCAGGGCCTCCCGGGCGGCTCGGACCAGGGCCACCAGCGGCTCGGTCAGGTCGCAGTCACCCACCGCGACCACCTCGACCGGTACGCCGCGGTCGTCCTCCACCTCGGCGGCGGCGGTGGTCAGCGCCGCCTTCAGGGTCTTGTCGGCGTTCTGCTCACCGTACAGCCACGACCGCAGCTCCCGCTCCTGTCGCCGCGCGAGCTGCTGCACCGCCTTGGGGTCGTCGGCCGACCGCTGGATCAGCGCGAGCGTCTGCAGCACGGAGTCGTGCAGATGGGCGGCCATGTCGGCCCGGGCATCTGCGCGGACCTTCTCCGCGCGCGCCTGGCTCAGGGCGGTGCGCGAGCGGTAGAGCCAGGGCGCCAGCACGACCGCCAGCCCGGCCAGGGCCAGCACGGTCATGGCCATCACCTCAGGCAGCTCCTGGATCAGGTTCTGCTGCGCCACCACCAGACCGAACGCCGCCCCGACCAGAGCGAGACCGACGACCACCCGCAGCACCGCCGGCCAGCCACCGCGGGCCACGAACGGCGCCAGCCAGACCCGACCGCCGCCCTCGGCCCGCCACCGGCGCTGTTGACTCGTGTCGGCCTGCCGCCACACCAGGGCCGCGCCCGCGCAGGCGAACGCCACCGGCCAGAACAGGTGCTGGCTGAGCCCCCAACCGCTGGTCTGCACCAGCCACAGCAGCCCGGTGCCGAGCGCGGCCAGCGCCAACAGGGTGCCCCAGTCGATCCGCCGCATGGGTTTGGTCGCGGTCCGCAGCCCGTGGCGACTGGCCGCCTCCAGTCCGGGGGTGGCCTCCTCCGGCTCGGGAGGCAGCAGCAACCACAAGGCTCCGTACGCGATCGCCCCGAGGAACTGGACGAGCAGCAGGCCGACGAAGCCGATCCGGATCACCATCACGGGCCAGCCCAGGTGCCGGGCCAATCCGGTGCAGACGCCACCGAGGATCGCCCCCTCGGCGACCCGAGTCGCCCGGGGTCGGGTCGGCTTCTCCTCGGCGCCGGGAGCGGTGCTGAGATCCGGGGGGACTCCGGGTGTCTGAGATGCGGCCCCGACCGCGGGCAGGTCGGAGGTGTCGGGGTGACGCTGCGCTCCGAAGCCGGTGGTGGACATGATGACCACAGCCTCACACTCAACGGGCTCGCAGACCAGCAGGGACTCCCCCGAACACACCCCCATCAGCTCGGTGACGACGTCGCCCGGCCGACGGCGGTTCCGCGGTCAGGTGATGATCGGGACGAGTGGGGGTCGTCCCTGATGGATCGAGTGGCCCGGCCGGAGAGGATGGTCACCATGAGTTCGGTGTGGTCGATCCGGCGCAGCGCCGCGGACAAGAAGCTGGCCGGGGTCTGCGGTGGCGTCGCCCGCCACTGGAACGTGGACCCCGTCCTGGTGCGGGTCGGCTGGGTGCTGCTCGCCCTCAGCGGCGGGGTGGGCATCGTGTTGTACGTGGCCGCGTGGCTGCTGGTCCCCGCCGACGGCAGCACCTCCTCGACGATGGACGACCTGACCAAGGGCGCGACGCGGGGCTGGCCACGCGAGGCCTGGGTCGCCATCGTCGCCATCGCCTGCCTGATCACTTTCGGCATCTTCAGCTCCACCACCACGATCGGCTTCGGACCGGCCGTGGTGCTCGCCCTGATCTGGTACTTCGGCTACTACAAGACACGGGTGAAGAAAGCGGCCCCCCCGTCTCCGGGTCCGAAAGTCCAGCCGACCGCCCTCGCGCCGGCACCCACCGCCGAGCCGTTCCGCTACCCCGGCCCGGCGACCCCCTTCACCGAGGCGGCCGAAGCCTGGCGGCAGCGGGTGGAGGACATGCGCCGCGGGACCGGCGCGGCGGTGGTTCCCGGGGCGGAGTCGTCGGTCTCCCGATCGCCCGCCCCAGCCCCCGCCGATGCGGCATCCGCCGTACCTGCCCGGTCGGCACCGACCTGGCAGACGTACCCGACGAGCTCCGGACCGTCGACCGTGCAGGACCCGGTGAGTCCCGACGTGCTGGAGGCCGCCGCCCACGCCGACTTCCTGGCCACCGCCGACCCGGTCGGGCTCTACACCGAGGTCGCCCCGCTCCAGGCCGCAGCCGCCCCGAGCCGGCGCACCCAGGCGCGATCGCTGTCGGCCCGACGGCTGCGCCTCGCCGCGATGGTGGTGCTCGGACTGGTGCTGCTCGGGCTGGCCATCGCCGATGCGCTCGGCGCTGCGATCACCCCGCTGATCTACGCCGCGGCGGCGTTGCTCGTCGTGGGACTCACCCTGGTGGCGGCGACCTGGCTCGGTCGCGCCCGGGGCATCCTGCCCGTCGGTCTGCTGCTGCTGGTGGCTGTTCTCGGCCTGTCGGTCGCGGTGCCGGCGAGCCGTTTCGTGCACCCGGTGAGTTTCACCGACGTCGCCCAGCTCCCGGCCCAGCCGGTGACGGTGGATCGTGGGGTGCTCAGGGTCGACCTGAGCAAGGTCGACGTGACGAAGGACGCGACGTTCGCGGCCGACCTCGGCACCGGCGCCGTCGAGATCCTCGCCCCACCGAACACCAACCTGGTGCTCGACTATTCGGTCGGCAACGGGATGGTGCTGGACAACGACCAGACCGTCGTCAGCGGCCAGAACCTGGACGGGACGTCGCCCCTGGGGCGTTCGGTGGGCTCAGAACCCACGCTTACCCTCGACATCGAGGTCGACCAGGGCGTCGTGGCGGTGAAGCGATGAGGCGTCGTGACACCGTTGCCTTGATCTTCGGACTGCTGCTGACCGGCGTCGCTCTGGGGTCGTTGTGGTTCGCGATCACCGGCTCCCTGGACTGGGACGTCGTGAAGCTGGCGATGCCCATCGGGCTGGTCGTCGTCGGCGTCGCGGGACTCGCCGTCTCGCGCACCGGCGACTAGCTCCCACTCGCACGACCACCACAACCAGAGAGGCGTTCTCATGAGCACCCCCTATCCGCCCCAGCCGCGCCGCCTGATGCGCGACCCCAACAAGAAGCTCATCGGAGGTGTCTGCGCCGGGCTGGCCAAGTACCTGAACATGGACGTCAACCTGGTCCGGGTGCTGACGGTGATCATCTCGCTGTTCACCGGAGTCCCGATCGTGCTGTACCTGATCGCCTTGTTCGTGATGCCGGAGGAGCAGTCCACCCCGACACCGCCGCCGTACGTGAACGGCCCGCAGCCGGGTGTCCACGATGCCGGCTCCGCCTGGCAGGGCAGCCAGTACGGCGCTTCGACCCAGCCCCCGGTCGACCAGGTGTGGGGTCCGGGCGGCGCTCCCTGGGAGCAGCCGCAGCCGGTGTCCCAGCCCACGGCTTCCGCAGCCGCTCCGGCCCCCCAGGCCTGGACGCCGAGCCCGCCGGAGCCGACGGTGGTGGAACCGAGCAGCCCCGAGCCGACCATTCCCGAGCCGACCATTCCTGAGGCGACCGGCACCGAGGCGACCGGCTACGACACCGCGCCGGTCACGCCGGAACCGGAATCGACTGTTCCGCGGTCCCCCGACGAGCCGCCGTCGGACACGAAGGCCTGACCTCTCCCGATGAGCCGCCGGGTCACTCCCACTCGATGGTGCCCGGCGGCTTGCTGGTGATGTCCACCACGACCCGGTTCACTTCCCGGACCTCGTTGGTGATCCGGGTGCTGATCCGCTCCAGCAGGTCATAGGGCAGCCGACCCCAGTCGGCGGTCATGGCGTCCTCACTGGTCACCGGGCGCAGCACGATGGGATGCCCGTACGTACGGCCGTCGCCCTGCACCCCGACCGAGCGGACGTCGGCCAGCAGCACCACCGGGAACTGCCAGATGTCGCGGTCCAGGCCGGCCGCGGTCAGCTCCTCGCGAGCGATGGCATCGGCTTCCCGCAGGATCTCGAGCCGGTCGGCGGTCACCTCGCCGATGATGCGGATCGCCAGTCCCGGGCCGGGGAACGGCTGCCGCCAGACCATGGCGCCGGGCAGGCCCAGCTGCTCGCCGACGGAGCGCACCTCGTCCTTGAAGAGGGTCCGGAGCGGCTCGACCAGCCCGAACTGGAGGTCGTCGGGCAACCCGCCCACGTTGTGGTGGCTCTTGATGTTGGCCGCGCCCTCACCGCCACCGGACTCGACCACGTCCGGATAGAGGGTGCCCTGGACCAGCCAGTCGACCGCACCGGACTCGCCCACGATCTCGCGCGCCGCCCGCTCGAAGGAGCGGATGAACTCCCGGCCGATGATCTTGCGCTTGGTCTCGGGGTCGGTGACGCCGGCCAGGGCCCCGAGGAACTGCTCGGCGGCGTCCACCACCTTCAGCGCCACTCCCGTGGAGGCCACGAAATCGCGTTCCACCTGCTCGGCCTCCCCCTGGCGGAGCAACCCGTGATCGACGAACACGCAGGTCAGCTGGCTGCCGACGGCCTTCTGCACCAAGGCGGCCGCAACGGCGGAGTCCACGCCCCCGGACAGCCCACAGATCACGTGCGAGTCGCCCACCTGCTCGCGGATCACCGCGATCGAGTCGTCGACGATGTTGGCCGCCGTCCAGTCCGGGGTGCAGCCGGCGATGTCGTACAGGAACCGCTCGAGCACCTGCTGGCCGGCTTGGGAGTGGAGCACCTCGGGATGCCACTGGACGCCGGCCAGCCCGGCGTCGACGTTCTCGAAGGCGGCGATCGGCGCGCCGGCGGTGCTGGCCAGGGCGGTGAACCCGGCCGGTGACGACGCCACGGAGTCACCGTGGCTCATCCACACGTTCAGGCTGTCGGGCAGTCCGGCGAGCAGGGTGCCGCTCGTCGCGATCCTGGCCTGGGTGCGGCCGAACTCACTGATCCCCGTCTTGGCGACCTCGCCGCCCAGCGCCCGGGCCATGGCCTGGAACCCGTAGCAGATGCCGAAGGCCGGCAGCCCGACGGTGAACAGGCCGGGGTCGACCTGGGGTGCGCCGTCGGCGTACACCGACTGCGGTCCGCCGGACAGGATGATCGCCTTCGGCCGCTTGGCCACGATCTCGGCCACGCTCGCGGTGTGCGGCAGGACCTCGGAGTAGACCCGGGCCTCGCGGACCCGGCGGGCGATCAGCTGGGCGTACTGGGCGCCGAAGTCGATCACCACCACCAGGTCGTGTCGACGCTCCATCTCCGCCTCGGTCACCGTCTGCCGTCCCTTCGCCTGCCGGATGAGGGCCCGAGTCTAGTGCTGGGAGGCGGCCGGCCCGTGCCGAACGCCGTGCGTTGGGCGGTGATGGTTGGATGGCGGTGAGCCCTGCTCGAACAACGTGAGGAGATCCATGCCGGACATGGCGAAGATGGCGTACCAGCCGATCGGGCTGGCGGTGAGCCTCGCCTCCGCGGCGGTCGCCGGCCGAGTGGTCGGAGTGATCTGGAAGAAGCTGGCCGACGAGGACGAGATCCCCGACGCCCTGGATTCGCAGTACTCGGTGGGCAAGGTGCTGGCCGCCGCGCTGATTCAGGCCGCGGTCTTCGCCATCGTCCAGGTCCTGGTCAACCGTGGCGGCGCGAAGGCGTTCGAGCGCATCACCGGCGCCTGGCCGGGCAACTAGTCCGATCGTTCGAAGACGGGTCCGGCAGCTGATCCCTGGGTCGGGTGCCGGACCTGTTTCGTCGACTCAGATCAGCTCAGGCCCCTCTTGGCGACGTCCGCCCGGACCGCCGTGACCTTCGAGTTCCGGGGCTTGACCGCTTTCCGGACGTCTGACGTCGTGCCCGAGACCGGGCCGCTCAGGGAGTAGACCTTCCTGTCATCCGGCAGCGGGCTGGTGGTGCAGCGAGTGTCGCGGGCCGGCAGCGTCGGCTGCGCGGAGAACAGGAAGGTGTCACCGATTCGTTCCAGGCAGGTCGACGGTCCGTCGATGTAGAGGCCGTGCTGACCCTCGTTGTCGACACTCACCAGCACCGTCTTGCCTGCCACCTTCCGATGGGAGGCCAGCGCGCCCTCGTACGCGGTCGCCGGGTCGCCCTCGGACTGGAACATCAGCATCTTGGCCGACAGACCGGCGAGGTCGATGGTGCGGGTCTGCGGCTTGAACTTCCAGTAGGCGCAGAGCGACACCGTGTTCAGGTAGCCGGTGAACGGGTACTTCTTCGCGTCGCTGTCGGCCCGCTTCAAGAGCTTGGTGAGGTTGCCGGGCGTGGCGCTGTCGTTGCAGCGCACGATGGTGCCGGCCACGCCGTCGGTGATGTCGGTCAGCTTGGAGCCGGCCACCTTCGGGCCGGTCCGCTGGACCACGAACGGCGCCTTGTTCAGCCGCGGCGCGATCCGCTTGCTCAGGGCGCGCCTCTTGCTGTTCGAGGACGGTTTCTTGGCGTAGTCCGCCGCCGAGCCGATGATGTAGCCGGCGCTCGGGAAGGCCTCATCGGAGTAGATCAGGCTGGCCACGATGTAGTCGAGGTCCTCCGGACCCATCACCGGGGTCTTGCCCTTCTTGAGATCCTTCTTCGCCTGGTTGGCCAGCTTCTTGCGCGTCGACTCGTACTTCTTCTTCACCGACTTCGTGCTCTTGCCGAGGCCGTAGTAGCCGTTGTGCCGAGCCAGGTACGGGAACAGCATCTTGTCCCGACGGCGCTGGAAGGACACCGAATCGAGCGTCTGGTTGACGTACATCGTCGAGGTCCACTGCATGTTGGAGTCGAGGATGAACCGACCGACCCGCTGCGGGAAGGTGTCGGCGTACCAGGCACCCAGCCAGGTGCCGTAGGAGTAGCCGACATAGTTGAGCTTGTCGTAGAGCGCACCCTTGTTGAAGGTCTTGGCCGTGAGCTGGCGGAGGAAGTCGACGTCCCAGACGGTCTGCTGGGTGTTGACGTAACGAGCACCGATCCGCTTGTCCCTCCAGCTCGTGGCGCCCAGCGAGGGTTCCGTCGCACAGGCCGAACCGAACGCTCTGGCCTCGGCGACCTCCACGGCGTGGGTGGCGCGGTTGCGCACCCGGCGGTCGGCGACGTTGGGCAGCTTCTTCAGGTCGACCGGCCTGCACGCCACCTTGGTGCTGGCGCCGAAGCCGCGGGGGTCGAACCCGAGGAGGTCGTAGTTCTGCATCAGCGCCGGCTTGCTCCAGCCCAGCGCCTCGGTCAGGGAACGACCCGCCGTACCAGGCCCGCCCGGGTTGCTGGTGAGCAGACCCTTCGACGCGCCGGTGGCCCTCAGGTACGCCGCGGCCACCTGGATGTTGCCCTTGGCCGGGTTCTCCCAGTCCATCGGCACGGTGATCGAGGCGCAATCGGAGTTGAGGTTCTCCGACGCCGGGCACTCGCCCCAGGCGTTCGGACCGTTGGCGGCCAGACCCAGGTAGCTGTCGACCGTGGCCTGCAGCTTCGTCGGCTCGGCGGCTTCCGCGGCGGGCGTCAGCATCGGCACGGGGGCCAGCATCGCCACCGACGACGCGACCAGCACCGCTATCCAACGACCGACCCGACGCGGCATAGAGCTACTCCTCGAGATTCATGTCGCGCCTCGGCAGGACGGACGCCTAAGTGTGACTGCTGCCAGCCATTCGACCAAAATTCTCGCGAGATTTCACCCATCGCGAAGAATCTTCAGGCTCGGCCGATCGCCTTGAGGACGCGGAGCGCGACCGCCATCCCCGCGATGAAGGCTTGGGACGACACCCCGAAGCTCGGGGCGAGTGGGATCAGGGACTGGGTGCCGATGGCCTGGGACTCGACGAACCGCAGCAACCCCTCCGGTCCCTGTCGACGGCCGAGACCCGAGGACTTCATGCCCCCCATCGGGGCGTCGATGCTGCCGAAGGTGGCGCCGTACGCCTCATTGACGTTCACCGTGCCGCAGCGGATCTGCTGGGCCACCCGGCGCCCACGGGCGGGGTCGGTGGTCCAGACGCTGGCGTTCAGACCGTAGACGGAGTCGTTCGCCCGCTCGATCGCCTCGGCGTCATCCCGTACCCGGTAGATGCTGACGACCGGGCCGAAGGTCTCCCCGGCGAAGCAGTCCATCTCCTCGGTGACGTCGGCCAGCACCGTCGGCTCGTAGAACAGCGGACCGAGATCGGGGCGCCGGCGGCCGCCGGTGAGGACCCGTGCGCCCTTGCTCCGGGCGTCCTCGACCTGCGCCTCGACCCGATCGATCTGCTCGGCACCGACCAGGCTGCCCATCTCGTAGTCGTAGTCGAGCGAGCGACCCAGTCGCAGGGTCCTGGTCTTCGCGACGAACTCGCGGGTGAAGGCGTCGTGCAGGGCGTCGGCGACGTAGATGCGCTCGATCGACACGCACAGCTGTCCGGCGTTGCCGAAGCAGCCGCGGACCGCACCGGCGGCGGCGGCCTCGACATCGGCGTCGTCCAGCACCAGCAGCGGGTTCTTGCCGCCCAGCTCGAGCGAGCAGCCGATCAGCCGCTCGGCGCACTGTCGAGCGACGATCCTGCCGGTCGCGGTCGAGCCGGTGAAGCAGAGATAGTCGACCAGGGAGATGAGCTCGGGCCCGACCTGGTCCCCGGCTCCGTAGACGACCTGCCACAGGTCGTGCGGCAGCCCGACCTCACGCAGCAGGTCGACCGCGGCCAGCGCGATGTACGGCGTCTGCAGGTCCGGCTTGAGGACGACCGCATTCCCCGCGACGAGAGCCGCCAGCCCATCGGAGATGGTGGGGCTGAGCGGGTAGTTCCACGGCGCGATGATGCCGACCAGTCCCACCGGTACGCGCCGCTTGTCGACCCGGGTGAGCACCGGCAGCATCCCGGACCCGCGCTGATCGTGCAGCACCTGTCGCGCGCTCCGGGCGTAGTAGCGCGCGGTCATGGCGAGGTGGACGATCTCCTCCATCGAGGTCAGCCTGGCCTTGCCGCCTTCGTACTGCAGCAGATCGGCCAGCTCCTCGCGCCGGTCCAGCACGACGTCGTGGAAGTCGAGCAGCACCCGCTGACGCTCCGCCAGTGGCCGGGCCGCCCAGGCGACCTGAGCGACCCGGGCCCGGGTCGCCGCCACCGCGACATCGGCTGGGGTGGAGGTCGCCAGCTCGACGACCAGGTCCTCCTCGTACGCCGAGCGCCACGACCGGGTGGGACCCGACGCAGCGAGCTGGGCCGCCAGCCGACGGCCGTCCCACGGCAGCGGATCGGTGGCCACGGAGGAGACGGTCGACATGAAATCAGCGTAGTGGGGTGCCTCACGTGCGGCCGGAGTCTGGTTGGGTTCCCCCATGGATGCAGACGTCATCGTCATCGGGGCCGGGCTCTCCGGTCTGGTCGCCACGCGCGAGCTGGCCGAGGCCGGCCACTCGGTCCTGTTGCTGGACGGCGAACCCCTGCAGTCCCTCGGCGGGCAGGCGTACTGGTCCTTTGGTGGGCTGTTCCTGGTCGACTCACCCGAGCAGCGCCGGCTCCGGGTCCGCGATTCGGTCGAGCTGGCCCTCGCCGACTGGCTCGGCAGTGCGGCGTTCGACCGCCCGGAGGACTACTGGCCACGTCAGTGGGCGGAGGCGTACGTGCACTTCGCCGCCGGCGAGAAGCGGTCCTGGCTGCACGGGCTCGGAGTGCGCTGGTTCCCCCTGGTGCAGTGGGCCGAACGGGGCGGCTACACGGTCCCGGGGCACGGCAACTCGGTGCCTCGCTTCCACGTCACCTGGGGCACCGGTCCGGGCATCGTCCAGCCGTTCGCCGATGCCGTGCTCGCGTCGCCCCGGGTGCGCATCCGCAGTCGGCACCGGGTGAGCGGGATCGAGGTCGGTGCGGACGGCGTACGGGTGCACGGGTCGGTGCTGGAACCCAGTGAGGCTGCCCGTGGTGTGGCGAGCTCGACGGGCCAGGTGGGTGAGTTCTCGTTCGCCGCCCAGGCGCTGGTGGTGGCCGGCGGAGGCATCGGGGCGAACCTCGACCTGGTGCGGCAGAACTGGCCGCACGCGCTCGGGGAGCCGCCCCGGACCATGATCGCCGGGGTGCCCGACCACGTGGACGGCTCGATGATCCTCCTCGCCTCCCGGGCCGGGGCCAGGGTGATCAACCCCGATCGGATGTGGCACTACCCCGAGGGCATCATCAACCACTCTCCGCTGTGGACCCGACACGGCATCCGGATCCTGCCCGGACCCTCCGCCCTGTGGTTGGACGCGCGGGGTCGCCGGCTCCCCGCTCCCCTCTTCCCCGGCTTCGACGCCCTGGGGGCGCTCCGGCACATCACCGCCGGCGGTCACGATCACTCCTGGTTCGTGCTCGACGTCGAGACGGCGGCCAAGGAGTTCGCCCTGTCCGGGTCGGAGCAGAACGGCGACCTGACCGGCAAGGACCTCCGGCTGCTGGCCGGTCGGCTGCGACCGGGACCCACCCCCGAGCTGCAGGCCTTCCTGGATCGCGGCGTGGACTTCCTGACCGCGGACACGATCGACGAGCTCGCGGCCAAGATGAACCAGCTGGTCGGCGAGCGCCTGGTCGAGGCCGGGTCGCTGCGGGAGCTGGTCGAGGCCCGCGACCTGCAGGTGACCTCCGGCCTGGGCAAGGACCCCCAGGTGGTGGCCACCGCGGCCGCCCGCCGGTTCGTGGTGGACAAGCTGATGCGGGTGGCGACCCCGCACCCGTACCTGGATCCTCACCGGCCTGGAGAGGGCCGGGCCGGGGCGGGCGGCCCTCTGGTGGCGGTCAGGTTGCACGTGCTGACCCGCAAGACCCTCGGCGGGCTGGAGACCGACCTGGACGGCCGGGTGCTGCGGGCCGACTCCGCCACGCTGCCCGGCGTGTACGCCGTGGGCGAGGCCGCGGGATTCGGCGGCGGCGGCATGCACGGCTACCGCGCACTGGAGGGCACCTTCCTGGGTGGCTGTGTCTTCAGCGGCCGGACCGCGGGACGTGCCCTGGCCGCCGCTCTGGCCGGCTGAGCGCCGGGCCCTGGCGCTGGCGGCCGGGCAGTCTCAGCCGCGCGAGGCCCGCAGCGTCTCGTGGTGGCGGACGACCTCGGCCACCACGAAGGTGAGGAACTTCTCGGCGAACTCGGGATCGAGCTTCGCCTCGATCGCCAGCGATCGCAGCCGGGCGATCTGCTGCGCCTCGCGGGCCGGATCCGCCGGTGGCAACCCGTACTGGGCCTTCAGCTGACCGACCTGCTGGGTGATCTTGAACCGCTCGGCCAGCAGATGGATCAGGGCGGCGTCCATGTTGTCGATGCTGCCCCGCAGCCGGAGCAGCTCTGCCGTCACCGCCGGTTCCATCTCCTGATCTCGGGCTGCTCCCACGCTCATGGCTGACCCCTCACTCATGGCTGTGGAGCCTAGAGCACGTCGCTGCGAGCGGGAGTTCCAACGTGGGAACGAGCCCTTGGCTCGGAAGAGTCGCTGTGACCTTCCCGACACGGCAGGGTCACATTCGAGGTCTCGCCTGTGACCCACGCTACCCAGACCAGAGGAGTGGATGGTCTGATACCAGTTGGGCACACCAGTTGCGGCCCGTCGGAGGGTGGGACCAAGGTCCTGCCCCGCCTGACCGCAGGTCCCCCTCGGAGAGGACTGGTCCGGTCGATCAGACCAGTCGACGATGCTCTGGAGCCCTACTACCTACCGGTCGTTCGGTGTCACGTCCCGTTCACCCGCCCGCCATCACGATCCCCTGCAGCCGGGCCCAGAACACCGTAAAGTATGAGCATCGAAGCGATCGAAGATCTCCTCAGACGAGGGACCGAGATCATCACTTCGACACTCATCTCGATGAGTGCCGGCGCCACCTAGGAGCGCCGGACCAACGGGACGGTCCGCACGTATGAGGCGCGGACACCCCGCCCGCGGCAGAGCTGCCGCACCGTCGAGTCGAAACCGAACCCGCACCGCCGTCGGTGACCGTCCATGATCACGCCCGGATCAGGTCGGACCCACCCCAGCGTCGATCACCCACGTGATCCAGCGAGTTCGCCGGTCTCACTCGATGCCCACGAACACCGAATAGTGGAGAGAGTTGCACTATGGCCCGTCCGGCCCACGACTATGCACGCGTCGATAAACACGTGCCCGTCACCCGCAGAGCGGAGACGTCAGACCCGTACTCGCCCGTGATGATCTTGCTCAGCCTGATCGCCACCCTGGGCATCCTGTTCTACGCACAGTTCCTGCTGAAACCCAGCAACCGGGGAGATCTGCTCCCCTACACGCTGGTCATCGTCGCCGAAGTGATCCTGGTGACGCACGCCCTGCTGTCGATGTGGACGATCCTGTCCGGCCGCAAGAGCCCGCGGGAGTTCTCCTTCCACGAGTCGAAGCGGCTGATGTTCGACAAGTTGGCCATCAAGGCGGCGGGCTTGACCGACAACCCCGAGCTCTGGCCCGTCCTGCTGGACGGCAAGAAGGTCGACGTCGACGTGTTCATCACCGTCTACGGCGAGGACCTCGACAAGATCCGCGCCACGGCGACCGCAGCCATGGCGATCAAGGGCAAGCACCGCACCTGGATCCTGGACGACGGCCGCTCCGACGAGGTGAAGGAACTGGCCGACGAGCTCGGCTGCAACTACATCCGCCGGCTCAGCTCCAACGGCGCCAAGGCGGGCAACATCAACCACGCCCTGTCGATCGCCAAGGGAGACTTCTTCTGCGTCTTCGACGCCGACTTCGTGCCCAAGCCGGAGTTCCTGGTCGAGACCGTGCCGTTCTTCGCCAACTCCAACGTCGCCTTCGTGCAGACCCCGCAGACCTACGGCAACCTTGTCAACCTGGTCTCCCGCGGCGCCGGCTACATGCAGGCCGTGTTCTACAAGTTCGTCCAGCCCGGTCGTAACCACTTCAACGCCGCGTTCTGCGTCGGCACGAACGTGATCTACCGACGGGCCGCGGTGAACGACGTGGGCGGCATCTACACCGACTCCAAGTCCGAGGACGTGTGGACCTCCCTGATGCTGCACGAGCGGGGCTGGAAGACGATCTACATCCCCAAGACGCTCGCCATCGGCGACGCCCCCGAGACCATCGAGGCCTACACCAAGCAGCAGCTGCGCTGGGCCACCGGCGGCTTCGAGATCCTGCTCACGCACAACCCGTTGAGCCCGAAGCGCAAGCTGAGCATGGACCAGCGGATCATGTACCTGGTCACGGCGACGCACTACCTGACCGGTATCGCTCCCGGCATCCTGCTGATCGTGCCGGCGCTGGAGATCTTCTTCGATCTCCGACCCGTGAACCTGGACATCACCTGGCAGACCTGGTTGCTGTTCTACGCCGGCTTCTACCTGATGCAGATCGTGCTGGCCTTCTACACGCTGGGCTCGTTCCGCTGGGAGGTGCTGATGCTCGCCGCGGTGTCCTTCCCGATCTACATCAGCGCACTCTGGAACGCGATCGCCAAGAAGGAGCAGAAGTGGCACGTCACCGGTGGCAAGGCGAAAGCCCAGTCACCGTTCAACTTCATGATCCCGCAGGTGCTGGTCTTCGTGTTCTTGGTCTTCACCTCGATCGTCTCCATCTGGCGGGACCTGGGCAACAGCCAGCTGAGCCTGGCCACCGCCTGGAACGTCACCAACACCTTCATCCTCGGCGCCTTCATGATCGTGGCCCTGAAGGAGAACTGGCAGATCAACCACCCGCCGAAGAACCTGGTGCCTGATCCGGTCGAGCACCTGATCGACGACGAGCCGACGGCCCGCCGCACGACGGTCATCGTGCCGCCGGAGCTGGCCGAGGAGCTCGGTGTCTCCGAGCTCACCGCCACCGACAGCACCAACTCCCACCACGACGACGACAACGAACATGTGCCGGCCGACGCCCACCGCGCCCAGCACGACAACGACGCGAAAGAGGTTGCAGCGAAATGACCTGGACCAACAGACTCCGCTTGTTCGGAGGGATCCTCGGCGTCCTGCTCGTCGTCGCCGCCCTCACCCTCGTGTTCAACCAGCGCCAGATCAAGGTGACCAGCCTCGACGCCACGGTCGCCACCGACACCTACGACGTGGGTGCTGCCTACGGCGGCACCGTGATCAAGCAGTTCGTCAACGAGGGCGACGTCGTCGCCAAGGGTGACAAGCTCTTCACCATCCAGAGCGTGCCGCTGCAGCAGGACCTGTCCAACGGCCTGGAGCTGAGCGACAACGAAGCCTACGATGTCGACGCCAAGGCCGGCACCCTCACCTACCGGGCCACCGTGGCCGGTCAGGTGACCACCCTCAAGGCCAAGCTCGGCAACGCGCTGGGCACCGGAGCGCCGTTCGCCTCCATCTCGGTCGTCGGCAGCGAGTACGTCGACGCCAAGTACCTGCTCTCGCCGCGGGACTACGATCGGGTGGTCGAGGGATCGACCGTGGACATCCTGCTGCCGAACAACCAGATCGTGACCGGGACCGTCTCCACCATCGAGGTGGCCACCGAGAACGCGAAGGCCCTGACCGAGGTCCGGGTGGACAGCAAAGAGCTCTCCGACGACAGCCTGGACAACCTGACCAAGGCCGGCACCCCGGTGATCGCGACCCTGCAGCTCCGCGATGACGGCCCGCTCGCCGGCGTCAACGACCAGGTGTTCGACTTCCTGCGACAGATCGGGCTCAAGTAGCCCACGATCGATCTGCGGCACCGAGCCGCAGGTCGATCACCCTCCCGGCCCTGTCCGGGAGCACAGCTTGACGGTGCGGTCGAACCCGGCTCCTCACCGACGCGAGTCGGGTTCGACCGCGCACCGACTGACTACTGAAGGGACGTGACGTTGCCCAGCATCTGGCGAAGCAAAGGTCCGTCGAACGATATCCAGCACTCCACCGCCCCGCTGAGCTCCCGGCTCAGCCGGCGCTCCCTGCTCGCCGGACTGGCCGCCACCACCGTGGCAGCCGGTCTGGCCGGGTGCGGTCTGAACTCCGCCGGCGAGTCCGGCACCGGCACCGGCACCAGCGGCCCGACGGGCACCGGCGGCGAGGTCTTCACCAAGCAGCAGATCGAGCCGCTGCTGGCCGACATCGTCAAGAAGACACCCAAGGAGCTGCCGATCACCCGGCTGGCCGAGGGTCTGATCCCGCCGACCAACCGCTGGTTCTCCGGTCTCGCCTTCGGCGAGGACGCCCAGCCGGTCTTCCCGATCCCGCTCAGCTTCGGTCTCACCGACGCCGGCTTCGCCTTCGGGTTGCCGACGATGACCACCAGCGAGAAGTCCATCCTGGGCGGCTACAAGCCCGAGATGGACATGGCCTTCGGGGCGAAGAAGGCGGTGGTCAGCGGGTACGACACGCTGACCGTCACCCTCGATCACCTGGACGCCTCCGACGCCGTCATCGGCAAGACGACGATCGTCCAGGGCTCGCCGTACGTCCGGTTCACCGCGGAGAAGGCCACCGAGATCACTGCGCCGCTGCCCAACACGGCGTCCGGCGACTTCTGGACCACGCTGGCCGGCGAGACCACGTACGGACTCGTCGTCACCGACGGTGACGTCGCGGACAAGAAGATCTCGCTGAAGAAGGGCGGCTCGGCCGTCTGGTTCGTGGTGCCGACCGACGGCTCAGCGGACAAGCTCGCCGAACTGGCCGCCAACCCGGTCACCGGCAGCTCGGTCAGTTACAGCCTGGACGGCGACGTGGTCACCACCACGCTGACGTACGAGGCGAAGGGTGGCACGGTGTTCGCGATCCGGCCGCACCAGGCCAAGGGACTCGACTCTGGCATCGCGACCGATCTCGGCACCTTCCCGAGCATCTACGGCACCCTCAAGGTGGCGTCCGGCAACGAGCTCACCTACACGGTGCCGCTCTCGGAGCCGACCTCCGCTCTGGACGTCAGCAAGCTCAGCAAGGACGAGAAGTCCGAGCTCGGCGAGCAGGTGGCCAAGGACATCGCCGCCACCAAGGAGTGGCCGGCCGACACCTACTTCGGCGGCAAGAAGCTCTACCGTGCGGCGATGCTCTACCAGCTCGCCCAGCAGCTGGAGCTCACCGAGCCCGCCGCGACGATGGGTGCCGCCCTCACCGAGCAGCTGACCAAGTGGACCGAGCCCAAGGGCGCGGACACCCGCAGCGAGTTCTGCTTCGTCTACGACGAGCAGGCGATGGGCATCGTGGGACTGGCCCCCTCCTTCGGCTCCGACGAGTTCAACGACCACCACTTCCACTACGGCTACTTCCTCTACGCCGCGGGCGTGCTGACCCAGGACGACCCCGAGCTGGCCAAGAAGCTGCAGCCGGTGATGGACCTGGTGGCGGCCGACATCGGCTCGAACGCGAGCAACGGGGCCTTCCCCGACCGCCGCGTGTTCGACGTCTACGCCGGTCACTCGTGGGCCTCGGGCACCTCCCCGTTCGCCGACGGCAACAACCAGGAGTCGAGCTCGGAGGCGATCACGGCCTGGACCGGGCTGGCGAAGTGGGCCAAGAGCTCCGGCAACGACGCGCTGGAGGCCGAGGCCATCTGGATGCTGTCCACCGAGGCGCAGGCCGGGTTGGACTACTGGACCAACTTCGACAACGCCGAGCCGATCTACTCCGGTTACGGGCACAAGATCGTGACCCTGAACTGGGGCGGCAAGCGGGACTACGCCACGTGGTTCTCCCCGGAGCCGGCTGCGATGCTCGGCATCCTGGTCATCCCGATGAGCCCGGCTTCCACCTACCTCGGCGGCGATCCGGACCGGATCACCGCCAACGTGGAGGAGGCCACCAGCGGGAAGTTCGACCAGAAGTTCGGTGACTTCCTGCTCATGTACGCCGCCCTCGCGGGCGACGACCAGCGCAAGACCGCGCTCGACAAGGCGCGGACACTGGCCGACGAGTGGATCGACGACGGCAACAGCCGCGCCTATCTGCTCGCCTGGTTGATGACCGTCAAGAGCTAGAGGCGGATCTCGCCACAGACTGCGGGGGCGGTCGGCGTCGGCCACCATCCTCGCGCAAGACCTGTCCGTCGCTGCATTCGGTAAGTGACGGTCAGGAACGGGCAGCAGGTCCGGTCTCATCACAGGTGAGACCGGACCTGCGTTGGTCTACCGTCCGTACGAACGGCAGCAGCCCCAGTCCATCACAGCCGGTGGGTCATCTTCCAGTGGGCCCACCACCCTCGGACCCGCCGAGCATCAGTTGACGGCGACGACCGTACCCTGCCCATCCGGGTACTCGATCCAGCCCACGTAGGGCACATCCCCCTGCACGTCCGACCAGCTGGCCGTGAGGGCTATCGGTGTGCCCGCCGTGGCTCGGCTGCTCTTCGGCTTGACGGTGAACGCGCCCTGGTTGGACGACGCCTCCACCAGTCCGCTGCGAAGGACATACGTGGTCGACGTGGTGCCCGGCGCATTGCGCGCGCCGGTGACGAAGGCGACGTAGCTGTCCTGATAACCCGGCGCCGGTGTGGCCAGCACCAACGACTGACTGGCCGCCGCCGTCGTCGAGGCCGCCACCACCGTGTAGGTCGTGGGAGTGAGCAGCCGCCCGATGGTCAGGTGCACAGCGGCGGCGGGATCGTCGGTCCGGACGGTGAACCGTGCAGCCTTGGTCTGCTTCGCGATCGTCACGAGGAACTGGGTGGTCTGACCCACCCGAACCGGTCTGTCGGCACCCCTCTTGTCGCCGGATGCGAGCCCACTGGCGTTGACGACGAAGGTTCCGGACTCACCGGGGGTCACCGAGAAACCCACCTGACCCGACGATCCGGAGCCGGCGACCTGAGCTGGAGCCTCGAGGGTTCGGGGCGTCACGGCCAGCGGGACGCGTACGCTCCCCCGCTTGCCCTTCCAGGTCAGGAACCCGGTCGCAGCCTTGTCGAAGGCCGCTGAGGTCCGGGTGAACGTGACCCGGAACGTCCTGGTCTGCCCGGCATGGCTGAAGTCCAGCACCGACGGACTGACGTCGACGTCGACGCCCGGCACACTGGCGCCGACCCGATAACGTCCAGCCGTCACGGCGGTCACCCGGCGGGTGACCGTCTGCGTGCCCACCAGCCGGCCGATGGCGATGGAGGGCGAGTTGTAGTCGCTCGGGTCCATCCCCTTGGCCTTCGAGCCGGGCGTGCGATCGAGGCCCGCGAGATAGGCCTTCCAGTCCTTGTCACCGGCCGGGTACACGAGCCCGGGCGCGAACATCCGGTCCGGCACGACCCGGCCCGCGCCCTGCGCGAACACCTCGGTCACCCGCCGACCGGATCCGTCGACCAGATCGGCGGCGGTGGTCATCAGCGCCGACTTGATCTTCATCGGCGACCAGGTCGGTCGCACGCCGGACCCGAACCACAACGCCGCGAGCCCGGATACCTGGGGGGCGGACTCCGACGTACCGGAAAGGAAGGCGAAGTCCTGTCCGTCGTTGCTCGGCGGGGCGCTCGCACCCAGGATCGACACCCCGGGCGCCACCAGATCGGGCTTCAGCGTGTCTCCGCCGGTGCCCAGTGACGGCCCCCGGGCGGAGAACGTGGCGATCTGCGGGTACGTCAGCTCGGTCGACGTCTCGTTGCCCTCGGTCAGGGTGGCCCTCGCCCCGGGGGTGGCCGCGTCGGCGATGATCTCGGCGGATCCCGGCGGGTCGACGTGCACCGTCGGCACGCTGTGCAGGTCGCCATCCAGGGTGTTCGCCGTGAGGTTGGCCAGCACCATCCCGACTCCTCCGGCTCTTTCGACCTCAGCCGACTTCACCGTTCGATCCACGACTCCTCGTACACAGACCACGATCTTCCCCGCGGTCTTCGCGGGGTCGAGACTCTGTGCTGCACAGGCGTTCGCGTTCTCGGCGGTCGCCTCGGCCGTCTTCACGGCGGCGCCGTTGACCAACGGGGCGGGTCCGACCGGCTCGTCGACCGAGGTGGAGACGCCGGCGTAGGCCTTGCCGTTCCCCAGGGTCACCGTGCCGTAGTAGGGCGCGATCGTGTGGGCGCCGACCGTGGTGACCCACGGCGAGGTGCTCTGCACCGTCGAGGCGCCGGGACCGGAGTTGCCGGCCGAGGTGGAGACGAAGATGCCGGCCGACGCCGCGGCCAGGAAGGCGAGCTGGACCGGATCGGTCGGGTCGTCGGCGGACGTGATCGAGAAGTTGATGACGTCGACGCCGTCGCTGATGGCCGCGTCGATGGCCGCCAGGATGTCGGACTCGTACGCTCCGGACTGAGTCGCGTCCTTGGCCTGCCACAGCACCTTGTAGGACGCGATCTTCGCGGCCGGGGCGACACCGGAGATCCGGCCGAAGTCGCGGTCGTCCACGACGGCCCGGACACCGTGGTTGCCGACCGCGATGGAAGCCGTGTGGCTGCCGTGGCCCTCCCCGTCTCGGGGAGACTCGAACTCGCTCTCGCTGCGCTTCTCGGCCGGCACCGCCTTCAGCCACTTCTCGCCGAAGTAGCGGGCGCCCACGATCTTGCTGTTGCAGTCGTCGACGGTGAAGTCCTCGCCTGCCTGGCAGGTGCCGGTGAAGGTGCCGCCATCGGACTTCGGCATCGAGATGGTGCCACCGGAGCGGGTCGGGACATACCGCTCCCGGCTCCACCCCTTCTTCCTGGCCGACGTCTGCAGCGGCTCGCCGGCGAAGGACGCGCTCTCGGGCCAGATGCCGGAGTCGATGACCCCGACGACGACGCCTCCCCCGGCGTCATCCGGACCGCCGAGCTTCGACCAGACCCCCTCCGAACCCGACAGTCCGAGGAAGTCGACGGACTTCCTGTTGTCCGGCATCCTGCGCAGCGTGTTCTTGTGGACGGACACCACGCCGTCAGATCGCGCCAGGCTCGCCGCCTGCTGGCCGGTGATCTCGGCGGTGAACGCATTCAGACCCACGTCGTACCGCTCGTCCGGGGTCGATCCGATCCGGGCGGCGACGGTGTCCTGGCGCTTGCGCAGGTAGGACCGGTAGCGCTTCGCGTCGGCACTGTCGACGTCCACGTCCTCGCCGGCGGCCGGCTGGGTGGCGTCGTAGCCGTCCAGGTCACCGTCGTAGGCGGCGATCGGGGCTTCGGCCAGGGTGACGATGTAGTCGCTCTCCGTCGACAGGTCCGTCGGAACCGACAGCTCCGGAACTTCGGGCGGCTCTGCGGACGCCAGTGGGCTGAGCCCGAGAGTCAGGACGGCAGACAGAGAACAGGCGAGCGCGATCGCGCTCCGCCGACAGCGAAGTGGGGTCGCTGGAGACATATCGGTTCCTTAGACGAAGGACGCTGCGACCCCGTTCCCCCCGAATACCCCGGCGGCGCCCCAGTGGCCCCGACAGTAACAGTCAACGATCTCCGGCGTCACCCGTTGAGAAAAGCCGGTGGAGCACCGATCTCCGAGCCGGACGTACGCTTGTCGCCACGACGGTCGCAGGGCAGCCGACGCGTCCTCGATGAACGAGTGAAGGGATCTGTCCGTGCGCCTGCGTCCTGGTTGGATCGTCACTTTCGGGGTGTTGCTGGCGGCGTCGGCCTGCGGCGGCGGTGGTGGCACCGCCCCGCTGGCGTCTCCGACCGCGCCCGCCACCTCGTCACCGTCGGACCCGTCGACGGCCAGCCCCGGCGGCCCGTCCCGGTTGACGGTGGTCGTCGATGACGGCGCCGGCACCACCAGCACCTGGACCCTGACCTGCGACCCGGTCGGTGGCGACCACCCCGAGGCCGAGCAGGCGTGCGCCGCGATCGAGCAGCATCGGACCGCGCTCGACCCGGTCCCCCAGGATCGGATGTGCGCCCAGGTCTACGGCGGGCCGCAGCGGGCCACTGTCACCGGCACCTGGCGGGGCGAGGAGGTCTTCGCTGCCCTCGCCCGAACCAACGCCTGCGAGACAGCTCGCTGGGACGCCCTGGTGCCGTTGGTGCCGTCGGGCGGTCGCTAGTCGCATCGCGACCGAGGAGAACGCAGCGAGGTGCGTGCCTGGGCGCCGGACACACCCCGACGAACCCCCGGTCGTGACCACTAACGGGACGCCGCCCGGGTCGCCCAGCGGTCGGCAGCCGCCCCGCGCAGATAGCGGCTGACCTGCCGCGACGTCTCGGCGTCGTCCCAGCCCAGCTCTGCGGCCATCAGCTGGGCGACACCGCCCGCGGCCTCGGCACCACCGTCCCAGATCTCCATCGCGATCCGGGTCCGGCGGGCGAGGACGTCGCCGAGCTGGGTCGCCCCTTCGTGCGCGACCGCGAACCAGACCTCGACCGCGAGGTAGTCCTCGGCGCCCGGCAGTGGCCGGCCCAGCTCGGGTCGCTCCAGAACGGCCTCCATCAGGGTCTCGACCACCGAGCCGTACCGCCGGAGCAGGTGCTCCAGAACGAGGACGTGCACGCCGGCTCTCCGGGCCAGGAGGTGCCGCTGGTTCCACCGCGCGCTGAACCCGTCCGCGCCGAGCAGCGGCACCCGGCTCGTGGTCGAGCGCGGGTGCAGACCCCCGAGCTGCCCGACGGCGGCGTCGATCGCGCGCTCGGCGTCGCCGCGGTAGCCGGCCAACCCGCTTCCCCGGACCTGCACCAACCCGGGCAGCGGCACCTGCACGCTCGGCGTGCGACCACCGTCGGCTCCCAGCGGCGCCGGACCGGCGAAGGTGCTCTCCACCGCCTCCGCCTCGATCGGCCGGACCAGGTGGGCGTTGAGCGCCGCCAGCAGCCGTACGGGATCCGACCAGGCCGCGGTGGTGCCCACGATCCAGTGCCGACCCCACGGCACGACGTAGACGGCGCGGTCGGCGGACCGCAGCACCAACCCGGTCGATGACCGGAGCCGTCCGCGCGGCACCACGAGATGAGGCGTCATCGCAGGATGAGCCGGGACCGACGAAGAACGGGCCGCACCCGCCAGCAGGTGGGACGTCTCGGTGCCGGTGGCCAGGACCACGACACGAGCGCGGATGGTGACGGGTCCCAGCACCGGATCCTCGATCTCGGCTCCGGTGACCGCTGCGGAGCCGGTCAGGCCCCCCTCACCCCGGCCCGTTCCGGTCACCAGCCGGCGAACAGGCGTCCGGGCCACGGCCAGGGCGCCGTACGACATCGCCGTCCGCACGACGGTGATGGTGAGCCGAGCGTCGTCGACCTGGGCCTCGTACAGCTGGACGGCTCCGGTCACCCCGGTCATCGCGACCGAGGGAGCCAGCCGCTGTACGGCTCGTCGGGGAAGCTGGCGATGACCGCGCAGCACGCCCGGCTGACGGAGGGAGAAGGCCGCCGCGTCGTAAACGCTCAGCGCCGCCCCCACGGCCAGTCGCTCCGCCGGCCCCCCGGTGAGCGGAACCAGCAGCGGCACCGGGCGGACCAGATGCGGCGCCGTACGGTCCAGCAGCAGATCCCGCTCCCGGCGCAGGGCGGCCACGGCCGGCACGCCGATCTGTCGGAGGTCGACCAGGCCACCGTGGACCAGGGTGCTGGTGTGGCCGGAGCGGCCGCCACCCCAGTCGCCCGCCTCGACCAGACCGACCCGCAGCCCTCGGGTGACGGCATCCAGGGCGACGCCGGCCCCCACGATCCCGCCGCCGACGACGAGCACGTCGAGGTCCGCGGCAGCGAGCTCCGTCAGCCGTCCCGACGTGTCAGCGTCGGTGGTGGTCATGACCGCCACCGAGGCTGACAAGTCCGGGTCGTATCGCCGATGCCGCACATCCTCAGCCGACGATGACCTCGACCCGCTGGAACTCCTTGACCTCGGTGTAGCCGGTGGTGGCCATCGCCTTGCGGAGCGCGCCGACCAGGTTCATGGTGCCGTCCGGCACGGTGGACGGCCCGCGCAGGATCTGCTCGAGGCTGCCGACCACGTCGAAGGCGACCCGCTCGCCGCGGGGCAGGGTGGCGTGCCAGGCCTCGGGGCCCCAGTGGTAGCCGCGCCCGGGAGCCTCGGCGGCCTTGGCCAGCGGTGAGCCGACCATCACCGCGTCGGCGCCACAGGCGATCGCTTTGGCGATGTCGCCGGAGCGACCGACCGAGCCGTCGGCAATGACGTGCACGTAGCGGCCCCCGGACTCGTCCAGGTAGTCCCGTCGGGCCGCGGCGACGTCGGAGACAGCGGACGCCATCGGCACCGCGACCCCCAGCACGTCCCGGGTGGTGTGCGCCGCGCCGCCGCCGAAGCCGACCAGCACGCCCGCAGCGCCGGTGCGCATCAGGTGCAGCGCGGCCTGGTAGGTGGCGCAGCCACCGACGATGACAGGCACGTCGAGGGCGTAGATGAACTGCTTGAGATTGAGGGGCTCCGCCTTGCCGGCGACGTGCTCGGCCGAGACGGTGGTGCCACGGATGACGAAGAAGTCCACCCCGGACGCGACGACCGCACCGGCGTACGCCTGGGTGTTCTGCGGCGACAGCGCACCAGCGGCCGGGACCCCGGCGCTGCGGACCTCGGCAACCCGTTGGCCGATCAGCTCCTCCTTGATCGGCTCGGCGTAGAGCTCCTGCATCCGCCGGGTCGCGGACCCGGGGTCGTCGATGGCGGCGATCTCCTCGAGCAGCGGCTCGGGATCGGCGTACCGAGTCCACAGTCCCTCGAGGTTCAGCACCCCCAGCCCACCGAGCCGGCCCATCTCGATCGCGGTCGCCGGCGACATCACCGAGTCCATCGGGGCCGCGATCAGCGGGAAGTCGAAGGTGAACGCGTCGATCCGCCAGGTCAGGTTGACCTGCTCCTCACCGCGGGTGCGGCGGGACGGGACGATCGCGATGTCGTCGAAGGCGAACGCCTGCTGCGCCCGCTTGCTTCGGCCGATCTCGAACATGGGTATTCCTTGCTGACAGCACCGTGCCGACGACTCTGTCTGGTTGCTCGGGGATGAAGGGGGACGGACGGGAGGACGAGCCGGGTGCGCTAGCCGGCGTAGTTGGGCGCTTCGACGGTCATCTGGATGTCGTGGGGGTGTGACTCCCGCAGTCCGGCCGACGTGATCCGGACGAAGCTGCCCCGCTCGTGCAGCTCCCGGATCGTCGAGGCACCGGTGTAGAACATCGACTGCCGCAGACCGCCGATGAGCTGGTACGCCACCGCGGCCAGCGGACCCCGGAACGGCACCTGTCCCTCGATGCCCTCGGCGATCAGGTTCGAGTCGTTGGTGACGTCGCCCTGGAAGTAGCGGTCACGCGAGAACGAGGCGTTGCGACCGCGGGAGGCCATCGCCCCCAGCGACCCCATCCCCCGGTAGGCCTTGAACTGCTTGCCGTTGAGGAAGATCAGCTCGCCGGGGCTCTCCTCGCAGCCGGCCAGCAGCGAGCCGAGCATCACGGTGTCCGCGCCGGCCACGATGGCCTTGGCGATGTCGCCGGAGTACTGCAGACCACCGTCACCGATCAGCGGGACACCGGCCGGCTTGCAGGCCCGCGAGGCGTTGTGGATCGCGGTCACCTGCGGGACACCGACCCCGGCGACCACCCGGGTCGTGCAGATCGAACCGGGTCCGACACCGACCTTGACCCCGTCGACGCCGGCATCGACCAGGGCCTTGGCGCCGGCGTAGGTGGCCACGTTGCCGCCGACGATGTCGACGTGGCGGCAGGCGGCCTCGGCCTTGAGCCGGCGGACCATGTCGACCACCCCGTGGGAGTGACCGTGCGCGGTGTCCACGACCAGCAGGTCGACACCTTCCTCGACCAGGGCCATCGCCCGCTTCCACGAGTCACCGAAGAAGCCGATGGCCGCCCCCACCCGCAGCCGACCCTGGTCGTCCTTGGTGGCGTTGGGGTACTGGTCGGACTTGACGAAGTCCTTGAGGGTGATCAGACCCTTGAGCCGACCCCGGTCGTCGACCAGCGGCAGCTTCTCGATCTTGTTCTGGGCGAGCAGGGCCATCGCGTCCTCGGCGGCGATGCCGACCGGACCGGTGACCAGCGGCATCGTGGTCATCACGTCGCCGACCAACCGGTTCGGATCGCTCTCGAACCGCATGTCCCGGTTGGTCACGATGCCGAGCAGGGTCTGGTCGCGGTCGACCACCGGCACACCCGAGATCCGGTAGCGACCGCACATGGCGTCCGCCTCCCCGATCGTGGCCTCGGGCGAGATGGTGATCGGCTCGTCGATCATGCCGGCTTCGGACCGCTTGACGATGTCGACCTGGTGGGCCTGGTCCTCGATGGAGAGGTTGCGGTGGATCACCCCGAGACCGCCCTGGCGGGCGATGGCGACGGCCATCCGCGCCTCGGTCACCGTGTCCATCGGTGAGGAGACCAGCGGGATCTTCACTGAGATCCGCTTCGACACGGGCGTGCTGGTGTCGACCTCGGACGGGATGATGTCGCTCTGGTTGGGCTGCAGCAGCACGTCGTCGAAGGTGAGACCCAACGTCGCGAACGGCTGCGGCACCCCCGCGGGTGTCAGATCGCCCATGGTGTGCGACACGTGGTCCCTCTCTTGCCGTACGGATCGCCGGGTCAGGGTGCGCACCCGGCTACCGGTCCAAGACTATCCGGGCGGAGCCGTGTGGGCGTTATCTGATCGACAGATGGCTCGACCCGACCACACGTTGGCCGGACGGGGCTCCGCGGCGACATCCGGACCGCGGAGCGGCGCACCCGTCAACCGGATCTGACGTCCCGGCGACATCCGTTCAGCCGGTGAGCAGTCCCCGCCGGCGCAGCAGCGGCTCGATCCGCGGCGGGCGGCCCCGGAAAGCCTCGAAGTAGCCCATCTCGTCTCCGGCGCCTCCTCGACTGAGCAGCTCGATACGGAACACGTCGCCGGCCTGGCGCAGGCGGCCGCGGTGCTCTCCGAACCACTCCACGGTGTCGGCGTCGAGGATCTCGCTCCAGAGGTAGGAGTAGTAGCCGGCCGCGTACCCGGAGGAGAAGATGTGGTTGAAGTAACGGCTGCGGTAGCGCGGCGGGATGGCGGCCATGTCCAGACCGACCTCACCCAGCACGCGTCCCTCGAAGGCGTCGATGTCGCAGACGGCCTCGTCGACCTCGGCCTCGGCCAGCCGGTGCCAGGCCAGATCCAGCCAGGTCGCGGCCAGGAAGCTGATCGTCTCGCGCGCCTGGTCGGAGCCGCCGTCACCCTGCAGCGCCGCGACCTGCTGGGCCGGCAGCGGCTCGCCGGTCTCGACGTGCCGGGCGTAGCGGGCCAGCATCTCCGGGTCGGTGCCCCACATCTCGTTGACCTGCGAGGGGTATTCGACGAAGTCCTTGGACACCGCGGTGCCGGCGAGCCGCGGGTAGGTCACCGAGGACAGCAGCCCGTGCAGCGCGTGACCGAACTCGTGGAACAGGGTCCGGATCTCGTCCATGCTCAGCAAGGTCGGCTGACCGGCCGGCGGCTTGGCCAGGTTGAGGTTGTTGACCACCACCGGCAGCTGCTCCAGCAGCCGGTTCTGGGCGACGAGCGACTCCATCCACGCGCCACCCTGCTTGCCGGGCCGAGTGTAGAAATCACCGAGGAACAGACCGACGGGGGCGTCGGAGGCGTCCAGCACCTCGTAGACCACGACATCGGGGTGGTAGCCGACCAGGTCGGCGCGCCGCCGGAACGACAGTCCGTAGACCGCACCGGCGGCACCGAAGACCCCTTCCTCGATGGTTCGGGTGAGCTCGAAGTACGGCCGCAGAACGGCCGCGTCAGGTCCGGCGCCGTCCCCGTCGTCGCTGGCGGCATCGATCCGCTCGGCGTAGTAGGCCCAGTCGTGCGCACCGAAGTCCCGCTCGCCGGTGTCGGCCACCAGCGCCTCGGCCAGCCTGGTCTGGTCGCGGTGGGCGTTCTCGACGGCGGCCGGGATCAGCTGCTGCAGGGTCTCGTCCAGCCGGGCGTTGGACCCCACCGTACGGTCGGCGAGCACGTAGTCGCTGTGGGTCGGGTAGCCCAGCAACACGGCGCGGCGGGCTCGGGCGACCACCATCCGGCGCACGATGTCGCTGGTGTCGGTCTCGGTGTCGGAGCCCCGGCCGAGCGAGGCACCGAGCACCCGGCGTCGGAGCTCACGATGGGGGAGCGACGTCAGCACCGGCTGGTGGGTGGGCAGGATGAGCTCGATCAGGTAGCCGTCGAGTCCGCGTTGGGTCGCGGTCTCCGCGGCCGCGGCGATGGCGTCGGCGCTGAGCCCATCCAGCTCGGCGACGTCGCTGACGTGAACCGCCGACCCCTTCGTGGCGGCCAGCAGTCGGACGCCGAACTCGGTGGACAGGCTGGCCAGCTCGGCGTTGAGCTCGCGCAACCGGTCCTGGTCGGCCTCCTCGAGGGCAGCACCGGCCCGGACGAAGTCGAGGTGGTAGCGGTCCAGGAGCTTGGCCGACTCCGCGTCGAGACCCAGCTCGTCGCGGTGGGCGTACAGCTCGTCGATCCGGGCGAACAGGGCCCGGTCCAGCGTGATCGCGTCGGCGTGGGCCGACAGGCGGGGGGCGTACTCGGTCTCGATCGCCTGCAGCTCGGGGTTGGTGTCGGCCGACGTCAGGCACCAGAACACCCGGCGTACGCGGTCGAGGATCCGGCCGGAGCGCTCCAGCGCCACGATCGTGTTGTCGAACGTCGGTGGAGCGACGCGATGGGCGATCACCTCGACCTCAGCAAGCTGCTCGGCCATTCCGGCGTCCAGGCCCGGCCGGAAGTGCTCGACGGTGATGTCGGCGAACGGCGGCAGCTGGTACGGCAGGTCGCTGGCGGCGAGGAACGGGTTGATCACCGAGCGAGCCTAGTGGGCGGCTGGTCACCGCGGCAGACGCGGATGGCCGCCCGGTAAGAGGCGGCCGTCCGTGTGTCGGGGTGACGCGTCGAGGTCAGTCGTCCCAGCGGTTCTGGTCCTCCCAGCGGTCCTCCTGGCGATCACTGGCGTACCTCTGCTTGACCACGTCGGCGCCGGAGCCGCCGCTCACCGTGTCCTTGGCGGTGCCGCCCTCGACCAGGTCTCGGCCGGAGTTCCCGAAGAGCTTGTCCCGACCGCTCTCGCCCTCGAGATGATCGTTGCCGGAGCCGCCCTTCATGGTGTCCCGGCCGGAGCTGCCTTCGAGATCGTCGTGCCCGCTGCCGCCGTCGATCCAGTCGTTACCGGAGCCGCCGTCGACCTCGTCGTTGCCGGCACCGGCGCAGATCACGTCGTTGCCGCCGTTGCCGTCGATCTCGTCATGGCCACCCAGGGCGACGATCACGTCGCGGCCACTGGTGCCCTCGATGTCGTTGTTGCCGTTGGTGCCGACGATCGTGGCCCTGTAGCCGTTGCAGGTGTAGCTCGCCGCTTCGGCGGTGGGAGCGGCCAGCGCGGTCAGGCTCAGACCCAGACCCAGACCGACAGCGGCGGGGACGACGGCCCAGCGGGTGATGCGACGGGCGGTGGTGGAGATGGTCATTCCGAACTCCTCTGGGTGGAGAACGGGCCGGGTGCCCGTCTGACAGAGATTCCATCGGTACCGGATGAGATGCGGATGACGGCTGGATGAGGGAGACCTCATCTGAGTGAGGGCCCCCTCATCGATGCGCCACCGCGGTCTTCCGGGCGAACGACGCCGAAGTAACGCGCCGTACGCGTCGCCGCCTGTGCCCTGCACTGTTGACCTTCGGCCCTCAGATATTCCGCCGATCGACGGCATCTGCCGCGCCCCGGGCCGGGGGGACGTCGAACATTCCGTCAATCGACGGCATCTGCCGCGCCCGGACCCGAGGGGACGTCGAACATTCCGTCAGTCGACGGCATCTGCCGGAGCGGCTCTCTTAGGGCGCCGCGCCTTCCTGGACGGTGCGTTGGGTCGTTCCGAGTGCCACCGTCGTCGGGAAGGAGCAGGTGCACTCGGGACGCCGCCCCACCCACTGGGTGTGTCCACACCTTCTCGGCGCCGCCGGATCACGTCCGCGCCGAACCCTCCCGCACCACGCTCCGCCCGCACCCGACCCGGCCCGCACCCGACAACCGACGGGCTGGCCCGCCACGCGCCGCCGTCCACCGGCACCCCCGACAACGCCACAGGGCCCTCCCCCCGAAGGGGAAGGGCCCTGTTCGCGTGCAGAGAGGCAGGTCAGTGCGAGTGACCGTGACCGGCGGCCGCCGGCTCCTCCTCCTCGGGCTTCTCCACCACGAGAGTCTCGGTGGTGAGCAGCAGCGAGGCGATGGACGCGGCGTTGGCGAGCGCGGACCGGGTCACCTTGACCGGGTCGAGGACGCCGGCGCCGAGCAGGTCGCCGTACTCGCCGGTCGCCGCGTTGAAGCCGTTGCCCGGCGTCAGCTCGGCCACCTTGGAGGTGACGACGTAGCCCTGGTAGCCACCGTTCTCGGCGATCCAGCGCAGCGGCTCGGCCAGCGAGCGGCGGACGATGCCGACGCCGACCTTCTCGTCACCGGTCAGACCGAGGTCGCCGTCGAGAGCAGCACCCGCGTGGATGAGGGCGGAACCGCCACCAGCGACGATGCCCTCCTCGATCGCGGCCCGGGTCGCGGACACCGCGTCCTCGATCCGGTGCTTCTTCTCCTTGAGCTCGACCTCGGTGGCCGCGCCGACCTTGATCACGCAGACGCCACCGGCGAGCTTGGCGACCCGCTCCTGGAGCTTCTCGCGATCCCAGTCGGAGTCGGTCCGCTCGATCTCGGCCTGCAGCTGCGCAACGCGGCCCTTGACCTCGTCGCTCGCACCGGCACCGTCGACGATCGTCGTGTTGTCCTTGGTGACCACGATCCGACGAGCGCGACCCAGGGACTCCAGGCCGATCTGGTCGAGCTTGAGGCCGACCTCGGGCGCGACGACGGTGCCACCGGTCAGGATGGCGATGTCCTCGAGCATGGCCTTGCGGCGATCACCGAAGGCCGGGGCCTTGACCGCGACCGAGGTGAAGGTGCCGCGGATCTTGTTCACCACGAGGGTGGACAGTGCCTCGCCGTCGACGTCCTCGGCCACGATGAACAGCGTGCCGGACGCGCCGATGACCTTCTCCAGCAGCGGCAGGAGCTCGTTCATCGAGCTGATCTTGCCGGAGTTGATCAGGATGTACGGGTCGTCGAGGACGGCCTCCATCCGCTCCGGATCGGTGACGAAGTAGGGCGACAGGTAGCCCTTGTCGAACTGCATGCCCTCGGTGAACTCGAGCTCGGTGCCGAAGGTGTTCGACTCGTCGACCGTGATCACGCCGTCCTTGCCGACCTTGTCGAAGGCGTCGGCGATCAGGGTGCCGATCTCGGCGTCCCGCGCGGAGATGGTGGCCACGTGGGACATGTCCTCGGTGGTCTCCACGTCCCGGGCGATCTCGCGCAGACGATCGACGACCGCGGTGACCGCAGCGTCGATGCCCCGCTTGAGACCGATCGGGTTGGCGCCGGAGGCGACGGCCTTGAGGCCCTCGTGCACCAGAGCCTGGGCCAGCACCGTCGCGGTGGTGGTGCCGTCACCGGCGACGTCGTTGGTCTTGGTGGCGACCTCCTTCGCGAGCTGGGCGCCGAGGTTCTCGTAGGGGTCGTCGAGCTCGACCTCACGAGCGACGGTCACGCCGTCGTTGGTGATGGTGGGGGCTCCCCACTTCTTGTCCAGCACCACGTAGCGGCCCTTCGGGCCGAGCGTGACCTTCACGGTGTTGGCGAGGATGTCGACGCCACGCTCGAGTGAGCGGCGCGCCTCCTCGTCGAACTGAAGGATCTTTGCCATGGGTTCAGTTCCTTCGGTTACTTGGTGACGACCGCGAGGATGTCGCGAGCGTTCAGCAGCAGCAGCTCCTGGCCGTCGTACTTGACCTCGGTGCCGCCGTACTTGCTGAAGATCACGACGTCGTCGACGGAGACGTCGAGCGGGACGCGGTTGCCGTTGTCGTCGATCCGCCCGGGACCGGTGGCGAGCACCTTGCCCTCCTGCGGCTTCTCCTTGGCGGTGTCGGGGATGACCAGGCCGGACTTGGTGGTCTGCTCGGCCTCGAGCGGCTGGACGAGGATGCGATCCTCGAGCGGCTTGATCGTGGTGGACACGTTCAAACCCCTTTCAGTTGGAGTGCGTGTGT
>DATDBH010000066.1:0-30213 GCA_036524985.1 Microlunatus sp. | reverse complement strand
CTGCGGTGCCTGCGAGCCGGTGTGCCCCGTCGAAGCGATCTTCTACGAGGACGACACCCCCGAGGAGTGGAAGGACTACTACACCGCCAACGTCGACTTCTTCAACGACCTCGGCTCGCCCGGTGGCGCCGCCAAGATGGGCGTCATCGACAAGGACCACCCGCTGATCGAGGCGCTGCCGCCGCAAGAGACCGGCGAGTGAGCCAGGGCTCCGCGGCGGCACCGACCCGAGGTCGGCTGACCGCCGCGCTGCCCGACTTCCCGTGGGACTCCCTGGCCGAGGCCAAGGCCCGCGCGGGTGCCCACCCGGGCGGCATCGTCGACCTGTCGGTCGGTACCCCGGTCGATCCGACCCCGGAGATCGGCCGACGCGCCCTGGCCGAGGCGGCTGACAGCCCCGGCTACCCGCTCACCTCCGGTACGGGGCCGCTGCGCGAGGCGATGGCGGCGTACCTGACCGATCGCTGGGGTGCGGTGGGACTCAGCCCGGCCGCGACCCTGCCCGCGATCGGGACCAAGGAGCTGGTCGCCTGGCTGCCGACGCTGTTGGGGCTGGGACCCGACGACCTGGTCGTCTTCCCGACCATGGCCTACCCCACGTACGAGGTCGGCGCCCGGATCGCCGGGTGCCGGTTCCTGGCGGCGGACGACCCCGCCGAGGTGGGCGATGAGCGGCCGGCCCTGGTCTGGCTCAACTCGCCGTCCAACCCGACCGGGCAGATCCTCGACGCCGCCGAGCTGCGGCGGCGGGTCGACTGGGCCCGCGCGGCGGGAGCGATCGTCGCGTCCGACGAGTGCTACGGGGAGTTCGGCTGGGACACCGAGCCGGTGTCGGTGCTGCACCCCTCGGTGTCCGGCGGTGATCTGAGCGATCTGTTGGCCCTGCACTCGCTGTCCAAGCGCTCCAACCTGGCCGGCTACCGGGCCGGCTTCGTAGCCGGCGACGAGGACCTCGTGAACGAGCTGCTGGCGGTCCGCAAGCATGCGGGGATGATCATGCCCCGGCCGGTGCAGGAGGCCCTGCGGGTGCTGCTGGGCGACCAGGAGCACGTGACAGAGCAACGGGAGCGCTACGCCAGGCGGCGGGCGCTGCTGCGACCGGCCCTGGAGACCGCCGGCTTCACCGTCGACCACTCGGAGGGCTCGCTCTACCTGTGGGTCACCCGCGGCGAGAGCGGCCGCGACACGGTCGCCTGGCTCGCCGACCGCGGGATCCTGGTCGCCCCCGGTGACTTCTACGGCCCGGCCGCAGCTCAGCACGTACGGGTGGCCCTGACCGCCACCGACGAGCGGGTGGCCGCCGCGGCCGACCGACTGACCGCCTGATTCCGTTCTCTCTGCCGACGTCGGTCTGGCTGCCTGGCGTCGGACGCGCCTGGCGCGACACGCAAACCGAGCCCGCCAGACTGGCCACGCCCTGGCTGGCCACGCGCCCTGGCTGGCCACGCGCCCTGGCGAAGTATTCCGTCATTCGACGGATAGTGCGGCACTTGCTGGCCGCCATGTCAGCAGATTCCGTCGAATGACGGAATCTTCATGCCCCATCCCCCATGCCCCATGCCCCATGCCCCAGGCCCCAGGCCCCAGCCCCATTCCCAGCCCTCGCCCCATTCCCAGCCCTAGCCCCATTCCCAGCCCAAGCCCCATTCCGAGCCCGAGCCCGAGCCCGAGCCCGAGCTATGCGACGCGATGGTCCGGGCGTACACGACTCGTCGAACCGCCCGGGAAGTCGGGACACCGCGCCCTGCCGTCTGGGCGCTCGGGCGGGCCATCGTGGTTCCACGTCGGCAACACGGCCGACGCTCTTCGGGGGAGGAACCACCTGTGACCACCATCGACCCGAGCCCCACCGGTCTCGCCGACACGGAGCCGCTCACGCCCGCCCTTCGGACCGACCCGCGGGGCTGGGCCGTCGCGGGTCTGATCGGCGGTCTGGCCGCCATCGCCAGCATCCAGCTGTCGATGAGTGCCGGACCCGTGTACGACCCGGCGACCCCGCCGTCACCCGAGTGGATCGCCGAGCAGCTGGCACCGAAGGTGCCGCTGCTGATCGGCTTCCACGTCGCCACCACAGTCGCGGCCCTGCTGCTGATGGTGTTCACCGCCGGTCTGAAGCGCCGACTGGACGCCCAGGCACCGGCGGACTCGCTGTTGCCGAACGTGGCGGCGATCGGCCTGATCATCACCTCGACGATCATGATCATGGGCACCGGCCTCAACACCGAGTTCATCTTCGGTCTGAGCAGCCCCGGGATGATCCCGGCCACCGATGTGTCGATCTACTCGCACTGGGTGGCCACCATCTCCTGGCTGTGGGTGGCGGCCGGCGTCAGCGCGATCGCCCTGGGCCTGGCCGCGCTCAAGGGTGCCGCGCCCCGCTGGATCGGCCTGGTGAGCCTGGTGCTGGGGGCGCTGACCGCCCTGCTGGGGATCTCGCCGCTGCAATACATGGCCGGCTTCGTCGGCCCGATCTGGCTGCTGGTGGTCGCGGTGGGCTTCACCTTCGGAGATCGCCGGTCGGCGTGACCGTACGGCACTACTCTCTGGGTCGATGACGATCGTCGCAGCGGCCCCCCGGCACCAGGCCGCCCCGGGCTCCCCGTGGGCGGCCTGGGTCGTGGGCGTCACGTGCTGGCTGCTCGGTTTGTCGTCCCTGGTGCTCTTCTTCGGCTCGACGTCCTCCGGCCCGCTCACGCACGACTGGTTGTTCGTGGTGACCGACGCCGGGATGGCCGCGGTCTACGGGACGGTGGCCTCGTTGCTGCTGGCCCGGCGGCGCCACGCGGTGATCATCTTCCTGCTCGTCGCCGCGGTCGGCGGAGGGCTCGCCGCCCTGGGCGGGGCCTGGCGGCAGGCCGTGCTGATCGGCCGGCTGCCGCCCGCGCCGCTGATCGAGGGCCTGTTCAGCTCGGCCTGGGTGCCGGGCACGCTGAGTCTGATCCTGGTGGTGCCGTGGCTCGTCCGTCGTGAGCTCGACCGCAGGGCGTGGCTCCAGGCGCTGCCCGGTCTGGTGATCGCCGCCGCCTTCCTGGTCGTCGGTCAGCTGATCGACGAGGACGCGTTCGTCGTCGTGATCGGCCTGTTGGTGCTCGTGGTGACCTGGGGCCTGGTCAGTGCGGCGGCGGTGGAGGTCCGACGGCGGACGGCCGGGCCGGGGGAGTCCGAGGGTCTGGCCTGGCTCGCCGTCGGGACGGCGGTGATGGCCCTGTCCTTCGTGCCGCTGATCCTGCCGTACGGGCTCGTGCCCTTCTGGATCGTCCCGGCCCTGCATCTCGCCTGTCAGTCGGTGTTCCCGGTGGCGATCCTGGCGGTCGTCGCCCGACAGCGGCTCTGGGGTCTGGAGCTGTCGGTGTCCCGGGCTGCGGTCGCGGGCGCGCTGACGGCCGTCCTGGTCGCGGTCTACCTCGTCGTCAGCGTGGTGATCTCCCGGGCGATCGGCAACCAGACCATCGCCTCGGTCGCCGCCACCGCCGCCGTGGTCGCCGTCCTGCAGCCGTCCCGGCTCTGGTTGCAGCGTCGGGTCCGGCGGATGGTCTACGGGGAGGGAGCGGATCCGACCACGGTGGCGGCCCGGATGGGCTCGACCCTCGGGCGGGCCGCCTCCGAGGAGGAGCTGCTGGACTCGGTCACCGAGACCCTCGGCCGCACCATGCGGCTGGAGTCGGTGACCCTGGTCGGTGCCGACGCCCGGGTGCGCGCCCGGTGGGGCACCCCGACGTCGGAGCCCGAGCAGCTGGCGCTGACCCACCGAGGGCGTCCGATCGGATGCCTGGCCATCACCGCCCCGCCCGGGGAGGTGCTGGACGGCCGGGGCCGCTCGGCTCTGGAGCAGCTCCTCGAGGTGATCGCCGCCGCCCTGGTGCTCGCCGACGGGGCGGCGGACCTCCAGGCGACCCGGGAGCGGCTGACCACCGCGCGCCTGCGGGAACGCCAGGTGATCCGCCGTGAGCTGCACGACGGTCTGGTTCCCTGGCTGGCCGGGCTGCGCCTGGGCCTGCAGGGGGTGCAGAACACGCTCACCGGCGATCCCGCGGCCGCCACCGCGATGCTGGCCGAGCTGCAGTCGGAGCTGACCCGGCGCATCGACGACGTCCGGTCCGCTTCCCGCAGCCTGTTGCCGCCGGTGCTGTCCGAGCTCGGCCTGTACGCCGCCCTGCTCGAGCTCGTCGGCCAGCAGCGCGCCGCCGGCATGACCGTCGAGCTGGTCTGCCCGCCGGGCGTGATCACGGCGCTCGCCGAGGTGTCCGACGGGCTCGCCGCGGCCGCGTACGGGATCGCCAGTGAGGCGGTCACCAACGCCGCCCGGCACAGCGGCACCGATCGGTGCGTGCTCGAGATCGAGGTCGACGAGACAGAGCTGCTTATCTGCTGCCGCGACGCCGGGACCGGGGTCGCCGACGACACCGTGGTCGGGGTCGGGACACGCTCGATGTTCGAGCGAGCGGAGGAGCAGGGTGGCAGCGTGACCAGATCCGCCGGCGTGCCCAGCGGGACCGTGGTGACGGCGAGGCTGCCCCTGCGCCAGCCGTCGAGGACGGTGCGATGACGGACCCGGTGATCAAGGTCGTGGTCGTCGACGACCACCCGCTCTTCCGCCTCGGCCTGGTCGGTCTGCTCGGCTCCCTCGACGGCATCCAGGTGACCGGCCAGGCGGCGGATCGCGCCGAGCTGGCCCGGGTGATCGCCGAGCCCCCGCACGTGATCTTGATGGATCTCCAGCTGGACACGGCTTCGGGGGAGGGTGAGTCCGGGATCGAGCTCACCCGCTGGCTGCAGCAGACCCATCCTGAGATCGCTGTGCTGGTGATCACCATGAGTGACGACGACACCTCGGTGGCCGCGGCGATGCGGGCCGGGGCCCGCGGCTACCTGCTCAAGGCGGCCGCGCCGGAGGAGGTGGAGCGTGCCGTCCGGGCCGTCGCCAACGGCGAGATGATCCTGGGCTCGCAGGTGGCGGTGCGGGCCATGGCCCAGGTGGTCAGTGGTCGGACCGCGGTTCGGGTGCCCTTCCCGGAGCTGACCGACCGCGAGCGGGAGGTGCTCGATCTGGTGGCTCGGGGCTTCGACAACGCCACCATCTCCCAGCGGCTGGTGCTGAGTCCGAAGACGGTCCGCAACCACATCGCCAACGTGCTGGCCAAGCTGTCGCTCAGGGACCGCGCCGCGGCGATCATCGCCGCCCGCGAGGCCGGTCTCGGCGGGTGAGGACCGCGCGTCGGCTCTCAGCGCACCGTGATCTTGACCTGCTTGCCCTTGGCCGGGGTCTCGGCCGCAACCCACGCCGGCAGGGTCATCGAGTTCGTGTCCCACTGCCGATCGCCGACCACCACCTGCACGGTGCCGTACTGGGCCGAGTTCGCCACGGCGAAGGACCCGTACGCCCACGCCAGATCGGTCGCGTCGGCGGTGACGGTCAGCACCTTGCCCTCCCGGGAGGCTTTGGCGTCGGCGCCGAAGGTCTTGGTCAACGCTGCCGCCAGCCCTTTGGCGTCCCCGTCCGCGCCGGTGCGATCCAGACAGGTGAAGCCCGCCGGGGTCTGTCCGGTCAGGGTGCTGGCCAGCACCCGGGCGTCGGTCTCGTGATCACGGTAGGCCTCCGGGTGGCCACTGATCTGGACGGCCTGGGCGACGTCGTTGATGTCACCGGTCTGCCAGTTCTTGATCTTGACCAGAGCGTTGTAGAACTTGCCGGTCGCGTAGAAGGGATCCATCAGCTGCTCCACGGACCCCCAGCCCTGGGAGGGACGCTGCTGGAACAAGCCGACCGAGTCGCGATCGCCGTAGTCGAGGTTGCGGATGTCGCTCTCCTGGTAGGCCGTGGCCAGCGCGATGGAGGCGGCACGAGGAGGCAGGCCCCGCTTGACCGACAGACCGGCGATGATCGAGGCGTAGTGCGCCTGCTCGAGCGTGATCGCCGTGGTGGCGTCACCCACTGTCGCCACGCAGCGCTGCTGACCGGGTGCGGGGGCCGGCTCCCACCGCGCGGCGAACCAGGAGAAGCCGCCGACGGTGAGACCGACGACCACGGCGAACAGCAGCACCGCGACGATGATGCACCCACCGAAGCGAGCGTTGGACGAGGGCACGGTGCGGGGGATTCGCCTCAGTTGGCGTGCAGGGACGCGTTCAGCTCGACGGCCCGACCCGCCCTGCGTCGGACCTCGATGGCGCCACTGACCGAGTTGCGGATGTAGAGCAGACCGCTCTGGCCCGACAGCTCGGCGGCCTTGACCACCTGGCCGCCGGGCAGACTGACCTTGGTGGCGGCTGTCACGTAGAGACCGGCTTCGACGATGCAGTCGTCGCCGAGGGAGATGCCGATCCCGGCGTTGGCGCCGAGCAGGCAGCGCTCACCGACCGAGATCTGCTGCTTGCCGCCCCCGGACAGGGTGCCCATGATCGAGGCGCCGCCGCCGATGTCGGAGTCCCGGCCGACCACCACCCCGGCCGAGATCCGGCCCTCCACCATCGAGGTGCCCAGGGTGCCGGCGTTGAAGTTGACGAAGCCCTCGTGCATCACGGTGGTGCCCTCGGCCAGGTGCGCACCGAGGCGGACCCGGTCGGCGTCGGCGATCCGGACCCCCGTGGGCAGCACGTAGTCGACCATCCGCGGGAACTTGTCCACCCCGTACACCGTCACCGATCCTCGAGCCGCCCGCAGCCTGGTCCGCACGACCTCGAAGTCCGCGGTCGCGCAGGGACCCGCCGAGGTCCACACCACGTTCGGCAGCGACGCGAAGATGCCGTCCAGGTTGATCGACCGAGGCTCGACCAGCCGGTGGCTGAGCAGGTGCAGCCGGAGGTACGCGTCGGAGGTGCCGTCCGGGGGAGCGTCGAGGTCGATGACCGTCCGCACGAGCTCGGTCCGGACCCCGCGGACGGCGTCCTCGCCGACCAGCGCCGCGAGCCCGGCCGGCTCCGGGCCGGGGTCTTCACCCAGCCTCGGGGCGGGGAAGTAGGTGTCGAGAGGGCCCGAGGCGTGCACGGTGGCGACACCCCAGGCGGCAGCGGAGCGAGCGGCGTCGGCGGCAGAACTCATGCGCCGAGGATATCCGGCGTCGGTAGGGTGCCCAGCATGTCGACCGTCCCCGTAGACACCGTCCGCCTCGACCTGGACGGGGATCCCGTCGAGCTGCTGAAGACCTTGATCGACATCGAGTCGGTGAGTGGCGACGAGCTGAAGATCACCGATGCGGTCGAGGCGGCGCTCCGCGCGTACGACCACCTGGAGGTGATCCGGGACGGTAACGTGGTGGTGGCCCGCACCGATCTGGGTCGGCCGGAGCGGGTGGTCATCGCCGGTCACCTGGACACCGTGCCGATCGCCGCCAACGTGCCGCACTGGACCGCGGGCGATGGCGACGGTCTGGAGATCTGGGGCCGCGGAGCCTGCGACATGAAGGGCGGGGTGGCGGTCCAGCTGGTGTGCGCGGCGGCCCTGTCGGCACCGCGCCGCGACGTCACCTGGATCTTCTACGACAACGAGGAGGTGGCCGCCGAGCTGAACGGTCTGGGTCGGATCGGTCGCGAGCGCCCCGAGCTGCTTGCCGGCGGCTTCGCGGTGCTGTGCGAACCGACCAGCGCCCGGATCGAGGGCGGCTGCCAGGGCACCATGCGGCTGATCTGCGAGCTGTCCGGGGTCGCCGCCCACTCCGCCCGCGCCTGGATGGGGCACAACGCCATCCACGACGCCGGGGCACTGCTGCAGCTGCTGGCCGAGCACGTGCCGGCGCAGGTGGACGTCGACGGACTGACCTATCGCGAGGGTCTGAACGCCGTGGCCATCAGCGGCGGTATCGCCGGCAACGTGATCCCGGACCGGTGCCGGATCGAGATCAACTACCGGTTCGCGCCGGACAAGTCGGCGGCCGAGGCGGAGGCCTACGTCCGTGGGGTGCTGCCGGGGTTCGCGCTGGAGGTCAACGACGTCGCGATCGGGGCCCGACCCGGCCTGGACCAGCCGGCGGCCGCGGAGTTCCTGGCCGCACTCGGGGCCGAGGCCAGCGCCAAGTTCGGCTGGACCGACGTGGCCCGCTTCGCAGAGATGGGCATCCCCGCGGTGAACTTCGGACCGGGTAACCCGAGCAAGGCGCACGCCGACGACGAGTTCTGCCCGGCGGCTGAGGTCTACCGCTGTCGCGACGCCCTCCTCGCGTGGCTCCGCTGACGCCGGTCGCCTTGCTGAGCTCGGGCAACCGGGCGGCACTAGGGTCGCCGGTGTGAGTGACGAGACAGCGCCGAGCCGCCCCGAGTCGGTCGTCCGGAGTGGCCGCCACGCCCGCTTCTTCCAGGGGCCGGTGATGCGCAGCGAGGACCAGGTCCTGGCGACCACCACCGACGAGCGACTGCTGGACTCCCGGGGGCCGAGCGACTGGGTGCACACCGATCCCTGGCGGGTGCTGCGGATCCAGACGGAGTTCGTCGAGGGCTTCGGCACGCTGGCCGAGCTGGGTCCGGCGGTCAGTGTGTTCGGCTCTGCCCGCATCTCGCGCGACCACTGGAGCTACACCGCCGCGGTGGAGGTGGGTCGGCTGCTGTCTCGGTCGGGCTTCACCGTGATCACCGGTGGTGGGCCGGGGATCATGGAAGCCGCCAACAAGGGCGCCGCCGAGGCCGGCGGAGTCTCGGTCGGACTGGGGATCGAGCTGCCGTTCGAACAGGGGCTGAACGACTACGTCAACCTGGGCATCAACTTCCGCTACTTCTTCGCGCGGAAGACGATGTTCGTGAAGTACGCCCAGGGCTTCATCGTGATGCCGGGCGGCTTCGGCACCTTCGACGAGCTGTTCGAGGCGTTGACCCTGGTGCAGACCCGGAAGGTCACCTCGTTCCCGGTCGTGCTGTTCGGCTCCGACTACTGGCAGGGGCTGCTGGACTGGGCCGAGCGGTCGGTGCTCTCCTACGGCTGCATCGCCGAACGAGATCTCGCGCTGTTGCGCGTGACCGACGACGTCGAGGAAGCCGTGGCGATCATGGGCGACGCGCACCCGACCCCCTGACCCTGACCCTGACCCGCCACCCAACGCCCCTGATGCCCGGCCTCCGGTCACTCACGCGGGCGGAGCATCACGTGAGTGGGTGCAGCGACCCGTGCGTCAGCGATGGGAGGACGTGGCACGATCGGGGGGTGGAGTGGTTCATCGCGGTGGTCGTCGTGGCCGCGCTCGGAGTTGCCGCCATCGTCGCGGCGGGAGGGCTGGGGTCGATGTCGCCCGAACCCACGCGGGACGTCTTCCGCCAGGACCTGCCGAGCGACCGCACGTTGACCGGCGAGGACCTGCGCCGATTGCGGTTCGGTGTGGCCCTGCGCGGGTACGCGATGGGTCAGGTGGACGACGTCCTGGATCGGCTGAGCGTCGAGCTCTCCGCCCGGGACCGACGGATCGCCGAACTGGAGGCCCAGCTCGGTGAACAGATCTCGTACGCGCCGGTCGAGCATGCCGGCGACACCACCCCATGAGCGTCGACCTGCGCGTCTCCGCGACGATCCCCGCGCCGCCCCCTGTCGTCTGGCCGGTGCTGGTGGACTGGGCGGGGCAGCGGCGCTGGATCCCGCTCACCACCGTCCGGGTTCTCAGCGCTCACACGTCGGGTCTGGGCGTGCGTTGCGAGGCCCTCTCGGGCTTCTGGCTGGGCCCGGTGCCGGCCGGACTGCTCGATCGGTTCATCGTGACCACCTGGCAGCCGCCGACCGACAGCGCTTCGGGCACCCTCGAGGTCCTGCACACCGGTCCCTACTTCCGGGGGCCGGGAACCTTCGAGCTGGCGGCCACCGCCGACGGCCGCACCGAGGTGCGGTGCACTGAGATCTTCGACGTGGCCGGCGGACGTGTGCCCACCCGGCTCGCCGGGTTGCTGCTGCCCGCCATGCGGGCGGGTTTCACGACCAGCCTGCGGTCCCTGGGGAAGGTCAGTCTCGCTGGCCGGTGAACAGCGGCCTCTGCTTGGCCAGGAAGGCGTCGACGGCGTGCCGGTGATCCTCGGTGGCTCCGGTCCGGGCCATCATCTCCGCTTCGTGGGCGAGGGCATCGGTCAGCGAGCTGTGCGCCGCGTACGCCACCGACTGCCGGATGGCGGCGTACGCCTGGGTCGGACCGACCGCCAGCCTGGCGGCGACGTCGAGAACGCGCTCCTCGAACTCGGCGTCGGGGACGACCTCGGTGGCGATGCCCAGGCGCAGCGACTCGTCGGCCGTGATGGTGCCGCCGGTGTAGAGGAGCCGTAGGGCGGTGGTCGGGCCCACGAGCCGCGGGAGCGTCCAGGAGCAACCGGTGTCGCAGGACAGCCCGATCTGGGCGAACGCCAGGTTGAAACCGGCGCTCGCCGTGACCAGTCGGAGGTCGGCCAGGAAGGCGAGGGAGGCTCCGGCACCGGCCGCGATCCCGTTCACGGCCGCGATCACGGGCTTGGGCATCGTGTGCACGAGCGTGGCGATCGGGTTGTAGTGCTCGGGCACCGTCGTCAGCACGCCGTCCGGCCCCGCCCCCTCGAGCTGCGCGGCGTGCTCGCGTAGATCCTGGCCGACACAGAAGGCCCGTCCGGTTCCGGTCAGGACCACGCAACGGACGCCCGGATCGGCAGCCAGATCCTCCAGGGCGGCCAGCAGGGCCGTCTTCGCGGCCACATCCAGCGCATTGAGGGCCTCAGGTCTGTTGAGTCGAACCAGACCCACGCCGCCGAAGCGTTCGACCAGCACCGGTGCCGAGCTCATAGCCATCGACTTTAGTGGTCGCGGCCCCGACCACCAGCCTCCGGTGAGCTCGACCCGCATGGTACGCAGTTGGCTGAGTACGGAATAATCGGCACCGATAGCTGCCAGTCGACTACAGATGAGGATGGGCACATGGCTGCCATGAAGCCGCGGACGGGTGACGGCCCGATGGAGGTCACCAAGGAGGGTCGGGGAATCGTCATGCGAGTCCCGCTCGAGGGAGGTGGCCGGTTGGTGGTCGAGCTCAACGCCGACGAGGCGACCGAGTTGGCCGGCGCCCTGAAAGAGGTTGTCGGCTAGTCCTGGCACAGAGCACGTTCGACGGCCCCTCGCCAACGCGAGGGGCCGTCGTGGCATCTGGCGCCTGGCGGTTGGGTTCCACACCACGTGCGACTCGGTGGTGGCAGGAGCGGTCGTCGAAGGAGGGGTCCACCGGTCACCGGCGCAGCAGCGCGATGGCGTCGGCATCGTTCACCTGACGGAAGTCTCGGTAGTGCTCACCCACCGCGCGGAAGGGATCCGGCTGCCACGGGCAGACCACGGTGTCGGCCAGTCCGGCAAGATCACGGCACGCGCCGATGGCACCGACCGGGGCAGCAGCCAGCACCGATCCGGCGCCCGCCTCGCGGACAGCGAGCAGCGCTGCTCGCATCGTCGCACCGGTCGCCAGCCCGTCGTCGACCACCACCACCGTGCGGTCCACGACCGACGGCGTCGCCCCGAACAGCGTCACCGAAGCGCCGAGCTCCGCTGCCTCACGCGCGATCATGGTCGCCAGCTGCTCCTCCGACAGGCCGAGGCGCCTCACCCAGGCGTCGTTGAGGACCCGGACGACCCGATCACCGATCGCCGCGATCGCGCCGACGGCGAGCTCCGGCTGCCCCGGCGCTCCGACCTTGCGTACGATCAGCGCCGACAGCGGGGCACCGAGTCTTCGGGCGACCGGGACGGCCACCGGCACGCCGCCACGGGGGAGCGCAAGCACCAGCAGCGACCCGTGATCATGACCGGCCAGCACGCCGACCACCTCGTCGGCCAGCACCCGCCCCGCCGCGGACCGGTCTGCGTAGGGTCGTCGGCCGTCCATGATCAGTAGTCCATGATCAACAAACGTCCATGATCAGCTGCTGGGCAGGACCGACGAACCGCTGGTCAGTGTCCGTGGACGGTGATCGCGGTGCGGTAGACGTCGACGGTCTCGGCCGCGATCTTGGCCCAGGAGAACTCGTCGATGCACCGCTGGCGGCCGGCTCGACCGAAGGCCGCCGCCCGGTCGCGATCCCTGGTCAGCTCGTTGATCTTGGTGGCCAGCGACTGCTCGAACTCGGCCACCGCGGCAGGGTCGTCGGCCTTGGCCGGGTCGTACGGCACCAGGTAGCCCGTCTCGCCGTCCACCACCACCTCGGGGATGCCGCCGACGGCGGACGCGACGACGGCGGTCTCGCAAGCCATCGCCTCGAGGTTGACGATGCCGAGGGGCTCGTACACCGAGGGGCAGGCGAACACGGTCGCCTGCGAGAGGACCTGGCGGACCTGGGCCCGTGGCAGCATCTGCTCGACCCAGATCACGTTGCCGCGGCTGGACTTCACCGCGGCGAACGCGTCGCCGATCTGCTGCGCGATCTCCGGGGTGTCCGGGGCGCCGGCCAGCAGCACCAGCTGGGTGTCCGGGTCGAGGTGCTCGGCCGCCCGCACGAGGTGGATCAGGCCCTTCTGGCGGGTGATCCGCCCGACGAAGACCACCGTGGGTCGGTCCAGGTCGATGCCGAGTCCGGTGAGCACGTCGGTGCCCGGGTCCGGGGAGAACTCGTCGGTGTCGATGCCGTTGCGGACCACGTGCACCTTGGCCGGGTCGAGGTCACGGTAGGAGTCCAGCGTGTCGGTGCGCATCCCCGCGCTCACCGCGATCACCGCGTCCGCGGCCTCGAAGGCGGTGCGCTCGGCCCAGGACGACAGCCGGTAGCCGCCGGCCAGCTGCTCGGCCTTCCAGGGCCGGTGTGGCTCCAGGGAGTGCGCGGTGACCACGTGCGGGATGTCCTGCAGCATCGCGCCGAGCATGCCGCCCAGCATCGCGTACCAGGTGTGGGAGTGGATGAGGTCCACCGGCGGCACCGCGGCGGCCATCGACAGGTCGGCCCCGAACACCCGCAGGGCGGTGTTCGCTCCGTCGGGATAGGTCTCCGCATGCGCGGTCGCGCCCTCGCGCGGCTCGCCCATGCACTGCACATCCACGTCGATCAGCTTGCGCAGCTGGGGCACCAGCTGGGCCACGTGCACGCCGGCGCCGCCGTAGATCGACGGTGGGTACTCGCGCGTGAACAAGGAGAGACTGAGTCGGTCACCGCTGGCTGCACTCATGCTCGGCATCGTTGCACAGCGGTCAGACCGACGAACAGGGCGTCTGCATCGGCCGCCGCCGCGTGGGCCGTCGAGGTCGTCTGGAGGGTGAACGCTGGGTGTCCAGCGGGCGGTCACGTGAGACGCGGATGGCGGCACCTTGTCGCCCGACGGCCGAAACGCCTAGGTTGGGCCCGGGTCCGGCGATGCCGGGTCCCGCCTCAGAGTCGAGCAAGGATAGGTTCAGCGCATGGCTTCCTCCCGTCCCAAGGTTCTCGCCATCGTCCTCGCCGGCGGTGAAGGAAAGCGGCTGATGCCGCTCACGATGGACCGAGCGAAACCCGCCGTCCCGTTCGGAGGGACGTACCGCCTGATCGACTTCGTGCTGTCCAACCTCGCGAACGCGGGCATGCGGCAGATCGCGGTGCTGACCCAGTACAAGTCGCATTCGCTCGACAAGCACATTTCGGTGACCTGGCGGATGTCCACCCTGCTGGGCAACTACGTGACGCCGGTTCCTGCGCAGCAGCGGCTCGGTCCCCGGTGGTACCAGGGCAGCGCCGACGCGATCTTCCAGTCGAAGAACCTCTTCGTCGACGAGGCGCCCGACTACGTGGTGGTCTTCGGGGCCGACAACATCTACCGGATGGATGTCGAGCAGATGCTGGACGCTCACATCGACGGCGGTCTCGGCTGCACCGTCGCCGGCATCCGGGTGCCGCGAGCCCAGGCCACCGAGTTCGGCGTGATCGATGCGGCAGCGGACAACAAGATCAAGGAGTTCCTGGAGAAGCCGGCCGACCCTCCCGGCCTCCCCGACGACCCCGACGCGTCCTTCGCCTCGATGGGCAACTACATCTTCAGCTGCGACGCCTTGGTGGAGTCGCTCTACTCCGACGCGGAGAACCTCGACTCCCGGCACGACATGGGCGGTGACATCATCCCCAGCTTCGTGTCCCAGGGAGAGGCCCAGGTCTACGACTTCACCAAGAACGAGGTGCCGGGCGTCAAGGACCGGGACCGCGCCTACTGGCGCGACGTGGGGTCGATCGACGCGTACCACGAGGCGCACATGGATCTCGTCTCGGTGGACCCGGTCTTCAACCTCTACAACAACGAGTGGCCGATCTGGTCGAACATGGCACAGCTGCCAGGGGCGAAGTTCACCCTCGCCGGCACCGCCACCGACTCGATCGTCAGTCCCGGCTGCATCATCTCCGGCGGACGGATCGACGTCTCCGTGCTGTCGCCCAACGTACGGGTGGCGAAGGGCGCCGAGATCACCCAGTCGGTGATCCTGCAGAACGCCCGGATCGGTGAGGGCGCGGTGATCGAGCGCGCCATCCTGGACAAGAACGTGCTGGTCGAGCCGGGCGCCACCGTCGGTGTCGACCTCGACCAGGACCGAGCCCGCGGCTACACCATCTCCGCCGGCGGCATCACCGTGGTCGGGAAGGGCATCACCGTTCGCGCAGAGTAGTCATCACTCGCTGCTCCGCGGCCGCTCGCGACGAGAGCCGGAACTCGCTGCGGCCCCCGCCGACCGTCCTCAAACCTTTACGGCGACGAGGAGGCCGTCGCCGACGGGGAGCAGGGCGGGGCGGAGGTGTTCGTCGTCGGCGACCATGCCGAGGGCGTCACGGATGGCGAGCACCTCGTCGTCGTCGTCGTTCGGATCGGCCACCCGGTCGCGGCGCAGCGCGTTGTCCACGGCCAGCACCCCGCCGGAGCGGAGCAGCCGGATCCCCTGTTCGACGTAGGCCGGGTACTCCACCTTGTCGGCGTCGATGAAGACCAGGTCGTACGCGCCGTCGCTGAGTCGGGGGAGCACGTTCAAGGCGGCGCCGGCGATGAGTCGGAACCGCTGAGTCGGGATGCCGACGGACAGGAACGCCTTGCGGGCCACCCGCTGGTGATCGGCCTCGATGTCGACGCTGGTCAGGATGCCGTCGGGCTGCATGCCGGCGAACAGGGCCAACCCGGAGACCCCCGAGCCCGTGCCGATCTCGACCACGGCCTTCGCGCGCAGAGCCGAGGCCACGAACGTCAGGGCGGTCGCGCTGCCGCGACCGAGAGGCGTCACACCGAGGGGTGCGGCGGCGGCGCGCGCCTCGGCGGCGGCTTCGGACTCGGCGACGAAGTCCTCGGCGTAGACCCAGGACGCGGCCTTGGGAGCGGACTTCACAGCGGTCTTCGTGGGTACGGCGGTCACGGCGGTAAGCCTAGTGGTTCACCGCCTCCTCGCCTTCGCGGGCAAGTGCCCGTGAGCCGTGGGTACTGCTGGCCGTGGCCGCAGGATCCCGAGGGGGAGGGGCTGAGAGGGTGATGCGCCGAGAGCGAGACAATCTGTGGTTCGACGGGCCTTCGTCCGGTCCCGACGAGAGAATCCTCGGCCTAGGATGGGCTCCATGTCCCTCGTGCCCCCGTTCGGACGCCTCCTGACGGCGATGGTGACGCCCTTCACCGACGACGGCGAGCTCGACCACGACGGCGCGGCCACGCTGGCGACCTACCTGGTCGACGAGCTGGCCCATGACGGACTGGTGATCAGCGGCACGACGGGTGAGTCACCGACCACCTCCGATGCGGAGAAGTCCGAGCTGCTCCGAGTGGTGGTCGATGCGGTCGGGGACCGCTGCCACGTGCTCGCCGGCGTCGGCACTTTCAGCACCGAACACACTCTCGGCCTGTCCGCGGCGGCCGAGAAGGCGGGAGCGGTCGGCCTCCTGATCGTCACGCCGTACTACTCCCGACCGCCGCAGGCCGGTCTGCTCAGCCACTTCCGCACCGTCGCCGACGCGACCGGACTGCCCGTCATGGTGTACGACATCCCGCACCGGTCAGGCGTGCCCATCGCCACTCAGACGATGCTCAGGCTGGCCGAGCATCCACGGATCGTGGCCGTCAAGGACGCGAAGGGGGACCTGTCGGCCTCGTCGGAGGTGATGGCCTCCACCGACCTCGCCTACTACTCCGGCGACGACGCGATGACCTTGCCGCTCCTGTCGATCGGCGCGGTCGGCGTGGTCGGCACCTCGACCCACTTCACGGCCGTCGGCATGCGTCGCCTGATCGAGGCGTACCTGGCCGGTGATCCGCGGTCCGCGTTGGACTGGCACCGTCGACTGCTGCCCGTCTTCACCGGGGTGTTCGCGACCCAGGGCTGCATCCTGGTCAAGGACGGCCTTCGACAGCTCGGCCGCGGCAACGGACGGCTGCGGTCCCCGATGCCGCCGGCCACCGAGGCGGAGTCGGCCGTCCTGGCCGCCTGTCTGCAGGCGGCGGGCCTGCTGCCCGCCGCGGTCGGGAACCCTGCCGCCGACTGAGACGTTCACCACACCGAGGTACCACACAGGTTCCTATGAGCTTCGTCTCAGCCTCCGTCCAGGATGCTGGGGAAAGATGAGAGGTCCGTTGGTGATCAGATCGCAGGGGAGAGGAAGGCTCATGGCTGTCCGGCCCACGCCCGACGTCGTCCCGGTGATCATCGCCGCCACGACCTCCCCGGCCTCCCCGGCGCCGCGAGCATGGGCACCACCCGCGGCGGACGCGTGGACCCCACCGAGCTGGGAGCAGATCGTGCGCGACCACAGCGCTCGTGTCTACCGGCTGGCGTATCGGCTGACCGGCAACTCCCATGACGCCGAGGATCTCACCCAGGACGTCTTCGTCCGGGTCTTCCGCTCGCTGCACACCTTCCAGCCCGGCACCTTCGAGGGCTGGCTGCACCGCATCACCACCAATCTCTTCCTGGACACCGCCCGACGCAAGCAGAAGATCCGCTTCGACGGACTGGGCGTCGGCTCGGAGGAACGGCTGCCGAGCAGCTGGCCCACCCCGTCCGAGGCCCTCGCGGACGCTGGACTCGATCACGATGTCGCCGCCGCTCTGGCGGCCCTGCCGCCCGAGTTCCGGGCTGCGGTCGTGCTCTGCGACATCGAGGGTCTGACGTACGAGGAGATCGCCGGTGTTCTGGACACCAAGCTCGGCACCGTGCGCAGCCGCATCCACCGTGGTCGCGCGCAGCTCCGGGCCGCGCTGGCCCACCGTCGCCCGACCGGAGAGCGGGCGCGGTATCTCGGCGTCGACGTCGAACAGGGTGGCGCACCGGTGGCAGCCGACCTCACACCACCGGGGTACGCGGGGCGTTCGTGAAGGCGCGTTCGTGCGCCGAGCTGGCTGAGCTCCGCTCGGCTTTCGTCGACGGTGCCTTGGGTGATGTGGACCGCGAGCGGCTGCTGGTGCATCTGGTCGACTGCAGCGACTGCCGTCGTGAGGTCGCCGAGCTGCGCCACGTGCGCTCGCTGCTGACTGGCTCCACCGATCCCGGGTCGACCCCCGCCGACCTCTCGCACCGACTGGTCTCGATCGCGGGCGACGAGGCGACCGAGCCGTTGTGGACCCGCCCGTTCCGGCGAACGACCGGCGGCGCCGTGCTGCCCAGCCAGCGGCAGCTGAGGCGGACCCGAGTCGTGGCGGGCGTACTGGGCTGCAGTCTGACGGTCCTGGCGGTGCTCGGGATCGGCTATCTGGCGGCGCCGGCCGATGACGCGGTCGCGGCTCTGGATCCCACCCACCGCGCAGTCGCTGAGTTCACCGGCGTGGTCTCTGGGTTCCCGCTCGACGGTCGGGTCACTGCGGCCCTGCAGAACCGGCCCCCGAGCCCTACCTCCGCGGAGGCGGAGCCGACCCCTGTGACGCTGCCCGCGAAGAAGCTGTCGGAGGTCCGCACGACCAAGCTCCTGTTCCAGGCCGGGCAGGCCGGTGACGAGATGACCTACTCCGCGACCCAGATCGTCAGCCTCACCCGCGACGACGAGCGGATCAGCAACACGGTCAGGATCGTCAGCCTGGGGGGCGCCGGCACCGAGCTGAGCCCGGCCGGAGCAGGCCATCATCCCGCCGGCGCCGCCACCTACATCGAGTCCGCCTCGTCGACGCGGATGGCCGATGCCGATCTGATCGATCGACTCGCCACCCGCTATGCGCTGCGAGGCTGGAAGTCACAGTGGTACTCCGGCCGTGACGCCTACGTGGTCGAGGCGGTGGAGCCGACCACGTCGTCGGTTGAGGGAACCCTCGACGGGGTGGCCGCCCGCTGGTGGCTCGACGCCAGGACCGGGCTCTTGCTGGGCCAGGAGACCTACGACGGGCGCGGCAACGTCGTCGTGGCGAGCCGACTCACCGACCTGCGGTTCGGCACGGCCGCCGATGCGAGCTCGCTGGCCGCCACCCCGGTAGCCCGCACGTCGGCCACCCTCACCCTCTCCCGGGCCGTCGAGCTGAGGCGCGACGGTTGGGTCTGTGCCGATCGTCTCGCGGGTCTGTCCCTGTTGCGCCTGCGGACCGACCAGACCGACGACCCGGAGCTCGTGCACCTCGTCTACAGCGACGGGCTGACCACCCTCAGCGTGGTCGAGCAGCGGGGGCGGCTCTCCGGGGCGCCGACCGGCAGCACCCGCAACGAGACGCTCGGCGCCTGGGTCACCACCGGGATGCCCACCACCGCGACCTGGACCTCGGGCGATGTCGTCCTCACCGCGGTCACCGACGGTTCCCGCGAGACGCTGGCCGCCGCCGTGGCTGCGCTACCACATGAGGCCCGGCAGCAGCCGACTACGATGGAGCGCGTACGCGCGGGCTGGTCCCGCATCCTCGGTCGATGAGCGGTGAGAGATGACTGACGAGGACCGCTCCGCGGCCCCCGACGATCGCCCGGTCGCCGACTCCGGGTCGGACTGGTTCTTCCGAGATCGAGGCAGCGACGAGACCCGGTCCGAGCCCGACCAGTCCCAGAAGAACGAGTTCCCGCCCGATCAGCTCCGGGCCGACGAGTTCCGGTCGGACCCGTCGCCGCCTGACGCCGCCCGGCCCGATCAGCGTGAGCTGGATCCGGACGCGACGCTCAGCCACTACTACGGTCCGTTCGCCCCGACGGCGCCTCAGGTCGACGAGCCCACCCGGATGCTGCCGCCGTACGGCGCCGGCCAGCCTCCGACCTTTGCCGCCCCGACCGGCTACCCGGCGACCGGTTCGGTTCCCCCGCACAGCCAGGGGACGGTGGCTTCGCCGCCGCCGACCGCGCCACCGGCGCGCCGGGCACGGACCGGTCCGATCCTGCTGATCGCCGCCCTGCTGGCGGCTCTGGTCGGCACCGCCGCTGGGTACGGTGGCGCACGGCTGGCCCAGACCGGCGCGCCCAGCATCGCCCCGGTAGCACCGGCTCGCCCGTCGTCGACGGCGTCTGCGGATCCGCGACAGAAGCCCGTGCCCGCGGCACCGAGCCAGATCGACACCGTCCAGGTGGCGGCGTCGGCGTTGCCGAGCACCGTCATGATCCGGGTCGGCTCGAGTGGCTCCGGGGCGACCGGATCGGGTTTCGTGCTCGACACCGAGGGCCACATCATGACGAACAACCACGTGATCGCCGATGCCTCCGACGGTGGCCGGATCACCGTGATGTTCTCCGACGGCGCTCGGGTGCGAGCGGAGCTGGTGGGCCGTAGTCCCTCCTACGATCTGGCGGTCATCAAGCTGACGGGTCAGCACGGGCTCACGCCGCTGCCGGTCGGTGACTCCGACACCGTCCAGGTGGGCGAGCCGGTCGTGGCGATCGGGTCACCTCTCGCGCTCGCCAGCACCGTCACCCAGGGCATCGTCAGCGCCAAGAACCGGCCGGTCGTGGTCAGCTCCGACGGTGGGGCCGACGCGCCGAGCGCGTACATCAACGGGATCCAGACCGACGCGGCCATCAACCCGGGCAACTCGGGCGGGCCGTTGGTCGACGCCGCCGCCCGGGTGATCGGCGTCAACTCCGCCATCTTGACCCTGGGCCAGAGCCGGAGCACCACCGGCAACATCGGTCTCGGTTTCGCCATCCCCATCAACCAGGCGATGGAGATCGGGAAGCTGCTGATCGAGGACGGCAAGGCGACGTACCCTGTGATCGGCGTCAACGTCGATCAGGCGGACGGCGATGGCGTTCGGCTCTCCCAGGTCGACGCGGACGGGCCTGCCGCGCAGGCGGGTCTGCAGGTCGATGACGTGGTGACGGCGATCGACGAGCAGCCGGTGACCTCCGCCGAGGAGCTGATCGTGGCTATCCGGACCCATCGGCCCGGCGAGCAGGTCGCCCTGACCTACGAACGTGGCGGGCAGCAGAGCACCGCCGAGGTGACCTTGGGGAGTCGTGAAGGCTAGTGGCTACTAGCGTGGGCGCATGTTCGACGTAGGGGCACCGGAGCTCCTGGTCCTGGTGGTCATCGCGGTGATCCTGTTCGGACCGGAGAAGCTCCCCGAGTTCGCCCGCAAGGCGGCGCGGGTGATCAAGTACGTCCGGACGATGGCCGGCAGCGCCCAGGAGCAGCTGAGCAAGGAGCTCGGTCCGGAGTTCTCCGACCTGGACGTCCGTGACCTCAACCCGAAGACCTTCATCCAGAAGCACCTGATGGACGACGTCGATCCGATCGTGGCCGACGTCAAGAAGGAGATCACCGATTCCACCGCGGTGGGGCGCACCGCCGCGGCGGACGTGACCGCTGCCGTGGAGGACGCCAAGGCGTCGGCGCGGACGAACGGGTCATCGACACACACCCCGGTCAACGGAGCCTCGGTGGCCCGGGTGCTGACTCCCTTCGACCCCGACGCGACCTAGCTCGACCCAGCTCGCCACTAGCGGCCGGCGGGAGCCAGCCCCAGCTGACGGCCGACCAGGCCCCGCCCGCGGCCGGCGAGTCCCTCGGCGATCGCGATCAGCGCCGCGCCCGCCGGGGAGGCGGAGCCACCCGCGGTGATCGGCACACCGTCGTCTCCACTCGCGCGCAGGGTGGGGTCGAGCGGCACCTGACCCAGCAGCGGCACCTGGTAGCCCAGTCGCGTGCTCAAGGTGGCGGCCACGCTCTCGCCACCGCCGGAGCCGAAGACGTCCATCCGGTGGACACTGCCGCAGTCGGGACAGGCCACCTCGAGATAGGCCATGTTCTCGATCACGCCGATCACCCGCTGGTTCATCATCGACGCCATCGTGCCGGCCCGTTCGGCGACCTCGGCGGCCGCCTGCTGCGGGGTGGTCACCACGATCACCTCGGCGTTCGGCAGCTTCTGGCCCAGCGAGATCGCCACGTCTCCCGTCCCCGGAGGCAGATCCAGGAGCAGGAAGTCCAGGTCGCCCCAGTAGACGTCGGCCAGCATCTGGGTCAGGGCCCGATCCAGGATCGGTCCCCGCCAGGCGACCACCTGGTCGCGACTCGGCTTGAGCATGCCGATCGAGATCGCCTTCAGCCCGTTGGTCGGGACCGGCATGATCATGTCCTCGACCGCTGTCGGCCGGGCGTCGGCCACCCCGAGCATCGCCGGGACCGAGTGTCCGTAGATGTCGGCGTCGAGGATGCCGACCGAACGACCCAGCCGGACCAGCGCCATCGCCAGGTTCACCGTCACCGAGGACTTGCCGACCCCACCCTTGCCGGAGGCGATGGCGATGACCGTGGTCAGCGAGTCCGGCTTGGCGAACGGGATCTCCCGGTCGGCCTGGCCGCCCTTGAGCTGGTCGCGCAGCCCAGCACGCTGTTCGTCGCTCATCACGCCGAGATCGACCTGCACCGAGCTGACACCCGCCACGGTGACAACGGCCGCGGTCACGTCCCGCCGCAGCGTGTCCTTCATCGGGCAGCCGGCCACGGTCAGCAGCACCTCCACCCGTACCTCACCGGGAGCGGTCTCCTCACACGCCGCGACCATCCCCAGCTCGGTGATCGGTCGCCGGATCTCGGGATCGTTCACCCGGGTCAGGGCGTCGCGGACGCGGTCCAGCAGGGGCGTGGCAGTCGGTACGGGCACCGGCCCAGGTTAGTTCGCCCGACCCGGACCGGTGGACCAGTGTGGCCGAGGTGACATCCGCGACCCGCGGGTGACCGGGGGGCGGAGTCAGCGGATGGGGTCGGCCAGGATCTCGTGGAGCACCCGTCGCGCCTCGTCGGCCGCGACCACATCGGTGTCCCGGTTCGCGGCGACGGTGATCAGGGCCTTCCACAGTCCCCAGCCCCGGCCGCGGGCCCAGGTGGCGTCGTCCAGTCCGAGGGTGTCGCGGAACACCGTACGGCTCTCGCCCGTCAGCAGCGTCCAGGCCAGCACGACGTCGCAGGCCGGGTCGCCGATGCCGCTGGTGCCGAAGTCGATCACCGCCGACAGCCGCCCGTCGCGAACCAGCAGGTTGCCGAAGGCGATATCACCGTGGAACCACACGGGCCGTCCCGGCCAGGTGCTGGCCACCGCGGCGTCCAGGATCGCGCTCGCCCTCGGGACATCGATCTCGTCGGCCACGGTGGCCAGCGCGGAGCGGGCCTCGTCGAGATAGCGGTCGAGGGGGTCGCCCCGCCACCAGTTGTGCTGGCCGGGAAGCGGCCCGTCGCCGGCATCGCACTCCCGCAGCGCAACCAGGAAGTCGGCCACCTCACGGGCGAACGTGACCAGGTCGTCGATCCGTTCCGGCGAGGCCGGAGCACCATCGAGCCAGGCATAGATCGACCAGGGGTGGGGATAGCCGAGGCCGGGCGTCCCGTGGGCGACGGGCCGGGGGATCGGGAACGGCAGCTGGGGTGCCAGCACGGGCAGCCAACGGTGCTCCTTGGCCACCTGGTCGGCGTAGAACCGGGAGCGGGGGAGGCGGATCGACAGGTCGTCGCCCAAGCGGAAGGTGCGGTTGTCCCAACCGCTGTGCTCGACGTCGCGGACGGGCAGGCCCGCCCAGTGCGGGAACTGCTGCGCCACCAGACGTCGGGCCAGCGCGCAGTCGGGTGGTTCCTCGGCCACGTTCACCCGGCAGGTCCGCTGCCGCGGCCGCTCCGCTCGCGCTCGCGTTCCTCGTCGTCCAGGTCGGCCAGGATCGATCGGAGCTCGCTGCGCAGCTCGGAGCGCAGGTAGTCGCGGGTCGCGAGCTCGCCGACCGACATCCGCAGTCCGGCGATCTCGCGGGCCAGATAGTCCATGTCCGCCCGGCTCTGCGCGGCCTGCTCCCGGTCCCGCTCGATCGCGACCCGGTCCCGCGACTCCTGACGGTTCTGCGCCAGCAGGATGAGCGGGGCCGCGTACGAGGCCTGCAGCGACAGCACCAGGGTCAAGAAGATGAAGGGGTACTCGTCGAACCGAGGGCGCGGCGGACCGAACGGCACGTTCCAGAGCACCCAGCAGATGATGATGAGCGTCATCCAGGCCAGGAACCGGGCCGTACCCATGAAACGGGCGAAGCCCTCGGCGAACGCGCCGAAGGTGTCTCGGTCCCAGCGGGGTCGGGGCAGGATGGACCGCTTCCGGCGCCCGGGGGTGTTCAGCCGTGCCGGCTCGCGCTCGGCCCTAGCCACGGCTCACCGACCGACCACGGGAACGACCCGCGCCCAGCGCGGCCTGCGCATCCAGCTGGGTGCCCCGCCAGTCGGGCGGCAGTACGTGGTCGAGCACGTCGTCGACGGTGACCGCGCCGAGCAGCCGGCGATCGCTGTCCAGAACCGGCGCGTTGACCAGGTTGTAGGTGGCGAAGTAGCGCGAGACGATGTGCAGCTTCGTGGCCGCCAGCAACGGCTCCAGGTCGGAGTCGAGCAGCGACGACACCAGAGTCGAGGGTGGCTCGCGCAGCAGGCGCTGGAAGTGCACGCCACCGACATAGCGTCCGGTCGGTGTCTCCAGCGGGGACCGGCACACGTAGACCATGCAGGCCAGAGCCGGGGTGAGCTCCGCGTCGCGCACCTTGGCCAGCGCCTCGGCCACCGTGGCGTCGGGTGCGAGGATGATCGGCTCGGGTGTCATCATGCCGCCGGCCGTGAAGTCCTCGTAGATCAGCAGCCGACGGACGTCCTTGGCCTCTTCCGGCTTCATCCGGTTCAGCAGCCGCTCGGCCACTTCGGGCGCCAGCTCGCCGATCAGGTCGGCGGCGTCGTCAGGGTCCATCTCCTCGAGCACGTCGGCCGCCCGTTCGGGATCCAGCCCCTGGATCAGCTGGACCTGCTCCTCCTCCGGCAGCTCCTCCAGGGCGTTCGCCAGCTTCTCGTCGTCCAGGGCGTTGGCGACCTCGGTGCGCCGCTCGGAGCTCATGTTGTGCAGCTCGCGGGCGACGTCGGCCGGCTTCATGTCCTCGAGCTCGGCCAGCAGGTGCTCGGTGCCCTGGAAGGTGTCGTCGAACCCGCTGATCCGCACCTCGTCCCAGTCGAGGATGGTGACGTGACCCCGGCGACCGAAGGCACGCGGTCGCGCCTCCCGGATGGCAACCTCACTGAGCTCCCACTCGTGCACCCGGGTGGTCTGCATGGCGACGTCGAACACGACAGCCGGGCTCTGTCGATCGATGCGCTCGGCAGTCCGGTCGAAGAGGTCCTCGATGACGAGGATCTCCGACTCGCGACTCTCGAACCGGCGCGTGTTGACCACGCCGGAGATGACGACCTGGGTGGGGTCGACGTTGCGGACCCTGGCCATCGAGATGAAGATCCGATGGCGGGCGAAGAGCTCGACGAGCAGCCCCTTGACCCGAGGCGGTCGTCCGTCGGCGCGGCGCTGGACGATGACGTCGCGGACCCGCCCGACCTGGTCCCCGGCCACGTCGAGGACGGGCAGGTTCTTCAGCCGGGAGATGAACACAGAGCTCTCTCGCGACGCCACGGGCCCACGGTATAGGCCTGACCTCCGGACCGCCGTATGCGATCTGACCCGAGACTCCGGCGATGACGTCACCTCCTATGCTTACACTGTAAACATGAGTGAATTCGCATCCGAGGGCTCCCAGGCCGCCAACGAGGAGGTCGCCTTCATCGGGGCGAGCCCCGACGATCCCGCCCCCGGTGGCGACGAGAGCATCAAGGACCCCAGCGACTGGGTGAGCGGGGACGACCCGATGACGGACTCCCAGCGCTCCTACCTGGATTCGCTGGCCCGACAGGCGGGGGAGACCCTGCCGGCGGACATCAGCAAGGCCGAGGCTTCGGAGCACATCGACCGCCTGCGGTCGCAGCTGAACCTGTCGAGCGACTGAGCCGTACGCTGCCGCCCATGGACGCTGACAGCACGTCGCGCGACCGCTGCCGCTTCAGGGACCTGTGCATCGACGTCACCGATCAGCATCGGCTGGCGCCGTTCTGGGCGGCCGCACTCGGGCTGGAGGCCGAGGCGCTGGACAACGGCGGGTACCGGCTCGGCGATGACGTCGCCGAGCACACCGTGTGGATCAACCCGGTGCCGGAACCCCGATCCGTCAAGCAGCGGGTGCACCTCGATGTCGGCGTGCCGGTCGCCTGGGTCTTCCAGGCCGTGCCCGAGCCGAAACGGGTCAAGAACCGGATCCACTGGGACCTGCTCGGCGACACCGCCGGTCTGCTCGGCTCCGGAGCCACGTTGCTGCGCTCACGCGGCGACGACCTGGTCTGGGACGTGCTGGCCGACCCCGAAGGCAACGAGTTCTGCGTCTTCCCGGCGCAGTGATCTTGGGTTAGTGTTCCCACGAGCTCGGGGGAGCACAACTCAAGGAGTTCGTCGGTGTCCAGATCACTTCCCCATCTGGGCGCGATGCGCACCGATCGCGGACTGCCGCGTCGGATCATCGCCCCGAGATCGTTCGTCGTCGCCCTTGCCGCCGGTCTGATGATCAGCGGAGCGGGACTGGTCACCCCGCCACAGCAGATGCCTCAGGCAGCAGCAGCCCCGGTCACGGACCCGGCGCTGGCCAGCAAGCTCGCGTCGGTGCTGAAGGACTCCCGGGTCCCCAAGGGTCGTACCTCCGTGGCGGTCTTCGACGCCGCCACGGGGAGCGAGCTGTTCCAGCGCAGCGGCAGCCGGGCCACCCTGCCCGCGTCGACCACCAAGATCGTGACAGCGGCCGCGGCCCTGCACACCCTCGGCCCGAACTACCGCTTCCAGACCCAGGTGATCGCCCGGACCAAGATCACCGGGAGCACATTGGACGGGCCCCTCTACCTGAAGGGGTACGGAGATCCGACCGCCCGGGTGAGCGACTACGCCGCCTTGGCCCAGCGGGTCCGGGCCGCCGGGATCCGTACGGTGACGGGAGAGCTGGTCGTCGACGCCACCTACTTCGACAGCGTGCGCTACAACCCCACCTGGCGGACCGGCTACGCCGACGACTACTACGCGGCGGAGATCTCCGCCCTCACCCTCGCCCCCAACGCCGACTACGACTCCGGCACGGTGATCATCAGGTACGCGTCCGGATCGGTGGGGAAGAAGGCCAAGATCACCACCAGCCCGGCGGCCGCGGCGGCGCACCTGAGCCTGAAGAACCTGACCACCACCGGAAAGAAGGGCACCTCGACGAGCTTCTCGGCCAGCCGAGCGCAGGGCTCCAAGACGATCACCCTTCGTGGTCGGGTGGCCAAGGGGCGATCGGGGAGCCGGCTGATCACCGTCCATCGCCCGGACCTGTACGCCGCCGCCGTCTTCCGGGCGGAGCTGAAGAAGGCCGGGGTCACCGTCCGAGGGGGAACCGCCTCGCTCGCCACCCCGGCGACAGGTCGCAGCGTGCTCGCGACCGACTACTCGATGACGCTGTCGCAGCTCCTGGTGCCGTTCCTCAAGCTGTCCAACAACATGCACGCCGAGGCTCTGACCAAGGCGATGGGCGCGAAGCGCTCCGGGGCGCCGGGCTCCTGGTCGAACGGACTGGCCGCCACCCGTGCATACCTGACGTCGATCAAGGTGCCGATGAGCGGGGTGTCGCTGTCCGACGGATCCGGACTGGCCCGGGCCAACACCCTCACCCCCCGCGCTCTGGGCACCCTGCTGGTGCACGTGCAGCGGGAGAGGTGGTTCCCGGCCTTCAAGACCTCGCTGCCGGTGGCAGGCAACACCGCCCGGTTGGTCGGTGGCACCCTGCGCCACCGGATGAACGGCACCCGGGCAACGAATCGCGCCTGGGCGAAGACCGGCACCCTCACCGGGGTCACCGCGCTCAGCGGCTACGTCCAGGGTCGGGACGGACGCCTGTACGCGTTCGCGATGCTCAGTCAGTACACGGGCAGCACACCACGACCGGTGGAGGACAAGCTGGTGGTCGCCCTGGCCGGCTGGCGGCGGTGAACCACCAGCGCCGCTGATCTGAGTCGAACGGGCCTGCGCGGGTAGACTCGCAGCCAACACATCACGTCAAGAGGTGGGCCATGTCCTTCCAGCGTCCGCAGCCCGGATCGATGTTCGAGCTCGAGTTCCCGCAGTCGGTGGGCATCTTCAACAGCTACACCGACGCCCAGAAGGCGGTGGACTACCTCGCCGACGAGAAGTTCGCGGTCCAGAACCTGGCCATCGTCGGCACTGATCTGAAGTCCGTGGAGCGGGTGCTTGGACGCCGCAGCTGGCGGACCGTGTTGGCCTCGGGGGTCTCCTCGGGGGTCTCGACCGGTCTGCTCGTCGGCATCGTCATGCTGCTCTTCACCCGGCCGGCCAGCGTGCTGGTGCTGTTGCTCAGCTGTCTGGCCCTCGGCGTCGCCATCGGTCTAGCCTTCGCCGCAGCGGGCTATGCGATGACCAAGGGCAAGCGTGACTTCACCTCGGTGACCCAGACCGTGGCCACCAAGTACGAGGTGCTCTGCGAGCACAAGGTGGCCGCCCAGGCCCGCGCGATGCTGCAGCAGCTTCCCGGCGCCCGCGCCGCCGCCTTCGAGTAGCGGTCACCGCTCCGGCCTCCACCCGGCGCTCAGCGGAGCAGCGGCCGCAGCTCGGCGGCCAGGTTGACCGCTGCCTCGATCTCGGTTCGCCGGATCGAGACGCTCTCCACGTTGAAGCCGTACGGCAGTCCGAGGCGTCGGCAGAAGGCGGCCAGCACCTCCGCTCCCACCAGACACTGCTCGTAGCTCACCGGGAGTGGGTCGTCCGCGTACCGGAGCTCGTTGCGCAACCACTGCGGCACCCGGACCCCGAGCCACTCCAGGAAGGCGAGGGTCTTCACCGATCCGCACACGGCGAGCGTGAAGATCACCGGTCGCGGTGCGATCCCGCGGTCGGCACAGGCGTAGAAGTAGTCCGACAGGACGCTCAAGGTGCCGTCCACGTCGTAGATCACCTGGCTGACGAAGAACGCGCACCCGGCCTCCTGCTTGGCCAGCATCCGCTGGTGCTCGTCGCCCCGTAGCGTGTGTCGCTCGGTGATCATCACCCCGCCCACGGCCAGATCCGGCCGCAGGGACCGACGCAGCCGATGGGCTTCGGGGAGACTCATGCGCACGTCCTTGGCACGGGACGAGGCGCCCACGAAGACCCCCAGCTGACGTTGCGGGTCCAGCGCGCCGAGCCAGTCACCGAGCTCGTCGGGCGCGTACTTGCCGATCGAGCGGTAGACGACCACGGGCTTCGTCCACCCACCGAGGTGCTCGTCGTAGAAGGTGGCCGGGTCGCAGGTGGGCAGGTACGGGAAGGGTCTGTCCCCGGCGATCCGGTCACTCTCGTCGTCGATGTCGTAGAGGATCAGGCCGTCGAGATCGAGGGGCGCGAGGCGGGCCAGCGTCCGCTCCGCGATCCGGAGGCGGTCCGCGGGGTCCGTGCTCGACTTCGGCGGCGTGATCCCGAACAACAGGATCCCGCCGCGCCCCTCGACGACCAGCGCGTCCAGGGACGCCCGCGGCTCGGCGTCAGCCACCGGGTAGCAGGGTGGCCATCCAGGCCTCGACGTCCGTGCTCGACCGGGGGAGACCGGCGGACAGGTTCTCCGCGCCGTCCGCGGTGATCACGATGTCGTCCTCGATCCGTACGCCGATGCCGCGCAGGTTCTCCGGCACCAGCTCGTCGTCGGCCTTGAAGTAGAGACCCGGCTCGACGGTGATGATCATGCCCTCGGCGAGGGTTCCTTCGCGGTACTTCGCCCGCCGGGCCTGCGCGCAGTCGTGCACGTCGATCCCCAGGTGATGGGAGGTGCCGTGCACCATCCACCGACGGTGCTGACCGCCCTCGGCGGACAGCGACTCCTCGGCGGTGACCGGCAGCAGACCCCACTCCTGCAGCTTGCGGGCCAGCACGGCGATCGCCGCCGCGTGCACGTCGGAGAACTTGGCCCCCGGCTTGGCGGCGTCGATGCCGGCCTGCTGAGCCTCCAGCACCGCCTCGTAGACCATCCGCTGGTCGTCGCTGAACCGGCCGTTGACCGGCAGCGTCCGGGTGACGTCGGCGGTGTAGAGCGTGTCCAGCTCGACCCCGGCGTCCAGCAGCAGCAGGTCGCCCTCGCGCAGGTCGCCGTCGTTGCGGATCCAGTGCAGCGTGCAGGCGTGGTCCCCGGATGCGGCGATCGTGTCGTAGCCGACCGCGTTGCCGACGTGCCGGGCGTGCAGGCCGAAGACGCCCTCGACCCAGCGCTCGCCACGCCCGCGGCGGACGGCCTCCGGCAGATCGGCGACCACGGCGGCGAAGCCCTCGACCGTCTCGACGCAGGCCTGCCGCAGCTGCTCGATCTCGAACGCGTCCTTGATCAGTCTCAGCTCACTGAGCGCCTCGGCCAGCTCGGCGTCCTGGGTCTTGAGTGTCTCCTCCTCGGTCGCCTCGCGCACCTGGTCCAGCTGCGCGGCCAGGGCCGGATCGGCCTCGCGCAGGATCCGGATCAGCGTCTCCTCCGCGTTCTTGGCCAGGTGATCATCGAGCTCGCTGCGCGGTACGCAGCGGATCCCGCACAGCGCGGCGAGCTCCTCCAGGGACGGACGGCGACCGACCCACATCTCGCCGTAGCGGGCGTCGGAGTAGAACTCCGCCGAGTCCCGCGGAGCCCGGGGGGTGAAGTAGAGCGCGGCGTCGTGTCCGTCGTCGGTCGGCTCCAGCACGAGCACGGCGTCCGGCTCGCGGTCGGTCCCCAGACCCGTCAGGTGAGCGAACGCCGAGTGCGGCCGGAAGCGGTAGTCGGTGTCGTTGGAACGGATCTTGAGTCCGCCCGCCGGGATCACCAGCCGCTGACCGGGGAACATGGCGCTCACCTGGTCCCGCCGGGCCACCGCGGCGTCCGAGGCGGGGAGTCGATCGGGGAGCCCGGCGGGGTAGGGGGCCCACCCGTCGGCGATGAAAGCCTTGAACGCGTCACTGAAGGGGGTCTGCCGATTGGGCAGCTCGGGCTGTGTCTCGCTCACCCGAACCAGTATGGTCGCTCGGCGCGCGGGCGGCATCTCGATGCCGGGCACGAGTGACACGCCACTAGG
>DATDBH010000065.1:0-16900 GCA_036524985.1 Microlunatus sp. | reverse complement strand
GGTGGACTGCGAACCGAAGCTGTTGACACTCATTGCGTCTCCATGGGGGGTCGATGGAAAAGTATCTTGACGTCAAGATATCACGCGGGGTCTTCAGGTCGCACTCTAGCGATGCAGGATCGCGACCGCTTCGAGGTGGTGGGTCATCGGGAACAGATCGAAGCCACGGATGCTGGTGGCGCGGTAGCCGCCGCGCTCGGCCCGGGCCAGGTCGCGGGCGAGGGCAGCGGGATCGCAGGCGACGTACGCGATGGCGCGCGGCCTCCTGGCCAGCACGGCGTCCACCACGTCCTTGCCCGCGCCGGTCCGTGGCGGGTCGAGCACGACCAGATCGGTCCGCTTCGGCAGCGTCCGCAGCACCCGCTCCACCTTGCCGGCCGTGAAGCGGGCCCCGGGGACGTTGCCACGGGCGTACGCGATCGCCTGCCGGTCCCACTCGACGCCCCAGGCCCGGACACCGGCGTCGACCAGCGCACCGGTGAACAGCCCCACCCCGCAGTAGAGGTCGAACGCCCGCTCCCCCGGTTCGGGCCGCAGCCCGTCGAGCACCGCCCGGACCAAGGTGTCAGGGGCGCCCGGATGCACCTGCCAGAAGCCGTCGACGGCCAGTCGCCAGTCGCGGCCGCCCGTGTGCTCCACGATCCCCGAGTTGTCAGACGCGGTGGTCGCCCCGACGACCACCGGCGCTGACAACTCGGTGAGGGCAAGCACACCAGCGCCTGGTTCCCAGGTGCGGTCGGCGACCGCGGGAGCGGCGGGATGGGCGATCGGGCAGCCCTCGGCGGGAAGCGGCTGGATCTCGTGGCTGCGGTGCTTGCGGAGCCCGGCACGCCCCTGCTCGTCCACCTGGTAGCGCATCCGCGTCCGCCACCCCAAGCCGTCCTCGGTGCCGGGGGTCTCGACCGGCTCGACCTCGCCGTCCCAGGCGATCCCCGCCAGCCGGTGCAGCTGCTCGGTCAGCACGGCGCTCTTGAGTCGCCGCTGCCCCTCCAGGCTGACGTGCTGGAAGTCGCAGCCTCCGCAACGTCCAGGGCCCGCCACCGGGCACCGGGGTGCGACTCGGTCCGGACTCGGCTCCAGCACCTCGTACGCGTCGGCCCGCCAGAACGCGTCGTGACCGGTGTCGGTGACGCGGATCCGTACCCGCTCCCCCGGCAACGCGTGCCGGACGAAGATCACGCGTCCGTCGAGGCGCGCCACGCAGTGCCCGCCGTGCGCCACCGGGCCGACCTCGACGACAGCGCCGGCGTACTCGTGCAGGTTGGCGGTCATCCCGCCACCGTACGCACTTCCGCGGCCTACGACCCCAGGTACGACCGGCGGCGCCGTGACCGGCGGTCGTCGCGCGCCAGGCGCTCCTCCGCCTTGCCCGAGGACTGCAGCAGGTACGGCACGGAAGTGACCATCACGCCGGGGGTGAACAGCAGCCGGGCCTTGAGCCGCAGGGCGCTCTGGTTGTGCAGGATCTGCTCCCACCAGTGACCGACCACGTACTCGGGGATGTAGACCGTGACGACGTCGCGCGGGGAGTCCTTGCGCAGGTTGCGGACGTAGTCGAGGATCGGCCCGGTCACGTCCCGGTACGGCGACGCGATCACCTTGAGCGGGATGTCGATCCCGGTCTCGTGCCACAGTCCCACCAGCCGGTCGGTCTCCTCCGGGTCGACGGCCACCGTCAGCGCCTCCAGCACGCTCGGCCGGGAGGCTTTCGCGAAGGCGAGAGCCCGGGCGGTGGGCTTGTGCAGCTTGGAGACCAGCACCACAGCCCGGACCCGGCTCGGCAGCGTGCGCTCCTCGCCCTCGACCAGCGCGGTCTCGGTCGAGACTCGGTCGTAGTGCCGCTTGATCGACTTCATCAGCACGAACAGCACGGCCATGGCGATGATCGCGATGTAGGCGCCCTGGGTGAACTTCGACAGCAGCACGATGATCAGCACCGTGCCGGTCATGGTCAGCCCGGTTGCGTTGATCACCCGCGACCGCTTCATCCTCGCCCGGGCCGCGGGCTTGGTCTCGGTCTTCAGCAGCCGGGTCCAGTGCCGCAGCATGCCCAGCTGGCTGACGGTGAAGGAGACGAACACCCCGACCACGTAGAGCTGGATGAGCGCCGTCACGTCCGCGCGGAACGCGATGATCAGGATGATCGCCAGGACGGCCAGGGTGATGATGCCGTTGCTGTAGGCCAGCCGGTCGCCCCGGGTGTGCAGCTGCCGCGGCAGGTAGCCGTCGCGGGCCAGGATCGAGCCCAGCACCGGGAAGCCGTTGAAGGCGGTGTTGGCGGCCAGGAACAGGATGAGCATGGTGGCCGCGACCACGAAGTAGAAGCCCGGGGTGAAGTTGGAGAAGATCGCCCGGGACAGCTGCCCGATCGCCGTCTCCTCCACGATGTCGACCCGCTGCCCGTTCAGCGTGTAGTGCGAGTACGGCGCATCGATCAGCTTCAGACCGGTCAGGTTGGCCAGTGTGATGACACCGATCAACATGGTCACGGCGATGGTGCCGAGCAGCAGCAGAGTGGTCGCGGCGTTCTTGCTCTTCGGCTTCCGGAACGCCGGCACCCCGTTGGAGATCGCCTCCACCCCGGTCAGGGCGGCCGAGCCGGAGGAGAAGGCCCGGGCCAGCAGGGCGACCATGGCGAACCCGGTGAACGCGGCGTACTTGGGGTCGGCCTCGATCCCGTACTGGGCACTGTGAGCCTGCACGTCGTCGCCGAGCACCAGGATCCGGAACAGGCCGTACACGACCATGCCGATGATGCCGACCATGAAGCAGTAGACCGGGATGGCGAAGACGGCGCCCGACTCGCGCACGCCTCGGAGGTTCAGGGCCATCAGGATCAGCGCGGCCGCCGCCGCGTAGGTGGCCTCGTGCCCGTCGATGAAGGGGAACACCGACTTGGCGTTCTGCACCCCCGAGGAGATCGACACGGCCACGGTGAGGACGTAGTCGACCATCAGCGCGCTGGCCACGGTCAGACCGGCGTTGGAACCGAGGTTGGTGTTGGCCACCTCGTAGTCGCCGCCGCCGGAGGGATAGGCGTGCACGTTCTGCCGGTACGAGGCGACGACCACCAGCATCACCACCGCGACCAGGATGGCGATCTTCCAGGAGTAGCCGTACGCGACCAGCCCGGCCAGCGAGAGGGTCAGCAGGATCTCGTCGGGGGCGTAGGCGACCGAGGAGAGCGCGTCCGAGGCGAACACCGGCAGGGCGATCCGCTTGGGCAGCAGCGTCTCACCCAGCTGCGTGCTGCGGAGCCGCCGGCCGATGATGAGGCGCTTGGCGACCTCGGCTGGGTTCACGTGCGGCACTCTAACCTCTCAGCGCCCCTCAGCCTCGCGCCCCGGCCACCCCTAGACTCGTGCCCGTGCACATCGTGATCATGGGCTGCGGACGCGTGGGATCCACCCTGGCCCGGAGTCTGGAGAAGCGCGGCCACACCGTGGCCGTCATCGACCAGAACACCGAGGCGTTCCGGCGGCTGGGTCCCGACTTCGACGGCCAGACGATCAAGGGTGTCGGGTTCGACCGCGAGGTGCTGACCGAGGCCGGCATCGAGCGGGCGGAGGCGTTCGCGGCGGTGTCGAACGGTGACAACTCCAACATCCTCGCCGCCCGCGTGGTGCGCGAGACCTTCGACGTGCACAACGTCGTGGCCCGCATCTATGACCCGGGCCGCGCCGAGGTGTACGAGCGACTGGGCATCCCCACCGTGGCCACCGTCCGCTGGACCGCGGACCAGGTGCTCCGCCGCCTGCTGCCCGCCGGGTCCGAGCCGCAGTGGCGGGACCCCTCCGGCTCGGTCCGCCTGATGGAGGTCCACGTCGACCGTTCCTGGGTGGGCCGCACGATCGAGCAGATCGAGGCCGCCACCGGCGCCAAGGTCCCGTTCGTCTTCCGCCTCGGTTCCGGGGTGGTGCCCAGGCGCGGCGCGGTCTTCCAGGACGGGGACCTGATCTACGCCGCGGTCGCGGACGCCCGGCTCGCCGACGTCGAGGCCATCCTCGCCGCCCGACCCAAGGAGCTCTGAGACATGCGCGTCGCCATCGCCGGAGCCGGCAACGTCGGCCGATCGATCGCCAGCGAGCTGATCGAGAACGGCCACCAGATCCTGCTGATCGATCGCGATCCGCACGCCATCAAGGCCGACTCGGTGCCCGAGGCCGACTGGCTGCTGGCCGATGCCTGCGAGCTGTCCTCGCTGGAGGAGGCGAACATCGACTCGTGCGACGTGGTCATCGCGGCCACCGGCGACGACAAGGCCAACCTGGTCACCTCACTGCTGGCCAAGACCGAGTTCGGGGTGCCGCGAACGGTGGCACGCGTCAACCACCCGAAGAACGAGTGGCTGTTCAACGACGTCTGGGGGGTCGACGTCGCGGTCTCGACCCCGCGCCTGATGTGCGCCCTGGTCGAGGAGGCGGTCACCGTCGGCGACCTGGTGCGGCTGCTGACCTTCCACGAGGGCGACGCCAACCTGGTCGAGATGACGCTGCCCGACGACAGCCCGCAGGTCGGCGTCCGGATCGGCGACCTCACCTTCCCCGGTGACGTGGTGCTGGTGGCGCTCATCCGGGACGGTCACGCCCAGCCCCCCGACGTCGACGGCACCCTGGAGGCGGGAGACGAGCTGTTGTTCGTCACTGCGCAGTCGTTCGAGAAGGAGCTGGCCGAGATGCTCGCGCCGCGTCGCGGCACCGTCGCGGTCGCCGTGACCGCGACCCCTCGGGTCACCCGCTGATCAGGTCAGTCAGGCACCAGCTCGGGGGCCGTCCAGCAGCTCGTAGCGCGGGTTGTACATCAGGCGCTCGCCGCGCCGACAGCTGACCCGACCCTCGACGGACAGCGTGCGGCCGGGTTCGATGCCAGGGATCTCGCGACGCCCTAGCCAGACCAGCCGGGCCGCCCCGCTGCCGTCCCGCAGCTCGACCTCCAGTGCGGGATGGCCACCGCGTGGGTGGATCGTGACGTTGGAGACGGTGCCGCGCAACCGGACCTGCTGTCGGTCCTCACAGGTGCGGATGGGCACGGCGGCCTCCGCCTCGACGGCACGCTGCATCTCCTCCGACTCCAGATCGGCGTCGGAGGTCGCGAGTCGGTGGATGACCCGCTGCAACAGAGAGTTCTTCGCCATAGCACTTTCCACTATGGCACTCGTTGTCAATCCGTGGTACGCCTGGGACCAACGGGATCAGCCGTTGGAACGCCCAGCCGGACGACGACCCGACCAGGTCACGGCCAACAGCGTCGGCGCCGCGATCAGCGCCAACCAGCTGATCAGGATCGCGGCCACCTCGAACCGATAGTCCAGCTGGGCGCCGTAGCGCACGGGGTAGTAGATCGCCGCCGCGATCGTCAGCACCGCCCCGCCCAGGAAGATCCGGCCGGCCACCCGCTCCAGCCGCTCACCGGACAGCAGGAGTCCACCGGCCCAGGCCGCGAAGGCCAGGTTCAGCACGAGATAGCCGAGGTTCTCGAACGCGACGAACAACCCGAACGGGTGGTACGACGACCAGGGCGCCAGCCCTTCGGTCCGGTCCCGCAGCAGGGCCGGCTGCAGAACCGTGAGCTGGACGACGTAGTCCAGGCTGAGGACGGTGGCGGCCATCACCGCGAACGCGTACCCGAGGCGACCCCAGGCGCGGCGCTCAGGCGGGAGCCGATCGTGGACGCAGCCGGCCAGCACGACCACGAGCAGGGCGAGCAGCAGGGCCGGATACACCCAGAAGTAGTCCCGGGGAACGAAGACCGCCGCCCCGTCGGTGTAGGGGTAGTCGACGACGCAGCCGACGCGGCAGTAGGGGCCGGATCGCGGCAGCGTGGTCATCGCCAGACCCAGGCCGGCGGTGGCGGTGGCGGCGGTGGCCGCGGCTACGACGGCCCCGAGCCGCCCCTCGAGAGCCGACCGGTCCGACCGGGAAGGGGCGACCCGGGAGCGGGCCGGGTGGGTCACGACACCTCGGCGTGCGGCGGAACCGGATCAGCCGCACCGGGGTGCGGTCGGAAGCGTCGGAACCCGAGCAGCAGCACGATCCCGAGCGCGACTCCCAGCGACACGAACAGCGCGGTCGTGTCGCGCGAGGCGAACCCACGTCCCACGCCGTAGACGAGCATGAACAACCCGCCCAGCAGGATGCCGTTGGCCATCACGGGATTCCGACGCTCGAGCAGCAGGCTGCCACCGAGCAGCAGCACCGCCGCGCCCATCGACAGCAGCGAGACCTCCCGGCTGTAGCGCTCGGACTGCAGCTGATAGACCTTCTGGGCCGCGTTGATGGCCGCGACCTCGGCGTCGGTCGGGTTCTGCTTCAGCTCGATGCCGCCGAGATCGGGCGCCGTCGGCGGGGGGTCGAAGGTGTGGATGCCGAACCCGATGAACAGCGCCACGATGGCCCCCACGAAGAGGGTGAAGATCAGGCGGAGCACCTTGTTGTCCACACGCCGACCGTAGATCCGCCGGACCGGTGGGCGTCAGGGCCGATGGTCCCCTGACGCCGGCCCTACGGTCACTCTCCTAGGCATCCGCCTGATCGGAGCCCGGTTCGACGTCCGGCGGGATGACCAGCGGCAACAGGTCGCCCGGCGACTTGGCCTCCTCGCCACGGCGGACGACCACCTCGCGGAAGGCGGTCAGCAGATCCGCGACGGGCGGGTCGAGGTGGTCCTCCAGGGCCGCCTGCCCGTACAGGATCCCCCGCAGCAGCCAGCGAGGTCCCTCGACCACCCACATCCGTGACGGCTGGTAGCCCTGTTCACCGTCGGGGGTGGTGACCGGCAGCATCCGGCGCAGCTCGACCCCGAACGGACCTTCGACGAGGGCGGCCGAGCCGCCGGCCTCCGTGGCCGCCTCGACGATCTCTTCGCGCAGCTCGGGCCACAGGCCACCACTGCGCGGGGCGGCGTAGGCCCCGAGCTCCAAGGCCGAGTCGCCCTTGATCAGCATCGCCGAGACGATCTGCTGGGTCTCCTCGGCCACCTGCAGTCGGAGCTCGGCACCGCCGAAGCCGGTGATGATCATGCTGCCCAGATCGATCCGGGCCCGGCCGGGCAGCGGCTCGATGTCCAGGTCGACCTCGGTCAGGTCCCAGGGTCCGGCGCCGCGCCAGTCGCGGGAGTCGAGGGCGTCGACGTCGAGCTCGGCGGCTGCCCCGTCCGTGGACTCCCCCTCCGGCTCCTCCGGCGAGTCCTCGGTGGCGGCCTCGGCCTCGGCCTCGTCGACCTCGTCGGCGGGCACGTCGTCGTCCTTGCTCTTGCGACGTCGGAAGATCATGACGCACTCACGCTGGCTGCTGCTCCTCGTCGGTGGCTGTGCCGGCGGCCAAGCCACCGGTGGACCCGTGACCACCGGTGCCCCTGGATCTGCCGGCGGTGGCGGGCGAGTCGGGCAATTGTGGCACGGCCACGAACCGGGCTCGGGCGACCCGCTGCACCACGAGCTGGGCGATCCGGTCGCCCCGGGAGATCCGTACGGCGGTGGCGGTGTCGGTGTTCACCAGGCAGACCCGGATCTCGCCCCGGTAGCCGGCGTCGACGGTGCCGGGGGCGTTCACGATGCTGATCCCGTGCCGGGCGGCCAACCCGGACCGCGGGTGCACGAAGCCGGCGTACCCGGCGGGGAGGGCGACGGCCACCCCGGTGCCCACCAGCCGCCGCTCCCCCGGTTGCAGCACGAAGGTCTCGGTGGAGACGAGATCCGCGCCGGCATCGCCGTCGTGCGCGTACGCCGGTGCGGCCACGCCGTCGTCGAGGACGAGGTAGCCGATCTCCACGTCCGCCGCGCACTGGTCGCTCACGCGGACCGTCTCGGGATCGCCTCGGTCAGGGCCACGGCGACCGCCTCGGCCAGCTGCGTCGGCCGGCGCGTGGAGACGACCCAGTACGGCACCGGGTCGGCCGGGTCGTCCAGGGTCAGCTCGACCGCCGTCTTCGCGTACGGTCGGAGCACGAGGTGGGCCCGGGCGTCGGCCTCCGGACCCGTCCGCGCCGCCGTCGCCTGCACGTCCAGCCCGCGAACCGCCGAGACGTAGGCGAGGTCGAGCACCGCGCGACCGACCCTCAGCTCGGTGCCGTCCAGCCGGAGCCGGACCGCGGTCCCGAGGAGGACGAGGGTGACCAGGCCCTGGGCGCCGAGCAGGCCGAGGATGCCCGCCAGCGGACCGAGGTAGAAGCCGATCGCGACCAGCCAGCTGAGGCTGAACAGGACCGACAACACCCACCAGCCAGGCGGCGGTCCGACCCACTCCCGGTACGACACGGGCACCAACCTAATCGCTGCGCTCATGCGTCCCGCCACTCCGGGCCCGGTCGCGGGAGTCCCGTCGCGGTACGGTTCCATCGTGACGGTGTCGACCATAGTGATCTCGGCGGTGTACCCGGTGGCGGGCGGGCTCGGCGCCGCGCTCACGACGCGCGCGGTGCTGGAGACCGCTCGTCGGTTCGTGGTCGGGAGGAACAAGACGCCGTCCGGCGGCGACAGGACGGCGATGGTGTGGAACGCGCTGAGCTTGGCGGTCGCCGGGGGGGTCGGGCTCTACACGGGCAAGAAGCTGATGCGGCCCGACCCGGTCCGGTCCGGCGTGGCGATTCAGCCGGCGCAGTCGTAGCAGTAGGCGTTCCCGTTCGCCCGCTGCTCGGCGATCTGGCTGCGGTGCCGGACCAGGAAGCAGCCGGCGCAGGTGAACTCGTCGGACTGCTGCGGGAGCACTCGAACAGTGAGCTCTTCGTGGGACAGGTCGGCGCCGGGCAGCTCGAAGGACTCGGCCGCCTCGGCCTCGTCCTCGTCCACCTTGCCGGAGTTCTTGTCGTTGCGGCGAGTCTTGAGCTCCTCGATGGAGTCCTCGTTGAGCTCTTCCTCGGTCTTGCGGGGGGCGTCGTAATCGGTCGCCATCATTACCTTTCCGGGCGGTGGGCCCAGACATGTCGTCGTGGCCCGCGCGTATGAATACCACACGGGACGAGCGAGCGTGGGTCTTTCGGCTCGCGCCGCTACAACGCAGGCGGAGCGCGCGTATTCCGTCTGCCGTGGTCGATGCTCGGCGTCGGCGCTGAAGTCGTGCTCGCCGGCGCGAGACGCGTACCTTACAGGGCTGTCGGGAGCTGGCACAGCGAAGGGCGGTCCGGCTGTCGCAGGTTGGGACAGCAGCCGGGCAGACACGCGAAGCGACCGACCGCCCCGGAGCCGATGACCGGCTCGTCGACCAGCTCCCCGCGCGCCACGGCGGCCCGCTCGACCAGCAGGTCCACCAGGCCTTCGACGAAGGCGGGGTGGGTGCCGGCGGTGGCCGCCCGGGCGAACGGCAACCCCAGCTCGCGCGCCGTGGCCGCCGCTTCCGTGTCGAGATCGAAGATGACCTCCATGTGATCGGAGACGAAGCCGATCGGCACCGTGACGACCGCACTCTCCCCCGCCTCGGCGAGCATTGTCAGACGGTCGTTGACATCGGGCTCCAGCCACGGCTGCGTCGGCGGCCCCGACCGGGAGCAGTAGACGAGGTCGTGGTCGTCGGCGACCTCGCGGACCGCCGCCACACCGCGGGTCACCTCGGCGGCCACCCGCCGGTGCCAGTCGACGTACGCCCCCTCGGTGGACCTCGGCTCCGCTCCCGCGCTCCGGGCCATCGCGGTCGGGACCGAGTGGGTGACGAACACCAGCCGCGGTCGGATCGCCGCACCGTGCTCGGCGAGGAGGCCGTCGACGGCGGCCACGGCTGCCTCCACCGACGCCGCCACGAAGCCTTCGGTGTCGGCGTAGTGCCGGATCCGCTCCACGACGACGTCCGTGTCGGCGAAGGCGTCGTACAGGTTCTCCCGGTACTGCCGGCAGGAGGAGTACGACGGGTACGCGCTGGTGGTCAGCACCAGGACCCTTCGGTGACCGCCCGTGGCGAGCTCACGGGCCACGTCGCCGACGTACGGCTCCCAGTTGCGGTTGCCCCAGAAGATCGGCAGCTCGACGCCGCGGCGGTCGAGCTCGGACCGGAGCGCGGCCAGCAGCGCCCGGCACTGGTCGTTGATGGGGCTCCGGCCCCCGAACAGGAAGTAGTGCTCGCCCACCACGACCAGGCGCTCGCGGGGAATGCCGCGGCCCCGGGTGACGTTCTCCAGAAACGGCACCACGTCCTCGGGACGCTCCGGACCACCGAAGGACAGCAGCAGCACAGCGTCGTAGGGAGCCAGATCCGCCCTGCCGGAGGCGGCTTCAGAGGTCCTGTCAGTGGCGGACTCTAGAGTTCCCGACGCGGGTGCGAGTGATTGAGACACAGCGTGATCTTGCCGCACAGCAGCAAGTCCGCGACGACAGGAGAGTGGCATGGCCGCCGGATTCGGCGCGTATCGGCAGGTGCTCGGCGCCCCGGAGGCGAGAGCGTTCACCGCCGCCGGGTTCGCAGCCCGACTGCCGATGTCGATGACAGGCCTGGGGATCGTGCTGTTCATCTCGATCACCTCCGGCTCCTACGGTCGGGCGGGCTTGGTCACCGCGGTCGCCACCCTCACCACAGCCGTCGCCGCGCCGGCCTGGGGCCGGCTCATCGACCGGATCGGCCAGGCCCCGGTGCTGATCGCCGCCACCCTGATCTACAACCTGAGCACCGGCGCTCTGATCACCAGCGTGTTGCTCGACGCCCCGTTCGCGGTGACGCTGCTGGCCGCGGTCGGCGTCGGCCTGGGCTTCTCCTCCGCCGGCGCCGCCGTGCGCGCCCGCTGGAGTCACCGGCTGCGCGACACCCCGCTGCTGAACACCGCGTTCGCCTGGGAGGCGGTGCTGGACGAGGTGGTGTTCATCGTCGGTCCGGTGCTGGCGACCTTCCTGGCCACGTCCGTGCACCCGGCGCTCGGACTCGCCGCCGGCGGGGTCGTCGGGCTGGTCGGCGCGCTGGTGCTGGCGGCCCAGCGGAGCACCGAGCCGCCGCGGGCGCCCCGGTCCGCGCGGCGAACGGCGTCCAGCCGCCTCGCGCCGCGACTGCTGGTGCCGATCGTGTTCGCCTGCGCCGCCCTGGGCATGCTCTTCGGCGGCATGGAGGTCGTCATCATCGCCTTCGCCGACGAGGCGGGGGTGCTCCCGTACGCCGGTGTGATCGTGATGGCCTGGGCGGGCGGCTCACTGATCTCCGGCGTCGTCACCGGCACCGTCGCCTGGCGGGCCGGTCCCGCCAAGCGCTTCCGGATCGGCGCCGTCCTGCTGGCCCTCTCGCTGCTCCCGCTGCCGTTCGTCGCGCACGTGCTGCCGACCGCCGGACTGCTGATCCTGAGCGGTCTGTTCATCGCCCCCACGCTGATCGCCTCGGTCGCGGTCACCCAGGCCGCCGTGCCCGCGGAGCGCCTCACCGAGGCGCTCGGCTGGACCTCGATGGGGATGGCCGGCGGGGTCGGACTGGGCGCAGCCGCCCTCGGTCAGGTCATCGACACCGGTGGATCCCAGGCCGGCTTCTACGGTGTGATCGGCGCCGGCGTGGTGCTGATCGTGGCCGCCCTCTGTGTCCGGACTCGACCTCCGGTCGAAGGCGTGCGAACGCCCGCCCGCTCGACGGTCGACGTCAGCGCAGATCCTGCAGGTACTCCGTCAGCCGATCCGCTGCCGGCCGAGGCACGAACCCCGTTGCGGTGATCTTGGTCAGGTCGAGGGCACTGTGCCGCGGCCGCGGGGCCAGTTCCTTGCCGCGACCGTACGCCTCCGCGGTCACCTCGGTGACCGTGGCCGGATCCTGTCCACGGGCTGCGTAGACCGCCTTGGCGATCTCGGCCCAGCTCGTCACCGGACCGCCGTTGGAGACGTTGTAGGTCCCGTACGGCGCGTCGACGGCGAGCAGGTGGTCGATCGCGGCCACGATCTCATCGGTGAAGGTGAGCCGACCGAACTGGTCGGCCACCACACTCGGTGCGACGCCACGGTCGGCCAGGGAGGCCATGGTGGCCACGAAGTTCTTCCTCTCCCCGATCACCCAGCTGGTCCGAAGCAGGTAGTGCCGAGGCACGGTCTCCACGACCGCGTCACCGGCGGCCTTGGTCTGGCCGTAGACGCCGAGCGGTGAGAACGGCTCGTTCTCGCCGTGGCTCTCCACGGTGCCGTCGAAGACGTAGTCGGACGAGATCTGGACCAGGGTCGTCCGGTGCTCGCGGGCGGCGCGCGACAGGGCCGAAACCGCCGTCACGTTCGCGGCCCAGGCGTCACGACGTCCCGCGGCGGTCTCGGCCACGTCGACGGCGGTGTACGCGGCCGCGTTGACCACCACGCCGAAGTCGCTGAAGTCGAACGCGGCCACGGCAGCCGGGTCGCTCACGTCCAGGTCCGCGCGGGTCAGTCCGGTCGCGGCGGGCCACGCCGCCAGCAGCGCCCGCCCGAGCTGACCTCCCGCGCCGAGCACGAGTCGGCGGGGCGGGCGCATGGGCGACACGTCGGTGAGGCGCGGGTGGTTCCGGTCGGCCTCGGAGAGCTCGGCCCGCTCGAGCGGGATCGGCCAGGCGATCGCCAGCGTCTCGTCGGCCAGGTTGCAGAAGGTGTAGGAGTCCTTCGCGGCGAGGCTCCAGTGGTCGTTGACCAGGTAGGAGTAGACGGTGTGGTCCTCGAGGGTCTGGAACGCGTTGCCGACGCCGCGGGGGACGAACACCGCAGTGTCGGGACCGAGCTCGGCGGTCACCACGCGGCCGAAGCCCACTCCGGGCCGCAGGTCCACCCAGGCGCCGAAGATCCGTCCGTGGACCACCGAGACGAGTTTGTCCCACGGCTCCGCGTGGATGCCCCGGGTCGCACCGGCAACGGTGTTGAACGACACGTTGTTCTGCACGGGCGCGAAGTCCGGTAGCCCCAGGGCGACCATCTTGGCGCGCTGCCAGTTCTCCTTGAACCAACCGCGGTTGTCGGCCCGGACGTCCAGCCCGATCACCCGCAGACCGTCGATCGCGGTCGATGACACGGTCAGCTCACCCATGGTCACTGCCCCTGGGAGGCGTAGGCCGCTTCGGTGGCCGCCTTCTGCGGACGCCACCAGGACTGGTTGTCGCCGTACCAGGCGATCGTGGCGGCCAATCCGGCCGCGAAGTCGGAGTAGCGGGGCGCCCAACCCAGCTCGGACCGCAGCTTGGTGGAGTCGATCGCATAGCGCAGGTCGTGGCCGGGACGGTCGGTGACCAGGTCGTACGCGTCGGCCGGCTGCCCCAGCTCGGTCAGGATCGCCTCGACGACCTCCTTGTTGTTCTTCTCCCCGTCCGCCCCGATCAGGTAGGTGTCGCCGATCCGGCCACCGTCGATGATCGTCAGCACGGCGGCGCTGTGGTCGTCGGCGTGGATCCAGTCCCGAACGTTCTCGCCCTTGCCGTACAGCTTCGGTCGCAGTCCGTCGAGCACGTTGGTGATCTGCCGGGGGATGAACTTCTCCACGTGCTGGTACGGCCCGTAGTTGTTCGAGCAGTTGCTGATGGTGGCCTGCACCCCGAAGGAGCGCACCCAGGCCCGCACCAGCAGGTCCGAGCCGGCCTTGGTCGAGGAGTACGGACTCGACGGGTTGTACGGGGTCTGCTCGGTGAACCTCGCCGGGTCGTCGAGCTCGAGATCGCCGTACACCTCGTCGGTCGAGATGTGGTGGTAGCGGCGCTCGTGCCGACGGACGGCCTCCAGCAGGGTGTAGGTGCCGATCAGGTTCGTCTGCAGGAACGGCGACGGGTCCCGCAGGGAGTTGTCGTTGTGCGACTCGGCGGCGAAGTGCACCACCACGTCGGCCTCGGACACCAGTCGGTCGACCAGCTCGGCGTCGCAGATGTCGCCCCGCACGAAGCTGAAGCGCTCGGCCGGCAACCCGTCCAGGGAGGCTCGGTTACCGGCGTACGTGAGCTTGTCGAGCACGGTCACGGAGTGGTCGGTGTGCTCGAGGACGTGGCGGACGAAGTTCGAGCCGATGAAGCCGGCTCCGCCGGTCACGAGATAGGCAGGCATGTCGGTGATCCTAGACAGTCGTCAGAGAGGGGTCATTGCTACGCTGCGGCGCAGCGACGTCGGTTTGTGCCCGGCCGACGTTACCGGCGGAGCTCGTCGACCGGCGTGGAAACGCCACATTCGACGAAGGTTGGGTGGTGGCGTGTGATCGTCGTGGCCGCGGTTCTGGTGGTGGCGACCCTGGTGGTCATGACGGCCGGCTGGGTGAAGCCCGTGGTGGCGCTCGGCTCCGCCATCGTCATCGCCGGGCTGCTGGGAATAGCTCCGGCCCGGGAGCTCTTCAGCGGGCTCAGCAACGGCGGTGTGATCACCGTCGGCGCCATGCTGGTGATCGCCAAGGGCATCGTGCAGACCGGCGTCGTGGCCCGGGTCACCCGGGCGCTGCTGCTGACCGTGACCAGTGCCCGCCAGGCGCTGCGCCGGCTGGCCGCCCCGGTGGGCGTGGCGTCGGGTTTGATGAACACCACGCCGATCGTGGCGATGCTGGTCCCGGCCAGCAAGCAGCTGGAGCAGACCCGCAGCATCCCGGCCCGGGAGCTGATGCTGCCCATCGCCCACCTGACCACGCTGACCGGCTCCATCACGTTGATCGGGACCAGCTCCAACCTGCTGATCGCCGGCATCGCCTCCGGCCGGGGCATCGAGATGGGGATGCTGTCCTTCGCCCCGGTCGCCCTGCCGGTCGCCCTGGCCGGGATGGTGGTGATCTACCTCATCGCGCCGCGGATGCTGGCCGGCTCCCAGGCGGCCACGGTCGCTCCGCTGGACTGGCGGGTGGAGATCCCGATCGGAGAGAAGGCCGTCGCGCGCGGACGGACCGCCGACCGCCTGGGGCTGGACGCCGCCCGCGACTACCGGCTGTCCGCGGTCAAGCGCGACGGTGAGTACCTGGCCCCCGACACCGACATGGAGGCCGGCGACGTGCTGGTCTTCGCCGCGACCGAAGTCGGCATCCGGGCCCTGTGGACCAGCCCCCTGTTCGGTCTCTCCCCCCAGCGGCTCTTCACCGTGTCGGTGAACACCGGCGAGGTCGGAACCCTGAACGACCTCGAAGAGAACGACGACATCACCGTGATCGCGGCGAGGACGAGCGTCTCGCTCCGCCGCACCGAGCTGGTGCCCGGCGCGACCTGCTACGTCACCGCCCCCGATGCCGCCATCGTCGAGGCCAGCGAGTTCGTCGCTCTATGGCAGGACGCGGCGAGTCGGGCCCCACAGCCCGGCAACACGTGGAAGGCCCTGGCGATCCTGGCGGCCGTCGTGCTGCCCGCCTCCTTCGGGCTCGCGCCGATCGAGTTCACCTCGGTCGCCGGGGCGCTGCTGATGGTGCTGACCGGGGTGTTGACGCCACGGTCGGCCGGCCGGGCCCTGGACTGGAACGTGCTGTTCATCCTGGCCGGCTCGGTCGGGTTGGGGGCGATCGTGCTGAGCAGCGGGTTGGCCGACGTGCTGGCCGACGGCATCCGCTATCTGGTGTCGGGCAACTACGTCCTGGTGGTCCTGGTGTTCGGCATCGTCACCGCGATCCTCACCAACGTGATCTCCAACGCCGCCGCCGCATCGATCCTGACACCGGTGGCGATCACCGTCGCCCTCGAGGTCAGCCTGAACCCGGTGATCCTGCTGGCTCTGATCGGCACCTGCATCTCCTTCACGTTCCTCAACCCGTTCAGTCACCAGACCAACCTGATGGTGATCGGGCCGATCGGCTACACCACGAAGGAGTTCGCTCTGTTCGGCATCCCGGTGCTCATCGTCGGTCTCGCCGTCGCCTGCGGGGTCGGCGTCCTCCTCGCCTGATCCATCGCGGGGTGACGGGCAGAGCTCCATCCGTGCGAGACTCACCTGCCATGCGTGGCATCATCCTGGCCGGCGGCTCCGGCACCCGTCTCCATCCGGTCACCCTCGGCATCAGCAAGCAGCTGGTCCCGGTCTACGACAAGCCGATGATCTACTACCCGCTGTCGACGCTGATCTTCGCCGGGATCCGGGACGTGCTGATCATCACCACACCTCACGACGCGCCGGGATTCGAGCGGCTGCTGGGCGACGGCTCGCAGTTCGGGATCTCGATCAGCTACGCCCAGCAGCCCTCGCCGGACGGTCTCGCGCAGGCGTTCGTCATCGGTGCCGACTTCATCGGCGCCGACAAGGTGGCCCTGGTGCTCGGCGACAACATCTTCTACGGGCCCGGCCTCGGCAACCAGCTGCACAAGTTCAGCGACGTCGACGGCGGCGCCGTCTTCGCCTACTGGGTCGCCGAACCCAGCGCGTACGGGGTCGTGGAGTTCGACGCCGACGGCACGGCGATCTCGCTGGAGGAGAAGCCGGCCCTCCCGAAGTCGAACTACGCAGTCCCCGGGCTCTACTTCTACGACAACGACGTGATCACCATCGCCCGCGAGCTCGAGCCGTCGCCGCGCGGTGAGTACGAGATCACCGACGTGAACAAGCACTACCTGACGGCGGGCCGGCTGCAGGTGGGCGTGCTGCCCCGCGGCACCGCCTGGCTCGACACCGGAACCTTCGACTCGCTCAACGACGCGAACAACTTCGTCCGGACGCTGGAGTCCCGGCAGGGTCTCAAGGTCGGAGCGCCGGAGGAGGCGGCCTGGCGGCAGGGCTTCCTGTCCGACGAGGAGCTGCACACCCGCGCCACGGCCCTGGCGAAGTCCGGCTACGGCACGTACCTGCTGGACCTGCTGCGACGCGGCAAGGGCTGAGCTGCCGTCTCGGCCCGCCGTCGGTTGAAAAGAATTCCTCCCACCTCTACATAGATCGACGACAAACACTTGCCGAGGGCTGAGAGTTCGCCGTAAGGTCTCTCACTTGTGGGCTGGCTCACACGGTCGATCCACACAACTCCCCCTCCCCTCCCTAACCCCCGAAGGGAATGGCATGCGCAGAGCCATCGTCGGGACCTTGGGGCTGACCCTCACCGCCGGACTCCTGGTGGCGTTGGGATCGACAGCC
>DATDBH010000064.1:0-3364 GCA_036524985.1 Microlunatus sp. | reverse complement strand
TGGGGTCGCATCTACGAGTCGTACGGCGAGACGCCGGCGCTCGTGGCGAGGATGGGCACCGCGATCGACGGCTTCCAGGGCCCGGCCGGCCACCTGTCCGACAACGACCGGGTGCTGGCCACGGCCAAGCACTTCGCCGGTGACGGCCTGACCACCTACGGCACCGGCTCGAACAGCCAGAAGACTGGCACCTACCCGATCGACCAGGGCGTCGACCAGGTCGACCACGCCACCTTCGAGCGGCTCGCGCTCGCGCCGTACGTCGACGCGGTGCGGCAGCACCACGTCGGCTCGGTGATGCCGTCGTACTCCGACGTCGACTGGACCGAGGACGGTCTCGGCAACCCGATCAACATGCACGGCAACCGCGACCTGATCACCGGATGGCTCAAGGACCAAGAGGGCTTCGACGGGTTCGTGATCTCCGACTACAACGGCATCGACCACATCAACCCGGGTGTCGCCACGTTCGCGGAGCAGGTCGCGACCAGCGTCAACGCGGGCGTCGACATGTTCATGCAGCCGTCGAACTTCGAGCTGTTCGAGACGACGCTCACCGCCCTGGTGGACGACGGCACGGTCCCGATGTCGCGCATCAACGACGCGGTCTCGCGGATCCTGACCAAGAAGTTCCAGCTCGGGCTCTTCGAGCACCCGATGACCGACCGCACCCACCTCTCCGAGGTCGGCAACGCTGCTCATCGCGCTGTGGCGCGGCGGGCGGTCGCCGAGTCCCAGGTACTGCTGAAGAACGCCCGCTCGACCTTGCCCCTGTCGACGAAGCAACGGGTGTACGTCGCGGGGAGCAACGCCGACAACATCGGCAACCAGGCCGGCGGCTGGACCCTGACCTGGCAGGGCGGGTCGACCACCCAGATCCCTGGACAGACGATCCTCGACGCCATCGAGGACGACGCCTCCCAGGTCACCTTCAGCCAGGACGCATCGGCGCCCGTGCCGCACAACGCCATCGGTGTCGTCGTGGTCGGCGAGACGCCGTACTCCGAGGGCTTCGGCGACGTCGGAGGTCCGCTGTGGGCCTACGACCCCGGTGACAACGGCGTCCCGCGGCCGCCGAAGACCATGCAGCTCTCCGATGCGGATGCGGCCGCCGTGAACACGGTGTGCGCCCAGGCCGTCAAGTGCGTGGTGCTCGTGGTCTCCGGTCGGCCGATGATCATCCCGCCCACGATGCTCCAGCACATCGACGCACTGGTCGCGAGCTGGCTGCCGGGCAGCGAGGGTGCGGGTGTTGCGGACGTGCTGTTCGGGAAGAAGCCGTTCACCGGCCAGCTGCCGGTGACCTGGCCGCGGACCGTCGCACAGGAGCCGATCAACATCGGCGACGCGAGCTACGACCCCCTGTACCCGTTCGGCTGGGGACTCCAGACCCGCTGACGACCAGTAGCGGCAGGAATGGCGCTCTGGAAGGAGATCCCCATGCTCGACGTACGGCGTGCTCGCGTGATGGCCGCTGCCGGCCTCGTCACCGCGGTGGCGGCGGCTTTCACCGCGACGACCCTGGTCGTCGGCCCGACGGGGCAGGGCGCCGCGCCGGCCTCCCCGCAGGCCCGGGTATGGGTGACGACTCCCGACGGGGCGGAGCGGATGCACGACCGCGGAACCGTGCCCTTCGCCAAGGGCGCCGCGAGCAGGCAGCTGACGATCACGGTGGATCCGAGCCGTCGCTACCAGACGATGGACGGGTTCGGCGCGTCCATCACCGACTCGTCGGCGTCGGTGCTGATGGAGCTCGACCAGGCGACCCGCGACGCCACGATGAAGGATCTCTTCGTCACCGACGGGCTGTCCTTCCTGCGCCAGCCGATCGGGTCGTCGGACTTCGTCGACGGGCCTCACTACACCTTCGACGACATGCCGCCGGGGGCTACCGACTACGACCTCTCCCACTTCACCATCGACCACGACAAGGCGCAGATCCTGCCGCTGCTACGCCAGGCGCTCGCGCTCAACCCCGACCTCAAGGTGATGGGGACGCCGTGGAGCCCGCCGGCCTGGATGAAGACCAACGACTCGCTCGTCGGCGGGCGGCTCATCGACGACCCGCGGATCTACCAGGCGTACGCCGACTACCTGGTCGAGTTCGTCCAGGCTTACGAGGCAGCCGGAGTCCCGATCTGGGGCCTGTCCATCCAGAACGAGCCGCAGAACCGCACCCCCTCCGGCTACCCGGGCACCGACCTGCCCACGCGCCAGGCGATCCAGGTCATCGACAGGCTCGGGCCCGCCCTGCAGGCGGCGGGTCTCCGCACGAAGATCCTGGGCTACGACCACAACTGGTCCGAGCATCCGAACGACATCGCGAACACGCCGCCCGGTGAGGACCCGGAGACGGAGTACCCGACGCTGCTCCTCGAGTCGGACGCCGCGCGGTGGATCAGCGGTACGGCGTACCACTGCTACGCCGGCGACCAGAAGCGGATGACCGAGCTTCACCAGGCGTTCCCGGACAAGCCGATCTGGTTCACCGAGTGCTCGGGCTCGCACGGCCCCAGCGATCCGCCTGCACAGGTCTTCAGCGACACCCTGAAATGGCACGCCCGCAACCTGACCATCGGCGTGCCGCGCAACTGGGCGCAGAGCCTCGTCACGTGGAACCTCGCCCTGCACGCCGACGGGACGCCCCACAACGGCGGCTGCGACACCTGCACGGGTGTCGTCACGGTCAACCCTGACGGCACCGTCACCCGCAACGCGGAGTACTACACGCTGGGCCACCTCGCCCGGTTCGTGAAGCCCGGGGCGGTCCGGGTCGCGAGCTCCTCGTACGGCAGCACGGCGTGGAACGGCCTTCCGATGAGCGCAGCGTTCGTCAACCCCGACGGGTCGACGGCACTGGTGGTGCACAACGAGTACGACGACCCGCGCAGCGTCGCGATCTCGGTCGGCGACCGACACCTCGACTACACACTGCCGGGAGGCTCCTTGGTGACCTTCACCTGGGCCTCGTCCGCCAGCCTGACCAACGGACTGGACCTGGTCGACCCATGGACCACGTCGATGACCTCGAACGTCGGCGACCCGAGCACGCTCCCGGCGGCGACCGACGACGACGGCTCGACGCCGTGGACGTCAGGCACCGCCCAGGCGACCGGCCAGTGGGTCGAGGTCGACCTCGGTCATGCCCAACGGATCCGGCAGGTCGTGCTCGACGCCGGCCCCTCGTCGTACGGCTGGCCGAACGACGTCGCGCCGTCCGGAGACTACCCGCGCGGCTACCGGCTCTCGGTCAGCACGGACGGGACGCACTGGACCATCGTGCGAGACGGCGCCGGCACCGGTCAGCTCACGACTCTCAAGGTGCCGCACAACCCGATCCGCTACGTCCGGGCGACGCTCACCC
>DATDBH010000063.1:0-18594 GCA_036524985.1 Microlunatus sp. | reverse complement strand
CTGGAGGTTCCGCAGTGCGGTCCGCCGGGAGGGGATCGGGGGATTCCCCTCCCGGGTACGGACTTCTGTCGCGGCACTGATGGCGTCAGGTCCATCGCGCCGTCGGCCACAACTCGGGCACAAAGGGGAGTTGCCCGGGTGACCTGCGGTGTCGGATCCGAAGTTCGGGGGTTCTCCGTTCCGACATCCATGAGTTTAGGACTTGTCACCGCTCGTGACAGCCAAATCGATGTCCGCTTTGTGCAATGTCCTCAAGATGACATCCTCGCGTGAGGCACTCGCCAGACGAGAGTGGAGGGCCTGTCTGAGCAGCCGACCGTCTGCCAGGCCGTCGGCGCTCAGGGGGTTAGCTACCCGGAAGCTGACGCCGGACATGGCGAGTCGGATGCGAACGCCGTGGACCGGGCTCACATGCGCACATCTGCGTATTGTCAACCGTCACCCGGGACGAGCACGATGCGAAACATGCGGATATCGCCTCAAGCGAAAGAAGTGCTTGCCGTGACAACTCAGAGCGGGCCACATCAGCCAGTCACGGAGTTCTCGGTCACACGTCGCTCCTTCATCGGTGGTACCACGACCGCCGGCCTCGGTTTCGTCTTCGCCGGCGCTGGAAGTCTCGACGCGTTCGCGCGCCCCCATCCACGCCCTCCTGCGCCCCGGAGCGGGTACGGGCCGCTCATCCCGGACCCGAACGGGCTGCTGGCGCTGCCGGAGGGCTTCTCCTACAAGGTTGTCGCACAGACCAGTGTGACGCCCGTGCGGGGAGGCGGCGTCTTTCCCAGTGACCCGGACGGCATGGCCGTGTTTCCGTGGCGTGACCGCGGCGGCTCGATCCTGATCTGCAACCACGAGATCGGGAACGCTGAACAGGTCCGCGTCCCGGTGGTCGACAGGCTCACCTACGACGAGAACGCCTGGGGCGGTACCACCACCATCCTGGTGGACCGGGCCGGCAATCGGGTGGAGAGCTACACCAGCGTGGCTGGGACCGACAACAACTGCGCCGGCGGCATCACGCCCTGGAACACCTGGCTGACGTGCGAGGAGGTCGAGCGTCGAGCCGGCACCGTCGTCGCTCCGACGAACGATGCTGCCCGCAGGACACTGACGAAGGACCACGGCTACGTCTTCGAGGTCGATCCGAGCAGCCAGCGCGCCAATCTGAACAAAAGTCCCATCCCACTCAAGTTCCTCGGTCGCTATTCGCATGAGGCCGTCGCCGTCGATCCCGATACTCACGTCATCTACCTCACCGAGGACGCTGCCAGCCCGAACGGGCTCTATTTCCGGTGGAAGCCGCCGCGCTGGTTCCGGGGCGAGAAGGGCGCGCTGCACGATCTGGCCACCGGAAAGGGCGGTGACACGGCGGGCCTCCTTCAAGCGATGTCGTGCTACGCCGGGGACCGGCAGGTTCCCGATCTGGCCGAGGCCACCGAGGTCGGCACGACGTACCGCGTGCGCTGGATCGACGTGCCTGACCGGGATGCCGTCCAGACCTCGATCCGAAAGCAGTTCCAGCCGGGCCAGGTGACACATTCCCGCAAGCTCGAGGGACAGTGGTGGGGCGATGGCGGTGCCTATTTCGTGGCCAGCTTCGCCCGGACGACAGACGGGAGTGTCAAGGAGCACGACGGGCAAGTGTGGTTCTACGACCCACGGGAGAAGTCGGTCACGCTGACGACGATCTTCGGCGTCAACACCACCCCTGACGTGGAGGGTCCGTTCGATGGCCCCGACAACATCACCGTGTCACCCCACGGCGGGCTGATCCTGGCCGAGGACGGCGAGGGTCTCAAGTACCTGATCGGCGTCACGTCCGAGGGGATCGCCTACGCGCTCGCGCGGAACGACCACCGCGCTCCCAACGGGGCCCGCACGAACGGTGAGTTCGCCGGCCCGACCTTCAGCCGTGACGGCAAGACACTCTTCGCCAACATCTACTCGGGCTTGGTGTCCGTGGACCCCAATGTCATCTCGGGCTGGGTGCTCGCCATCACCGGGCCGTGGCACAAGCAACGGCGGCGGTGATGGGGCGCGCCATCGGTCGCTGACCGGAGTCAGGTGCTCAGGCGTCGCCCCCGGCCTCGATGGCGTCGAGGTCACGTACGGCGTAGCGATGGTGCTCCCACTCCTCCTGCAAGATCACATGCAGGCACGAGCGGGTGGTCTCCGGACAGTCGGGATTCCACGGATTGCGGCGAGCGGTGGCCAGCTCGTCGTCGGTGACGGAATCGAGGAAGTCGCGCACCATGGCGACACGACCGGCTCGGACGTCGAGCACCTCGGCGTAGGACGGTGTGATGGTCGTGAAGATCGACAGATCCAGGCCGTCGCCCGCCGCGCCGGCATCCGTCTGCCCCAGGGGATGGAAGGGCTGCGCGATCTCGAGGATCGCTCGGCGCAGCCACACGTCGGTGGCCAGGACCAGATGTCGCAGGGTCTGCGCGAAGGACCACTCGCCGCCGACCGAGACGTCGACGGTGCCGGCCGGCAGGGCGGCCACACGGTCGAGCGTGGCTCCCCAGGTGCGCTGGAGCGTGGCCCAGGCCGTACGCAGTCCCGCCGGGTCGTCCGCGCGCCGGTCGGCGCGGCCAGGATTCAGGCGATTCAGCTCGGCATCGACGAAGGGTGTGACGTCGACGCCGTTGATGCGAAGGAAGCTCGCGCCGTCGAAGAGCCACGGCGCATCGATGTCTGTCCCCTGGACGTCGACGCCGCGCATCACCGCACCGGAGAGATCGACACCGACGAACCGGGCGCCCCTCAGATCCACGCCGACGAACTCCGCTCCGCGCAGGTCGTCGGATCCGCTGAAGCTGGCCATCACTCCTCCTTTTCCCGTGACGGTGGACTGCTGACGACCGCTGGTCGCTCGTCGGACGCCAACAGCCGGGCCACGTCGTTGATCGGGGGTGCATCGACGTAGACGATTCCCGCGGCCTCCACCCGGGTCCGCCACGCGTCGGCGTCCGGATCGGGTCCGCCACCGATATCGGGCTGGCGCCAGATCGTCCGCACCCCCAGGCGTCCGGCGTCCGCCAGAATGCCGTCGATCTCGGCCAGCGGTCGGTAGACGTACAGCAGGTCGGCACTGTCGGGACGGCGTCCGGTCTGGCGGTGCACGACGGCACCGTCGACCAGCTCGCTGGCCACGATGTCGGCGGGATCTGGGCCGCCGTAGATGGTCACCGCGAGTCCGGCGCGGGTCAGGGAGTCCGGGATGTCACGCTCGGGGAAGTCGTGCACGACCACGTGGTGGGCGGCCCGCAGGGTCTCGATGGGGTTGGTCATGCTGGCGACCCTAGGACGGTCGGGGTCCCGCCGGCTTGTTCTCAGGTCACCGGGTCGGCGGCGTCGATGTCCTGCCCGAGGGAGCTGGGTCGGCGTGCGGCCGGCGAGCTGCTGGGTCGTGACACAGGTGGGGGTCGGCGGGGGGAGCTCGAGGTCGACCTGACCGACCCGGATGTCGCGGAAGGTGCGCAGCGTCGCCCTCGCCATGGGCGGACTCTACGAAGGGTCGGCGACGACGACCAGGGTCAGACTCCCGTACGGCGGGACCGGCACGTCGTGCAACCGGCCGGTGAGAGCGCCGACCTCGCCGACGATCGCTGCCGCGGCGGAGTGGGCGGTGCCGCCGCTCACCGACCGTCCGGCGGCCAGCCGGACCACCACGGAGTCCTCCGCGGTCGCGTTCATGATCGTCGTCTCCCCGGGGAGGTCGACGTCGACCACCACGGGCGCGTAGCGCGCGATCACTGACCGTTGGAGGTCGGCCCGGTCGGCGCGGACGAGGTCGTACGCGCGCTCGGAGCCCCGGACCTCCAGCGTCCCGTCGAGGACGACGGGGACGTGCTCCTGCCACAGCGCCAGCAACCCGGCCAGAGCCTCCGCCTGCTCGCGGTCCAGCGAGGCCAGGGCCATCGAGATCTGGGGTACGGCGAACCAGCAGCCGTAGAGCTGCTGGGCCACCGCCTCCGGTCCGCCGCTCGGCCCCCACATCAGCATGTCGCCGTGCACGACCTGTCCGACCGCCAGCAGCCGGGCGTCGATCGTCTTGCGGCGGTTGGCCACGGCGTCGGCGGGGCAGTCGCTGGCCCGCAGGATCTGCCCGTACGCCCCGATGGCCGGGCTCACGTACGGCTGCCGGAACTCCACGGCCGCATCGCCGTGACCTGCCTCCTCGAGCTGCTCGCGGATCAGCGCCAGCAGCGCCTGCATCGCTTCGCCGACGTCGTCGATGTCGCCGCTGGACGGTGTGCCCCGGTAGACCATGGCCGTGTCGAGGAAGTCGATCTTGAGCCCCTCCAGGGCGTAGTCGACGACCAGCCGGGTGCAGGTCGCCGCCAGGTGCTCGCGGACCTCGCGGTGCCGGGGGTCGAGGATGTGGCAGTGGAGTCGTTCGGCCTCATGCGGGGCGAACCGGCCGACGGTGTCGAAGACCTCGGCGTCACGCCCGAGCAGCAGCGGGGCGATCCACAGCACCACGCCCGCCCCCTGATCATGGACGTCGGCCGAGAAGCCAGCCAGGTCGGGGAACTTGTCGGTGTCGGGGATCCAGTCACCGCAGCCGGCGTACCCGCGCCCGACGGCCAGTCGCTGCCAGCCGTCGTCGACGAACACCGATCCGCAGCCGAGCTGCACGGCGAGGGCAGTCTCGGCTGCGACCTGCTCCTGCTCCAGGTCCTGGGTGAAGGTGTACCAGGTGGAGTACACGGGGCGGCGGGCCACCGCCGGCACCGACAAGGGGATGGCGGTGAGCCGCCCGGCCAACCAGTCCGCGAGCCGGGCGACCGACGCCGCCAGCGTCTCCCCGGTCGCGCCGGACAGGAATCCGAGCCGCCGCTCGGCGTCGGCCGGCTGCCCGTGCAGCTCCACCGCGAACGTCTTGCGCTCCTCGGAGATCCCGTAGCGCACCTCGAGCTCGTCGATCAGCTCGTCCAGCGCCCAGGCGAAGACGTTGCGTCCCGCGGCGTCGTGCAGACAGCCGACCGGTGCCCCGCTGACCAGGCTGGTCGAGGTGTGGCCAGCCCAGTCGGCCTCCAGGGTGCGCTCGGCGCCGGCGTTGGGATGCCAGTAGCCGACCCCTGTTTTCAGCGGCACCTCGAGCCGGAGGTCGAGAGACACCCCGGCGGCGATCCGGATCTCCAGCTCGGTCCAGGGGCCGTCGGTGGCCACCACGGAGACCTGGATGCCGTCCGCCGTGGTCAGCCGCTCGAACCCGGTCCTACGAGGGAGATCCATGATCACAGTCAAGCGGCCTCCCGCGCCCGTCGGCAAACCCCGTTCCGGCGCAGTCCTGGTCCACCCGGTGAGGCCGGTCTCAGTCGTGGAACCCGCACGAGCCGCCGACCATCGGGAGGTTGCAGCCGGGCACCGGACACCGGGGTACGGCGGCATCGACGGCCCGTCGGCGCTCCTCCTCGCTCTGCCGGGTCGGAGTCGATGCCTTGGCCGCCGCCGTGCGCGCGGGACTGCGACGCCGCTTCGTCGGCGTGGCCCGAGGCTCCGGCCGGGGTGCGTACCGACGCAGGGCGGTGATCATCAGGGCGGTCATGGAGTTCAGCCGGGCGGAGTCGAGGCGGCCGTACCGGCAGTGCACGATCCAGGTCGACTCGCTGCTCTTGTCCAGTCCGATCGCCGAGTCGGCGCGATGGGCCCGCTCGGCGGCGACGGGGTCCAGGGCGGCCGAAACCCGGAACGGGGAGAGGTAGAGCGCCGCCGGCTGGCCCCGGACGGCGACGGCCACCTGATCGCCGACGGTCGCCTCGACCAGCGTGGCGCCCTCGCGGGTCACCGCCGCGAGCGCACGCTGGATCGCCTCGCGGACGTCGCTGGGCACCGACCAGTCGAGAAGTCGAACCTCGAGCTCGCTCGGTGGTGGCACGGACACTCCTCAGATCGTCGATCAGCGCTGCCGGCCGGGCTCGGCGCGGCACCCTCTCGTCCAGTCTCCACCACGGCGCATCCTGGGCGTATGTTCGGTCCATGGCCGACCAGCACGCCTCAGCAGACCTCGATCCGACCGCCACGCCCAGCGGAGCCGGCTGCGTGGAGTGTCTCGACCACCCCGAGGGCTGGTGGGTGCACCTGCGTCGCTGTGCCGCCTGCGGGCACGTGGGCTGCTGCGACTCGTCCCCGGCCCAGCACGCCACCGGACACTTCCGGGCTACCGGACACCCGATCATCGCCAGCTTCGAGCCGGGCGAGAACTGGTTCTGGGACTACCGCACCGACAAGATCGTCAAGGGACCCGAGCTCGCCCCGCCGACCAGTCGTCCCGAGAGCCAGGGTTCGCCGGCGCCGGCCGATCGGGTCCCCGAGAACTGGCTCGACCTGATCCACCGCTGATCAGGTCAGTGCGGGAACGGCCGACTCCCACACCGCGTCGAGGATGTCGGTCGTCGGTCCGTGGGGTCGAGCCGCCTGTCACGTCCTGGACCTCAGCTCCAGACTGAGCTGGTCGGCGTCCAGCTGCGTGAGCGTATCCTCCAGCACGGCCGACGGATACGTACCGATGTCGCGGATCCGCAGCAGCTCCGCCCGTTGCAGCTCGAGGACGGCCAGCCGCAGCGCGCCGCGCTCGGTGCGCATGTCCTCCCCCTCGGCCTCGCGTTCCTTGGGGTCGACGGTGATCGTCGGGAGCACCGCGCGGGCCCAGGCCAGAGTGGCCGGCGCGAACTTCGCCCCGTCGACCTTGGTGAACTCGTCGCGAGCGAGTCGCTCGATCACCGGGGTCATCAGCTCGGACCGCAGCTCCAGGGCAGCGGCCTGGTCGGCGTCGTGGTCGCGGCCCGTGAGACCGAGCAGCCGCACGAGCCAGCCGAGGGTGCTGCCCTGGACCATCAAGGTCCCGGCCGCCACCACGAACGCGATCAGCACCAGCAGCGACCGCTGCGGCGTGCCGGCCGGCAGCGACTGGGCCGCGGCGAGGGTCACCGCCCCGCGCATCCCGGCCCAGACCAGCACGACGCCCTCCCGCCAGCCGAAGGCCTGGGCCGCGAGATAGTCGATGTCGGCCAGGCGCCTGGTCAGGCTGGTCGACATCCGGGCTGCCTGATCCGCCCGATGCTGATCGAGCTCCTCGTCCGAGCGACCGAGCCGACCGACGCGGGGGGAGATCGAGCCGTCCAGAAGTCGGTCCTGGACCGAGCTGATCCGATGTCGGAGCGCGGTCCCACGCCGGGCCCGCCGAGCCAGCAGCCACAGGGCCGGTGCCACGAAGCCGGCGCGCAGGATGATCACCAGCACGGCGGCGAGCAGGCCCAGGCGGACGGCGGTCCAGACGCTGTCGTGGGCGTTGTGCACCTCGACGATCAGGCCGTACAGCTCCAGACCCATCAGCAGGAAGATCGCACCCTCCAGCAGCATCTCCAGCGTGCGCCAGACGGCGTCCGCGGTCATCCGGTCCTGTGGCCGGAGGTACTTGGGGGCGCCGTGTCCGGTGACCAGGCCGGCGACGACGACGGCGACCAGTCCCGAGGCGTCCAGCCGCTCGGCCGGGGTGAAGGCGAAGAACGGCACCACGAAGGAGATCGCGACGTTGCTGGTCGCGTGGTGGATGTGGGCGCGGACCAGCAGATTCAGTCGGCCGATGGCGAAGCCGATGATCACCGCCACGACCACGGCCCAGACGAAGTCGGCGGCCACCGACCCGGTCAGCAGCGCCGTGGCTGCCGTGGCCGATCGCAGCAGCACCAACGCGGACGCGTCGTTGAGCAGGCTCTCGCCCTCCAGCACCGTGACCAGTCGTGGGGCGACGCCGGCCCGTTTGACGATGCTGGTGGCCACCGCATCGGTGGGGGACAGGATCGCCCCCAATGCGATCCCGGTGGCCAGATCGATGTCCGGGATCAGCCAGCTCATCACGTACCCGATCACCACGGCCGAACCGATCACCAGCAGCACCGAGAACGCCGAGATCGTCCGCAGATCGCGCCGGAAGTCCATCGCCGGCATGTTGACCGCCGACGAGTAGAGCAGGGGCGGCAGGATCCCGCCGAGGATCCACTCGGGCTCGATCTCGACCGGTGCCACGAAGGGCAGGAAGCTGATGCCGATCCCCAGCAGCACCAGCAACAGGGGAGTGGCGATCCCGATCTTGGGGGCGATCACGCTCACCCCGACCATCACCGCGATCCCGATCATCGCGATCTCCAGCAGCTCCATGGATCCATCTTCGCGCCGTGGCCGGCGGGGTGGCTCAGGGCGTGCCGGCAGCCAAGATCACCAGCAACGGGACGAGACGCTCGGGCGGCACCTCGTGCCGGCCCTTGGTGGTCGACCGCAGCCAGCCGGCGCCGACCAGCTGGCGCAGGTGGTGGTAGATCTGCCCAGTCGAACCGAGGCCGGGGGTGTCCGCCAGGTCGGCCGCGCTCGCCGCCTCGCCGCGGGTGATCAGCTGCAGGATGTGCAGCCGAGCCGGGTGACCGAGGGCGCCCAGGGTCGGTGCCAGGGCGGTCCAGTCGCGCTCGATGAGCTCGTCGCTGTCATGGGTCAGCTGCCAGCGGACGGGGCCGTCGTCGCGGGCCAACGACCCGGCGTACGCGATCGCACCTGACCCGACGCGCTGCTCGAGGCCGTCGAGGATCCAGAAGGTATCGGCGTCGGGTCCGGCGGAATCGGGTCGGGCGGGCGGGCGTCCGCTCACCAGCTCCTCCAGTCGCCGCACCCGTTCGGCGAGGTCGGCGTGGCCGTCCGGTTCGGTCGGAGAGGAGTCGCTCACCGTACGATTTTACGTAATCGTGAACGAAGACGACAGCCCGCCGGCAACGACCGAGGGGCCAGTGGAATCCACCGGCCCCTCGGGCTTGATCATCTACCGCAACAGCTGCGGGCTACTTCTCGTAGCCGACGTTCTCCCACTGCACGTTGCCCAGCCCGAAGGAGCCGTAGTTGGCGAGCGTGGTCTTGACCGCCGTGAGCTCCGGCCGCTGGTAGAGCGGCAGGGTCATCACGTTCTCCCAGATGATCTTCGCGGTCTCATTGGCCAGATCGACCCGAGCCTGCAGATCCGTCGTGGAGTCCAGCTTCTTGGCGTTCTCGTCGATCCGCGGATCCGACAGCTGGGAGAAGTTGCTGTCCGAGCCGGTGCCGTAGATCTGGCTGACACCCTGGAACGGGTACTGGGTGCCGATCCAGCTGAAGGCGATGATCTCGAACTCGTGGTTGGTCAGCACCGACCCGTCCTGGAACTTGGCGATCGGCACGTCGACGATGTCCACCTTGACGCCGATCTCCTTGAGCAGGCTCTGCGCCTGCAGCGCCTCGTTCTCCGACACCGAGACACCGCTCAGCTGCGAGAACTTCACCTCGAGCTTCTTGCCGTCCTTCTCACGGATGCCGTCGCTGCCGACCGTCCAGCCCAAGGCATCGAGGTCGGACTTCGCGCCCTCCGGGTCGTACTGGATCCCGGTCTCGGCGGCGACGTCGGAGTAGCCCTCCTGGTTCAGCAACAGGATGTTGTTGTTGAGCGGCTGCACCGGCCAGTCGATGCCGGCGAGATCGGACTGACCGATCGCCTCCCGATCGAGCCCCTTCACGATGGCCTGACGCACCTTCGGGTCGGTCAGCACGCCGGCCTTGGTGTTGAAGGTGAAGTGTCGGAAGTTCGGACCGGCGGCCGAACGGATGCTCGCATCCGAGACACCCTGGACCCGCTTGTAGGCGTCGGGGTCCGGACCGATGTCGAAGCTGTCGAGCTCGTTGTTGGCGAAGGCGGCCGCCGTCGCGTCCGATGAGATGGCTCGGTAGGTGATCTTGTCCAGCAGCGGCTTGTCGCCCCACCACTTGTCGTTGGGGACCAGGGTCAGCACCTTCTGGCTGTTGTCGAAGCTGTCCACCTTGAACGGCCCGGACAGCCAGTCGTTGTTGAGCGACTTCCAACCGTCGTTGAAGGTCGCGGGGTCCTTGACGCTCTCGTCCTTCAGCGTGCCGGGGTAGGAGAACGGCTGGGTCCAGTCGGGGTAGGCCGCCTTGAACGTGATGGTGACGTCGAACTTGTCGGCGCCGGTGGTGATCGAGGCGATCTGGTCGTAGCCCTGGGTCGACGCGCACTGGAACTTCTTGTTCGTTCCGTCGCAGGCCTTCCAGGTGGCGGTCAGGTCGTCGGCGTCCACCGGCGATCCATCACCCCAGACCGCCTTCGGGTTGAGCTTCATGCTCACCGTGGTCGGATCGGCCTTGGTCTCCTCCGCCGAGACGACCCAGTTCGGGTTCGGCTGCGGAACGCCTTTGGTGTCGTAGTTGAAGAACTGCGGCAGCAGCGATCGGCGCACCTTCGCCAGATCATCGTTGTTGCCGCTGACACTGTTCGGGTTCCAGTTGTTGCCGAAGTCCGGCACGTCGAGGCGGACGGTGCCACCCTGGGCCAGCTCGCCGCGGTCCTTGACGTTGATGTCCTGTGAGCTGATCGGCGCGATGGACTCGGTGGCGCCGCCCTCCTCACCGGTGCCACCGCCACCACCACAAGCGCTCAGAATCAGCAGTCCGGCGATGGCGGGTGCCACCAAGATCTTGCGTGCCAACACATTGCCTCCAGAGAAGTCTCGATGTTTCCGGGCGAACCCGGACCAAATGACCTTACGACGGTGGGTGAAGCGTTCTCCACGACCCGGGGTGTCACAGCCTCCTCACGATGTCACCGGCAACCCGAGATGCGCCTAGACGACCGCACGCTCCTCGTTGTAGTGACACGCAGATCTGTGATCGCCGCCGAGCACCGGCAGCAGGGCCGGCATCTCCGAGACACAGCGCTGACGCTGGGTCTCGGTCAGCGTGCCGATCTTGAAGCACCGGGTCCGGAACGTGCAGCCCGACGGCGGGTTCGCCGGACTGGGCAGGTCACCGGACAGCAGGATCCGCGTCCGGCTGCGCTCCTTGACCGGATCGGGGATCGGGATCGCCGACAACAACGCCTGGGTGTACGGGTGCGTGGGGTGGTCGTACACGCCGGCCACGTCGCCGATCTCGACGATCTTGCCGAGGTACATCACCGCCACCCGGTCCGCGATGTGGCGGATCACGGCCAGGTCATGGGCCACGAACAGGTAGGAAAGGTTCAGCTTGACCTTGAGCTCGTCCAGCAGGTTGATCACCCCGGCCTGGATGGAGACGTCGAGGGCGGAGACCGGTTCGTCCAGCACGATCACCTTCGGCTCCAGAGCCAGGGCCCGCGCGATGCCGATCCGTTGCCGCTGTCCCCCCGAGAACTGTTGCGGATAGCGGCTGGCGAACGACGGCTCGAGTCCGACCAGCCGGAGCAGCTCGTCGACCCGGGCTTCGATCGCCGTCCTGCTGTACTTGAAGACCCCGAGAGGTTCCGCGATCAGATCGAAGACGGGCATCCGCGGGTCCAGCGAGGCCATCGGGTCCTGGAAGACCACCTGGAGGTCTCGCCGCAGCTGCTGGCGGTCCTGCTTGGTGAGCGTGGCGACGTCGCGGCCGAGCACGGCGATGCTGCCGTCGGTCGGTGGCTTGAGGTTCAAGATCTCCAGTAGCGTTGTGCTCTTCCCACAACCGGACTCGCCGACCAGGCCGAGCGTCTCCCCCTCCTTGACGTCGAGGTCGATCCCGTCGACGGCGTAGACGGTGCCGATCCGGCGGCGGAACACGGCGCCCTTCAGCAGTGGGTAGTGGCGGGCCATGTCCCGCAGCTGGAGGACGGTCGTGCGCTGCTCGCGCGGGATGCGCTCGATCGGCGCGGACGGGATCGCCGGCACCGGGAAGATGTCCGCGTAGTCCAGCTTCTCCTGCGCGATCCGGGACGAGTACAGGCAGGCGGCCAGGTGTTCGGCCTGCTCGGTGCGGGCCAGCGGCGGCTCCTCGACGCGACACAGGTCGGTCACCATCGGGCAGCGCGGGGCGAACGGGCACCCCTGCGGCAGGTTCACCACCGAGGGGGGATTCCCCTCCAGGGTGGCCAGCGCCTCCTTGTCCTTGGCGTCCAGCCGGGGGACAGCGCCGAGCAGACCGATCGTGTACGGCATCCGCGGCGAGGAGAAGATCTCGTCCACGGAACCCTGCTCGACCGGACGGCCGGCGTACATGACGGTGACCCGATCGGCGATCCCGGCCACCACGCCGAGATCGTGGGTGATCATGATCACCGCGGCGCCGGTCTCCTGCTGGGCCCTCTTCAACACCTCCAGCACCTGGGCCTGGATGGTGACGTCCAGCGCGGTGGTCGGCTCGTCGGCGATGATCACGTCGGGGTCGTTGGCGATGGCCATGGCGATCATGGCTCGCTGGCGCATGCCGCCGGAGAACTCGTGTGGGAAGGACTTCACCCGTACCGCGGGATTGGGGATGCCGACCAGATCGAGCAGCTCGATCGCCCGGTTCATGGCGTCGGCTCGCGAGATCGCCTGGTGCACCTGCATGGTCTCGACGATCTGGTCGCCGATCGTGTAGACGGGGGTGAGGGCAGACAGGGGGTCCTGGAAGATCATCGCCAGCTCGTCGCCCCGCAACGCCGACATCGCCTCGTCGCTACGGCCCAGCAGCTCGTCTCCGTGCAGTCTGATCGACCCGGTGATCTTCGCGGCCGAGGGGTGCAGTCCCATGATCGCCAGGGAGGTCACCGACTTGCCGGACCCGGACTCACCGACGATCGCCATCGTCTCGCCGGCCGCCAAGGTGAAGTCGAGACCTCGGACGGCTCGCACCGGGCCGGCCTCGGAGGGGAACGTGACGTGTAGATCCCGGACCTCGAGGACCGTGCCGGACGTGGTGCGGCGGACCTTGCCGGTTGCGGCGTCGACGCTCATCGTGCTAATCCTCCGACGGTGTTCATCGTGCAGATCCTCCGACGGTGTTCATCGTGCAGATCCTCCGGATCCGGAATTCGGGTCGAGGGCGTCACGCAGCCCGTCGCCGACGGCGTTGACACTCAGCACCAGCAGCACCACCACCACGGCCGGCCCGGTGAACAGCCACGGGAAGCTGGTCACCTACCGAGCACCCTCGCCGAGCAAGGTGCCCAAGGAGGTGTCGGGAGCCTGGATGCCGAAGCCGAAGAAGGACAGCCCGGTCTCGGCCAGGATCGCGGCGCCGACGTTGAGCGTGGCGTCGATGATCAGCAGCGACGAGATGTTCGGCAGGATGTGCCGGACGATCGTCTTCGGGGCGGAGAGCCCCATGAACCGGGCCGCCTGGACGTACTCCCGTTCCTTGATCGACATCGACAGCGAACGCACCACCCGCGCCGACAGCACCCACGAGAACGCGGCGAGCAACAGGACCAGCAGCAACCAGGAGTACGGACCCTTGGGGCCGCCGGTGACCATCAGCGCGATCAGCAGGAAGGAGGGGATGACCAGCAGCAGATCGATCACCCACAACGCTATCCGCTCGAACCAGCCGCCGTAGTAGGCGGCGAACGACCCGACGACGGCGGCGACCGAGGTCGAGATGATCGCCACCAGGAAGCCGATCAGCAGCGACTTCCGCAGGCCGCGGAGGGTGAGTGCGAGCATGTCGCGGCCGCTCTGGGTGGTGCCGAGCCAGTGCTCCTCGCTCGGCGGCTTCAGGTAGGCGCGACGATCGATCTCGTCATAGGCGTACGGGCTGATGTAGGGGCCGATCAGGGCGATCACGATCAGCAGCAGGATGATCACCCCGCCGACCACGCCGGTCTTGTTGCGCAGGAGCCGACGCCAGATCAACCGGCGACGGGTCAGGCGCTTCTCGCCCGGTCCGGGCTCGATCGGCGTGAGCTCGTCGCCGTCGACCTCGATGGCCACCTCCGCACGATTATCGGTCATGGTCGCCTCCTAGCTCAGCCGTACGCGGGGATCGAGGACGGCCACCATGATGTCGGCCAGGATCGCGCCGAACAGGACGCAGACGCCGCTGAATGCCGCCGCCGCGACCGCGCCGTTGACGTCTTGACGTTGGATGGTGGTGACGGTGTACTCACCCATGCCGTGGAAGGAGAAGATGATCTCCATGAAGGTGGCCCCGGTGAACAGGGTGGCGACGCTGAACGCGAAGTAGGTGCCGGTCGGGATCAACGCGGTGCGCAGGGCGTGCTTCATCACGGCCCTGGACTGCCGCAGGCCCTTCGCCCGAGCGGTCCGGACGAAGTCGGAGCCCAGGGAGTCCAGCATCAGGTTCCGCTGGATCCGGCTGAAGAAGGCGGCGTTCAACACGATCAGCACGATGGTGGGCAGCACCAGGTGCTGCGCCCGGTCGAACAGCCAGGCCCCCGGATAGTTGCCCGTCGCGCCGGTCTCGCCGACGAACTCGAAGATCCGCAGACCGGAGGCGTTGTTGATGTCGGTCGCCCACACCTGCAGCACGCTGGCCAGCACGAAGGAGGGGATGGAGAGGAACAACAGCGAGGTGAAGGTGACGAAGCGGTCGGACACCCGGTACTGCCGGGTGGCGGTCCAGGCGCCGAGGAAGACGCCGGTGACGATACCGACGAGGGAGCCGATGGTGATCAAGCGCAGGCTCACCCAGATGCGGCGGCTGACCTCCTCGTTGACACTCGCCCCCACCGGGGACTCGCCCCAGTCCCAGTGCAGCACGATGTCGGTGAGCCAGGTCCAGTACCGCTGGAGCAGCGGGACCTGGTCGCTGAGGTTCTTGGCACGGAGGGTGGCCTCGACGGCGACCGGATCGAGTGGGGGGTTGCGCAGCAGGAAGAGCGACCTCGGATCCAGCTGGCTGGCGGCGAGGAAGTAGGTCAGGCTGACCGCCACGAAGAGGAGGACGGTGTAGTTCAGCAGTCGCCGAGCCACGTACACGCCCATGGCCGAGCCCGCACCTCCTTCGAGATCAATAGGTGAACTACCCAACGCACGACTGTAGCCCGAACGATCCAGAGGACCGTGAATCGACGTCAGATCCAGGAACGGAACCACATGCGCGACCGCCACTGCGCGTACGTGATCGACTCCCCGGAGAGGATCGGATAGAGCCACGCGAAGTTCGCGGCGACGAGAGCGACGAAGGCCCCGGCCAGGACACCGCCGAGCATCCGCCGATCGCCCGACCGGGCATCACCGATCAACCGACCGAGACACAGTGACACCGCCATCACGGTGAAGGGAACCAGCGCGATCGCGTAGAAGTAGAACACCGGGCGGGTGTCGTAGGAGAACCAGGGCAGCCACACGCTGAGCACGCCGACGACCGGGATGCCGAACCGCCAGTCGCGGGCCCCGACCCACAAGATCACCGCCGCCACCAGCGCGATCACCCCGGCCCACCACAGGGCCGGCGTGCCGATCGCCAGCACCGCGCTGACACAGGTGTCCGGACCGGAGCAGCCAGCGGTGCCGACCGGGATGTCGCCCTGGTAGTGCATCGACAGAGGGCGGACGATGAGCAGCCAGCCGATCGGCTTGGCGTCGTAGGAGTGGGTGGCGTGGTTGATGTAGTCGCCGGTGTGGAAGCCCCAGATGTCGCGGTGGTACTGGATCAGCGAGGCCAGGGGTGCGCCCAGGACGCGGGTCGTCCAGGCCTCCGGGTGGTTGGCTCCCCAGTCGCGGTCGTGTCCGCCGGTGCTGGCCAGCCAGCTGATCCAGGTGCTCAGGTAGACGACCGCGGAGAGCAGCACCAGCGAGACGAACGCCGGCACACCGTCCCGCATGATCCCGGTGTACGCCCGGGGGCCGGCCCCGGCCAGCCGACGGGCGCCCACGTCCCAGGCCAGACTGAGCAGGGCGAAGGCGGCGAGCACGTACAGGGCGTTCCACTTGCTGCCCAGCGCCAGGCCGAAGCACAACCCGGCGGCGATCCGCCACGGTCGCACGATCAGCGCCGGACCGAACCGGCCGCCCAGGTCGGCCAGGTCGTGCTTCTCCAGGTACGCGGCCAGCCGGTTGCGGAACCAGTCCCGGTCGGCGGCCAGGCAGGTGACGGCCGCGACGAGGAAGAAAGCCAGGAAGATGTCCAGCAGCGCCACCCGCGACATCACGTACGCCAGCCCGTCGAAGGCGAGGAGCAGACCGGCGAGGCCACCGATCAGGGTGGACCGGGACACGCGCCGCACCAGCCGGGTGAGCACCAGGACCAGCAGCGTGCCGAAGATCAGCGGACCGACCCGCCAGCCGACCGACGTCATCTGGAAGAAGTGCTCGCCCGCCGCGATCAGCCACTTGCCGAGCTGCGGGTGCACGATGAACGACGAGGCCGTGTTCATCACGTCCGGGGTCCCGGCGAGGATCTTGGCGTTGGCGTCGTCCGGCCAGGAGCGCTCGTAGCCGAAGCGCAGCAGTGAGTACGCGTCCTTGGCGTAGTAGGTCTCGTCGAAGATCAGGGCGTTCGGCCGGCCGAGGTGCACCACCCGGAGCGCGAACGCGATGGCCGTGACGGCGATCGTGACCAGCCAGCCGGCCAGGCGATCGGTCAACGGTGGGACCCGCAGCCGCTCCAGCGTCGTCGGTGGCCGCGGGGGTGGCGGTGGCGCGTCGGCCCCCTCCGGGGACGCGACGTCCTCGGGCGGGGCGAGCACACTCACGCGAGAGAGTGTATGTAGGTGAGGTGTGAGCGCCAGCGAGCGGCGAACACACCTCGCGAGTGGCTGTGAGCGGAGCGACGGACTCCGTCTGGACTGACGAAGGAGCAAACACGCTTTTCGTTTGCGAGTGAGAAGGGAAGGCGGAGTCTGTGGAGCGCAGTGAGCAACGAGTGAGGACAACACTGTCGGGGCGACTCGTGCTGGCCGGTACGCCGATCGGTGACGCCTCCGACGCCAGTCCGGGCCTGATCGAGGCGCTGACCACCGCCGACGTGGTCGCAGCCGAGGACACCCGGCGGCTGCGCTCGCTGCTCGCCCGGCTGGGCGTCGCCACGACCGCTCGGATCGTGTCCTACTTCGAGGGCAACGAAGCGTCGCGTACGCCCGAGCTGGTCGCCGCGATGGCCGACGGCGCGACCGTGGTGGTGGCCACCGACGCCGGGATGCCGTCGGTGTCGGATCCCGGCTATCGCCTCGTGGTCGCGGCCATCGGGGCCGGGGTGCGGGTGACGGCCGTCCCGGGCCCCTCGGCGGTGCTGACCGCGCTGGCGGTCTCGGGACTGCCCGTCGATCGGTTCTGCTTCGAGGGCTTCCTGCCCCGCAAGGCCGGTGAACGCGGCCGGCGGCTCGCCGACCTGGCCACGGAGCCGCGGACGATGGTGTTCTTCGAGGCCCCGCACCGCACCGCCGAGATGCTGACGGCCGCCGCCGGCGTCCTCGGTGCGGACCGACCGGCGGCGGTGTGTCGGGAGCTGACCAAGACGTACGAGGAGATCGTGCGCGGCGGCTTGAGCGAGCTGGCGGACTGGGCGGGGGGTGGTGTGCGGGGCGAGGTGACCATCGTGATCGGCGGCGCGGTCGTCGACGAGGGCGACGCCTTGGCCCGGGCCGTGGAACGGGTCCAGTCCCTGGTCTCCGACGGCGTCCGGCTCAAGGAGGCGGTGGCCGATGTCGCGGCGGCCACCGGGGTGCGGAAGAACGCGCTCTACGACGCGGCACTGGGCGCCCGCTGAGCAGAATCGAGCTCCCGTCGCAGAGGCTGCGCCTGGGCCGGGCGTGGCCAGCGGCCCGGGCGCTTGATTTTTCGCGTCTGCCAGAGTGGCCGGGTGAGCCTGCCGCCCCTGCCCGACCCGCTGCCGCACCCGGTGGTGGACTCGCACTGCCACCTGGACACCGCCCAGGAGGTCAGCGGGCTCGATCCGGCCGAGGCGATCGAGAAGGCCGCCGGCGTGGGCATCACCAAGATCGTGCAGATCGGCTGCGACCTGGCCGGGGCCCACTTCGCGGTGGCGGCCGCGGAACGCTGGGACAGCGTCGTCGCCGGCGTGGCCATCCACCCCAACGACGCCGCCCGGATGCGGCCCGACGAGCTGTCGCTGGCGCTGGCCGAGATCGAGCAGCTGGCGCGCCATCCCCGGGTCCGAGCGGTCGGGGAGACCGGGCTCGACCACTACCGGACCCGGGACGAGGAGGGCCACCGGACTCAGCGTGACGCCTTCGCCTGGCACATCGGTCTGGCCCGCGCGACGGGCAAGACCCTGGTCATCCACGATCGCGATGCCCATGCCGACGTGTTGGACGTGCTGGACGTGCTTGATGCCGAAGGGGTGCCGGACCGGGTGGTGATGCACTGCTTCTCCGGTGACGCCGACTTCGCCCGCGACTGCCTGGAGCGCGGCGCCTGGCTCTCGTACGCCGGCCCGATCACCTTCAAGCCGAACGAGCACCTCCGCGAGGCGCTGCGGATCACCCCGCTGGACAAGATCTTGACCGAGACCGATGCGCCGTACCTGACCCCGGTGCCGTTCCGGGGGCGCTCGAACGCCTCGTACCTGATCCCGCACACGGCCCGGTTCCTGGCCGACACGCTGGACCGGGACCTCACCGAGGTCTGCCGGGCGCTGGAGGAGAACGCGTACGAGGCCTTCGGCGGCCGCTGGGGGGACTGACCGTGGAGCTCGCAGAGGTCCGCCGGCGGCGCCGGATGGTGCGTCGTTACGACCCGTCGGTGCCCGTTGCGGCAGACGTGCTGGAGCGAGTCCTGGATGCCGGCCTCAAGGTCCCGTCGGCGGGTTTCACTCAGGGCGTGAGTCTGCTGGTCCTGCAGAGGCCCGACGTCGAGCGCT
>DATDBH010000062.1:0-2509 GCA_036524985.1 Microlunatus sp. | reverse complement strand
TGGAGCAGTACGTCCGCGACGCCAAGATCGACACCCTGTACGAGGGCACCACCGCGATCCAGGGGCAGGACCTGTTCTTCCGCAAGATCGTCAAGGACCAGGGCCGGGCACTGACCGACCTGTCGTCCCAGATCGGCGCGTTGATCGCCTCCGAAGCGGGCAACGGCCAGCTGAAGGAGGAGCGCGTCCTGCTGGAGCAGGGGCTGGAGAACGTCGGCGAGATCGTGGCCACCATGATCGCGACCCTGCAGTCGTCGGCTCCGCGAGCGCCCGAGGGCGATGTTCGCAACGTCTACAAGGTCGGGTTGAACACGACCCGGCTGCTGATGGCCCTGGGCGATGTCATCTGTGCCTGGCTGCTGCTGCGCGGCGCCGAGGTCGCGCTGAGTCGGCTGGGTGGCGAGCTGTCGGGCGCGGACCAGGCGTTCTACGAAGGCAAGGTGGCGTCGGCTCGGTGGTTCACCCGGACCGTGCTGCCGAAGCTGGCCGCCGAGGTGCAGATCGCCGAGGCGACCGACCTGGCGATCATGGACCTGCCGGAAGCCGCCTTCTGACGTCTCGACGGTCGAGGAGCAGAATGACGGCATGACCCCCGCAGCGATTCCCACCCTGCCCTTCGGCCGTACCGGCCACGACAGCACCCGCGTCCTCTTCGGTGCGGCCGCCCTGGGTGACATCAGCCAGGAGCAGGCCGACCAGTCGATGGAGCTGGTGCTCTCGTACGGCATCAACCACATCGACACCGCCCGCTCCTACGGGGACGCGGAGCTCCGGCTCGGTCCCTGGATGGAGACCCACCGGGACACGTTCTTCCTGGCCAGCAAGACCGGCGAGCGGACCCGCGAGGGGGCGACGCGGGAGATCGGCGAGTCGTTGGAGCGGCTGCGGACCGATCGACTCGATCTGATCCAGCTGCACAACCTGGTCGAGCCGGAGGAGTGGGCTACCGCTTTCGCTCCCGGCGGGGCCCTGGAGGCGGTGATCGAGGCCAAGGAGCAGGGGCTGGTCAGCCACATCGGCGTCACCGGCCACGGGGTGACCGTGGCCGCCCAGCACCTGCGCTCACTGGAGCGCTACCCCTTCGACTCGGTGCTGCTGCCGTACAACTTCGCGATGTCCAACAACACCGCCTACCTGGACGACTTCGAGGCGCTCGTGGCGGTGTGTGCCGAGCGCGGCGTCGCCGTGCAGACGATCAAGTCGATCACCCGCGCGCCCTGGGGCGACCGGGAGCAGACCGCCAGCACCTGGTACGAGCCGCTCACCGACGAGGGCGCCATCGACACCGCCGTGGCCTGGGTGCTCGGCCGCGAGGGACTCTTCCTCAACACCGTGGGTGACGTCACCATCCTGCCCTCGGTGCTGGCGGCCGCGGCCAAGGTGTCCGGCCGGCCCGAAGAGGCAGCCATGCGGGCCCTCGAGGAATCGTTCGGGCTTCAGCCGCTCTTCACCTGAGGGCTTCCCTTGTGTCGGTGGCGTCGGCGATGCTGCTGGGATGAGGCTTCGACTCGGCGCGTACGCGGTAGGAATCAGTCTGCTGGCGGCAGGGCTGGTGGCGGCACCCGACCGGGCGTACGCGGCGGACCCGATCCCGATCGCGGAGATCCAGGGCACCGGCGCCACCACACCGCTGAAGGGGCGGGAGGTCACCATCACGCCGTCCCGGGTGACCGCGGTCTACGGGCAGGGCTCGACAGCCGAGTTCCGGGGGTTCGTCATCCAGACCCCCGGCACCGGTGGCGCGGGTCGGGACCTGAACAGAGCCTCCGACGCGGTCTTCGTGTTCCTGGGGACCCCCGCGACGTTCAGCGTCGCCATCGGCGAGGTGGTCAGCGTGACCGGGACCGCGGACGACGTCGACGGGCTCACGCGGATCGGTGGCGCGGTCACGATCACGAAGCTGCCCGACGACGTCCCCGCGGTCACCCCGCTGACCGGACTGCGCTGGGCCGACACCGTCGACCAGCGGGAGAACCTCGAGTCGATGCTGTACGCCAGCAGCGAGCGGTTCACCATCAGCGACACCTTCTCGCTGCTGCGCTTCGGCGAGCTGGGGCTGACCAGCGCCGAGCTGCCGCTGCAGCCGACCGAGATCGCGCGACCGGGGACCGCCGCCGCGGCCGCGCAGAAGGCCCGGAACCTGGCCATCCGCGTCAACCTGGACGACGGCTCCAACCGGGGCTACACCCGGACGCCGGCGCTGCCGGGCCGCCCGCTGCCGTACCTGTCGGTCGGGGTGGACGTGGCCATCGGTGACCGGCTGCGGTTCACGGAACCGGTGATCGTCGACTTCCGCAACGGGCTCTGGAAGTTCAACCCGACCACCCCGACCACACCCGGTGCCGAGCCGGCCGTGATCCGACAGGTGGCGGACGACCCCGCGCCTCGGGTCGGGGGCGCCTTCTCGGTGGCGTCGTTCAACGTCCTCAACTACTTCACCACCACCGGCCAGGGGCGAACGGCGTGCACCGGCGGCGACGTCGACAACAACGGCAACCTTGCCGCCGAC
>DATDBH010000061.1:0-11451 GCA_036524985.1 Microlunatus sp. | reverse complement strand
AGACTCGTGCCGGTCGGACGTGCGTCGGGCCGGTCCAGCAGGGGTCGGGGTCAAACAGGCGGCCTCGGCTCCTGCCCGGCAGGGTCCACCGAACCTTGTGTTCTGCGGGTTGGGCGCTTACGTTGTAAACCAGCGACTGACGGTCTCCCCCTCACCTGTCGCCGCCCCGGGTGGGTCAAACAACGCGCGCACCTCCATCCCTTCTCAAAGGTGCGCTCATGCCTGCTGTGACCTCGACCCCCGCAACCTCCACCCACCCGATCTCTGCCGTCCAACCTGACCCGAACGGGGACTCCCCCGACCGCACGCAGAACCTGGTCCTCGATCACCTCTGGCTGGCCGACGCCATCTCCCGGCGCTATCTCGGCCGTGGTGAGGAAGCCGACGATCTCCGCCAGGTGGCCCGGTGCGGCCTGGTCGAGGCCGCCGCGCGCTACGACCCGGCCCAGGGTCCCTTCGTCGCCTTCGCCGGCCCGACCATCAGCGGGGTGATCAAACGACACTTCCGTGACCACGGCTGGACGGTGCGTCCGCCCCGGCGGACACAGCAGCTGACGCTGCGGATCAACCAGCAGTGGTCCGCGGTTGCGCAGCAGGGCAGGAACCTGCCGAGCGAACGAGACCTGGCCGCGAGTCTGGGCGAATCGGTCGCCGACATCCGCGAGGCACGCAGCGCCTCCCAGGGATATCAGTGCCTCTCCCTGGACGCGGAGTCGGTGCCGGAAGCCATCACGGGCACCAGTGACCCCGAGTTCGCACGGTCCGAAGCCAGGCTGCTGGTCGCGCAGGCGTGGGGATCCCTGGACCACGCCGAGCAGAACCTCCTGTACCTGCGCTTCTGGCAGGACCGGTCGCAGTCCGACATCGCCGAGCGAATCGGCACCAGCCAGATGCAGGTCTCCCGGCTGTTGACCAGGTCGCTGGCGCACATCCGGGAGCTCCTCGACATCTCCCCCACCGCCCACGCCGCGTGACCGGCGACCAGGGCTCGACGCCACCGTCGTCAACGTCGCCCTACCGACTCTCGGCGCCGCGCTCGACGCGAGCATCGGCGACCTGCGGGTCGGCCCGGACACCTCGTACGCGACCGACGTGCTGCCCGCCGTGGTGGTCATCGGTCTCGGTCTCGCGTTGACCGTCGCGCCGCTGACCGCGACGGTGCTGGCCGCCGCCGAGGATCGTCACGCCGGCATCGCCAGTGGCGTCACCAACGCCGTGGCCCGAGCCGGCGGTCTGCTCGCGGTGGCGGCGGTCCCGGTGCTGGTCGGCCTGACCGGCGACGCGTACGACCGACCGGCCGTGTTCGACGCCGGATTCGACCGGGCCATGATCATCTGCGCCGTGCTGTTCACCGGGGGGCGGGGGTGCTGTCGTTGCTGACCATCCGGGCGCCCCTGAACGTGCAGCGCGACCGAGGAGGGGCCGAGCCGACCACCACGTCTTCGGGACCCCGTCTGCACGGTGGCGTGGGTGCGCCGCCCCTCACCCAGGGCAGCGCCCGCTGAGTGGATCGACCCTGCCGGCCGGCAGGACGAGATCGACCCGAAGGCAGGTCGAGAGCAGCCTCGACCGTCCCAGGGGATCCGCGCTGACCGTTCGCGCCGGTGAGCACGGACAGACGGTCGACGACCGGCAGTGGCGGACGTGCGGACGGGCGAACCCCGGGAGAAGTGAGCTGACAAGACCACCATCGAGGGCCCGCCTGCCAGCGATCCGTCGGAGATCGTCGATGGCGCCGTCGCGCAGCGCCGCCGCACCGCGGTCGGATCGGATGAGTACGCTCAGTCCTGGCCGAACGACGTCGATCAGGAGAGCGGAGGCCGATGACTGGGCCCGAGGCTCTCATCGCCGACCGCTATCGCCTGGTCCGGCAGCTCGGCGCCGGTGGGATGGGTGTCGTCTGGGAGGCCCGGGACGAGCGCCTTCACCGCCAGGTGGCGGTGAAGCAGCTGCGCCACCAGCCCGGGCTGACCGACCAGGAGACCGAGGTCGTCGTGCAGCGCGCCCTGCGGGAGGCGCGGATCAACGCTCGCCTGGAGCATCCGTACGCGGTGTCGGTGTTCGACGTGGTCGAGCACGAGGGCAGCCCGTGCATCGTGATGGAGCTGGTGCCCTCGATGCCGCTCAGCGAGGTGATGCGGGAGCTGGGAGCACTCGACCCGACGGAGACGGCCCGGACCGGATCGCAGGTCGCTGCCGCGCTCGCCGTCGCGCACGGGCTGAGCATCGTGCACCGCGACGTCAAACCGGGCAACGTGCTGATCGGTGACGACGGCACGGCCCGGATCTGCGACTTCGGCATCTCCCGGGCCTTCGGGGACACGGCTCTCACCATGACGGGGATGATCACCGGGACACCGGCCTACCTGGCCCCCGAGGTGGCGCGAGGTGAGGAGGCGTCCTTCGCCTCGGACGTCTACTCCCTCGGTGCCACGCTGTACGCCGCGGTCGAGGGCGCACCACCGTTCGGTACCGAAGGCAACGCCATCGCGGTGCTCTACCGGGTGACCGCCGGGGAGCTGAAACCGCCCGAACGGGCGGGTGCCCTCGGTCCGCTGCTGGTGGCGATGATGAGCGCCGACCCGCGGAACCGCCCGACGATGGCGGAGGCCGCCAGCCGACTGGCCGCGCTGGTCGGTGGCGTCGGCGCGGCGGAGCCCAGCACGGCGGAGTCGGGAGCGCCGGTGTCAGGTGCGGCGGACGCTGGGCCGGCGGAGTCGACCCTCCCGATGCCGGGTCCCGAACGTCCGCCGGCCGCCGGCGCCGGGTCCGCGCCCACACCTCCCCTGTCGCGTCCCTCCGTGCCGGACACCCCTGCGCAGTCTCCGGTCGTCCCTGGTCCGGATGCCCCCAGGCTGCTGCCGGCGGCCGCACCGACGCGTCCTCGCCGACGTCGTCGCGGCCTGGTCGTCACGATCGTGGTGCTGATCGTGCTGATTGCGGGCGTGGCCGTCGGCCTGCTGTTGACGAACCCGCAGGATCCGACCAGAGGGGCGACCCCGACCGAACCGTCCTCCACGCCGTCCAGCCAGGCCTCGGCCGAGCCCACGACCGCCGAGCTGTCCCAGGCCGTCATCGACTACTACGCGTTGTTGCCGGACGACACCGACGCCGGCTGGGAGCGGCTGACCGCCTCCTATCAACGCCAGACCGGGGGCCGGGACAGCTACGAGGGCTTCTGGAACGACATCGACACGGTGACCGTCAGCGACGTGAGCGCCACCGCACCGGACCGGGTGCAGGCCACCGTCGCCTATGTGGAGAAGAGCGGCAACCGGCAGTCCAGCGAACGCCGGTCCTTCCGGTTGGTGAGGTCGGGCGATCTGCTCAAGATCGACCAGTCGTCGGTGATCTGACGATCCGTGGTCCTCGTGGCTTCGACGCCGGGACACCGGCGTACGGCCCCTCGCGACCGGCGCCGGCTCAGTCGAGGCCGGGTAGGTAGTCCACGACACACTCGTAGTACCGCATCGCCAGCAGACCGCGGTCGGCATCGATCGAACCCTCGCCGATGGCGAGGACCTCGTTGAGCCACTGGTGCGCGGGATCCTCGGTCTGGAAGCTCAGCACGTGCACGCCACGCCCGTCGCGCAGTGACGACAGGCCCGTCAGGGTGAAGAACACGATCGCGCCGGACTCGACGGTGATGAATCCTCGGGCGTCGGGATACGCGAACTGCCCACGCAGCTTCGGGAAGTTGGACCAGGTCGCGATCCCCGAGAGCCTGCCCGTCACCGACCCCGCGCCCTGGCCGTACACGCGGCCGTCACCCGCCGATGTCGGCTCGATCGCCTCCATCAGGTCATAGCGCCACTCCACGTCACACAGCGGCAGCAACTGCACCTCTCGGATGGTCCTCTCGGTGCCGAGGTCCGTCAACGGCCGGCAGCCTTCCCCGGGGGCGGTGACCTACGCTGTTGGCCATGACCGCCAGCGCCTCGACCGGTGTGGATCTGGCCTGGCCCGCCGAACGTCGCGCCCGGGCCCTGGCGGTCGAGCTGTACGAGTCGGTGGGCGGGCGGCCCCTCATCTCGGTCCACAACGGCCTACCCGCCCGGTACCTGGCCGAGGATCTGCCGATCACCGATCCGGTCAGCCTGCTGGTGTCGCACGACCAGGGGATCCAGGCACTGCTGCGGAGCAGTGGCATCAGGACCGAGTTCACGGTGACCGACGGCTGGGGCACCGAGCGTGCGTCCCGCCGGGCCTTCGTGCTGCTGTGGACGCACCTGGTCGGCGTCTGGGCGAAGCCCTGGATGCAGTCCGAGCGGGACGAGACCGCACGACTCGCGGGACTGCCGCCCTTCCGTGACGACCAAGACCCCGAGGCCGTCTACGACGCCGTCGCCGTCCAGCTGGTCGAGCACCCGATGTATCCGCGCCGGGTGCTGGCCGAGGCGAACATCGGCCGGTTCGCCACCAGCGACGACCCGACCGACAACCTGCTCGCCCACGCGGTGCTGGCCGAGGACCGGGCCCTGGCCGGGCGGATCGTCCCGACCTTCAGCCCGGATCGCTACCTCGACCCGGCACGCCGCGGCTGGCGCACGGACGCCGAGCTGCTGGCCGAGGTGACGGGTATCGGCACCGACGATCTCCAGGGCTTTCTCCAGGCCCTGCAGCAGCGCCGCACGTTCTTCATCAGCCGCGGGGCGATCTCCTCCGAGCACCACGCGAGCGATGTCCCCGTCACTCGCCTTTCCCTGCCGGAGGCTTCCCACCTCTACCGCCTGGCGCGGTCCGCCGATCTGCTGCCCCCCGAGGCACTGGCTCTGCGAGGCCACCTGCTGTGGGAATCGGCGCGGATGGCGGCCGACGACGGGCTGATCATGGGTCTCTTTCCGCCCGCCGGCATCTCCCCTCGCGCGACGACCGGAACCCGGTCGGCGGACCACGGGGTCGCCGACCGGGTCCGCCCGCTGCTGGTCGACTTCGGCGCGGCTGCTGACTTCCGGCTGCAGCTGTACACCATCGACACCGACGCCTATGCGGCGGAGATCCTGCCGCTGGCCGCCGAGCACCCGGCTCTGGCCGCCGTGCCTCCGACCCGCTTCGCCGACGATCCCGCCCAGCTCCGGGCGGCTCGGGTGGCGGCCATCACCACCCAGGGAGCCGCTCGGACACTCGGCGTGGTGGACGACATGAGCGGCCCGTTCGCCCTCCCGGCGCGTCATCGCCTCGGCCGCCGCCTGGACGCCGGCGCCCTCGCCGAGCTGGTCGTGGCGCAGCGACTGACGGTGGAACGCGCCCGCACCGTGCTGGCCGACGCCGTCGCGCAGTCGGGCCGGTCGCCGAACTGAGGGCCGGCGCCGAGGTGTCTCGCCGGGACCGTGGACCCTACAGGGTCAGTCCGTGTCCGAGCTGGTAGCGGTTGCCGTCGGTGTCGGTGTAGACGTACGGCCGGCCGTCCATGTAGCGCTCCTTGTCGTAGCCGGGGACGTCATTGGGTGAGGCGCACAGGCCCTGCTCGTCGACGGCGATCGCGGCGTTGTCGATCGGGAACGTCAGCGGCAACCGGCCCGTCGGGGCGAACGTGCCGACGATCGCGTCGAACAAGACCTCGTTCCGGGTGTCGAAGCCGGCCACGATGGCGTCGGCCACCGGCTCGACGTTGCCCAGCAGCCAGGGCTGCTTGACGTTCAGCCCGACCACCACCTCGGCAACGGCGGCACGGATCTCGGTGATCTTGGTCAGAGCGACGTTGGTGGCCTCGTGGATGTCCAGATCCATCAGACCCGTTGCGTGGAAGTAGTCACCGGCCGACGGGTTCAGCAAGAGCACCGCAACATCGGCGTGGTGGTAGTCGGTGGTGAAGCGGAGAGCGGGGTGCTGCGTGGCTAGGCGCCCCCGCAGGCCGTCGAGCTCGGCGACCGTCAACCCGTCCTGGAAGAGCTCGACGTAGACGGCTCGCCCGGTCAGCCGAGAAGCCGTCAGCGGGAGAGTGGCGTCGTGGTTCTTCAGCAGCACCACCGACCGACGGTGAGCCCGTTCGGCCGCAGCGATGAACTCCGGGTTGGCGACCACCTCGTCGGCTCGCTCTGCGTCGACGTAGGGGTTGTCGAACAAGCCGAGGGCGAACATCTCTTCGGTGAGCCGCCGGGCGGCCTCGTCCAGGCGCTCGGTGCTGAACAGACCCTGCAGGTACGCCTCACGGATCGAGCCGACGTCGTTGGTGTCGGCGATGATGTCGGTGCCCGCCATGACGGCCTTGCCGACCCGTTCGGGGACGCTGAGCTCCTCCACACCCCAGGCCATCTTCGACAAGATGCCGGAGTCGGAGTTGATGTAGCCACGGTGGCCCATGGCGCGCAGCAGGTCCAGGATGCCGGAGTTGAAGGCGAAGCCGACGTCCTCGAACTCCTCCAACGGCGCCTGCGGCATGGCCGACTTCTCGGCCGACGGGATCGCGTAGTACGGCATCACGCTCGACGTGCCGGCGTCGATGGCCGCCTGGAACGGCGGCAGGTGGTAGGCGGCCAGCGACCCGGGGGTCGGGTAGACGTTGAACTTGCCTTCGGCGTAATGCGGGTCGAAGCCGTTCTCCCGAGCACCCCCGCCGGGGAAGTGCTTGGTCGTCATGGCCACCCCGTCCGCGGCGAGACCGTGCTCGCCCTGGAAGCCACGCACGACAGCGCCGATCGCGCGGGCGTTGAACTCGGGATCCTCACCGAAGGTGCCGCTGCCACGGAACCAGCGCGGGTCGGTGACCGTGTCGGCCATGTACATGTAACCCTTGCGGAGCCCACTGGCGACCCATTCCGCCCGGGACTTCGCGGCGAAGTCAGCGATCAGGTCGACGTCACCGGTGGCGGCCAGGCCGAGGGTGCCCGGCCACTGGGTGAAGTCGCGGTCGGCCGGGGTGCCGCCCATCGTGAAGCCACCCAGCTCGTTCTTGGAGTTGGCGGCCACGATCACCGGGATCCCCAGCCGGGTCCCCTCGGCGACTTCGTTCATGGCGTTGACCCAGGTGGCGATGACCGACCCCGCCGGGGTCTCCCGCATGATGAAGTGCCGCAGGTGCAGGTTCGTGATCTGCTGGGTGGTGCCCTCATAGGGCAGGCCGGCGGTGTTGTGCGGGTCGTTCTTGACCCGGTGGTACTGCTCGTCGAGAGCCCCGTCGTGACTGGTCAGGTCCTTGTCGGGCTGGGAGATCCCCATCGTTCGGGAGTTGATCACCATCAGCCCGATCTTCTCCTCCGGCGACATCCGCGCCACCAGATCGGCCGCCCGCTCCGCCGGGGTCAGCCGCCAGTCCTCGTACGGGTCCAGAACCCCGTTGGCGTTGAGGTCACGGAAGGCGAGGCCGTCCGCGGTGATGACGGGCTTCACCCGTGCGCTGATCTCGACTTGCTGCACCATGGGGACTGTCCTGCTTCCTGGAGATCGGGGTCGGTGACGGGATTCGTCGGGGATCGGGTGGGGCGGTGGCTCAGCGCTCGCGCTCGGGGAACTTCCCCTCGGCGCGGATCCGCTGGTTGAGCTCGGTCAGATAGCGGTCCTCGTCGAAGTCGAGCGGGACCTCCTCGCCGACCCAGCTGGACAGGTGGATGGCGTTGGCCAGCCGGACACCGTTGATGCCGTCGGATCCCGGGGCGAGCAACGGGGTGCCGTCGAGGATGTTGGCCGCGAAGTTCTCCAGCACGCCGGAGTGCTGCGTGCCCCAGGCGGAGTCGAACTCGATCGTCTCCTGGGTGTACATGGTGGTCGGGTCGAGCTCGCCCATGAACAGCTTGCGGACGTCGTCCATGCCCATCGAGTCCGAGAGCTCCCGCTCGTCGGTGACCAGCCGGGTGACGGTGGCGGTCTGGGAACCGTCGACGACGATCTTGCCGCGGTCGCCGAGGATCTCGAACCGGTCGGTGCCGACCAGGTCGTGCACGGCGGTGACGAAGGTGCCGGTGGCGCCGTTGCCGTAGTCGACGACGGCGGTCACCTCGTCCTCCACCGCGATGTCGCGACGGAAACCGTAGGCGACCTTGGCGTAGACCGACTGCGGGATACCGCAGATCCACTGCCACAGGTCGAGCTGGTGCGGAGCCTGGTTGACCAGCACGCCGCCGCCCTCACCGCCCCAGGTGGCCCGCCACGCCGACTGGTCGTAGTAGCCCTGCGGCCGCCACCAGGTGGTGATGATCCAGCTGGTCCGGCGAATGGCGCCGATCTCGCCGTTGTCGACGATCTCCTTGATCCGGCGGTACAGGGGGTTGTTGCGCTGGTTGAACATGATGCCGAAGGTCAGCTCCGGATGAGCCGCCGCGTACGCGTTGAGCTCGGCGACCTGCCGGGTGTAGACGCCGGCCGGTTTCTCCACGAGGGCGTGGATCCCGGCCTGCAGCGCCGCGATGCCCATCTCCGGGTGCAGATAGTGCGGCACGGCGGTGATCACCGCATCGACCTCACCGCCGGCCAGCAACGAGGCGTGGTCGGGGTAGGTGGGGACGCCGTAGAGATCGGCGGCGGCGGCGCGCTTGTCGGCGTCGGTGTCGGCGATGGCGCCGATCACCATGTTCGGGACGAGACCGTCGGCGATGAACTTCGCGTACATGGAGCCCTGGGCGCCGAAGCCGATGATGCCGAGGCGGACCTTGCCCTTCGGCTCGGAATTCTGCTGAGTCACGGGATTCTGCTGGGTCACGGAAAGTCCTTTCGGGTTCAGAAGAGGTCGGCGTAGCCGAGGGACACGAGGTTGTCGTGTGAGCTCTGCAAGCAGTCGTAGGGGTCTCGGCCGTATTGGTCGTCCTGCTCGATCAGCAGGTACTCCGCACCGGAGGCGACGGCCTGGTCGACGATCTCGGTCCACTCGAGGTTGCCCTCGCCGATCTCGGCGAACTGCACGACACCGGTGAAGTCACGCATGAAACTTACGTAGTCACCGGACTGCAGCGCGACGAGCGCGGTCTGCGGCAGCTCGCCGACGCGGTAGTCCTTGAGATGGACCAGATCCACCAGACCTGCGTACTTCTGCAAGGTGCGGACCGGATCCTTGCCGCCGCGCTGCACCCAGTGCACGTCGATCTCCAACCGCATGGTGGGGGCCTGGGCCCGGATGATGTCCAGGATCGAGGTGCCGTCGCGCTGAGCGAACTCGAGGTGGTGGTTGTGGTAATAGAGCGTCAGGCCGTCGTCGGCGAGTCGGACGGCCACGTCCTCGGCCTGTCGACAGAACGCCAGCAGGGCGTTGTGGGAGGCCATCGCGGCGAACGGCATCATCCCGATCCGCACGCGGGAGGCGCCCAGTGTCCGGGCGTCATCGACGATCTTGGCGTAGTCGTCGACGAGGGAGTCGTTGGGGCCGGCTTCCAGACCGGCCGACAGCGCTGCGAAGTCGGTGCCGAGCTCGTCCTTGGCCCGCCGCATCTCGGCCAGGTTGTCCGTCGTCATCGGGATCTGGGACACCTCGACGGCGTGGAAACCGAGCGTCTGCAGCCGACGGAGGACGTCGTAGGGCCCCGACTCCTGGACCTGGTTCTTCAACATCATCAGCTGGGCGCCGATTCTGGGCATTCTCGCTCCTTCGTGCGGTGGTGGGATCAGGCCTTGTGGTCGGGGGTGATGAAGTCCGCAGGGCTCTCGTGGTGCTCGGCGAGCAGCGCGAGCTTGCGGGCCTCGGTCTCGTTGCGGATCTCCTTGAAGCGCTCGTCGGTCAACGGGTACTTGATGAAGATCAGCATCGCGATCAGGGCGGCGAGGGCGGGCACCAGACCGATGGTCGCCTTGATCGCGATGATCGCCGACTCCGGCTGGACCGGGCTGGGGTTGGCCGCACTGGCCGCGAGGTAGCCGCCGATGGCCAACGCCCACGCGCCCACCGCACCGCCGATGGACTGGGTGACCTTGCGGGTGAAGGAGAACAACGCGTACGTGGCTCCCTCACTGCGCTTGCCGGTCTTCCACTCGCCGTACTCGACGGTGTCGGCCTCCAGGCCGAACATCACCGTGTTGATCAAGCTGGCGCCGATGCCCTTGACGGCCAGGGTGAGCAGGACGAGCCAGAACATGTTGGCCGGGGCGAAGAAGAGACCGACCCCACCCACGATGGTGAACAGGCCACAGAACTGGAAGACGTTCTTCTTGCCGAACAGGTCGATGATCTTGGGGATGAGCGGGGTGATCAACAAGGTGATGCCGGTGTTGACCAGGACGATGATGCCGACCAGACCGATGTTGCCGAGCACGTACTGGGCGTAGAAGGCGGTGGTGCCGCCGACCGCGAAGACACCGATCAGGTAGAAGAAGCTGGAGCCGCACAGGTAGGCCAGCGGCTTGTTGGAGCGCAGGGTGCTGAAGGTCTCCTTGATGGAGATGCTCGGCTGGGTCCGGACGACCGCTTCGCGGCAGGCCCAGGCGGTGAAGAAGAACGCCAGCGATCCGACGACGATGAACGCTAGGGTCACCTTGGTGAACACACCCTGGACGGCGGCCTGGTAGGCGATCAGGTCCTCGGGGCTCTGGATGAGGGCCTTCTGTCCGCGCAGGTCACTGATGAAGTTGCCGACGATGAAGGTGAGGACGACGCCGCCGATGCCGGCGCCGAACGCACGGGCCGCGACCAGCTTGGCCCGTTCGTGCACCGACTGGGTGATCGCCGAGGCCAGCGAGCCGTAGGGGATGTTCACCAGGGAGTAGATCAGCCCCAGGATCGCGTAGGTGGCGTAGGCGTAGATGAGCTTCATGCCCTGGTCGAAGCTGGTCGGCACATGGAACACCAGGAAGCTCATGAACAGCAGCGGCACCGCGCCGAACATGATGAACGGTCGGAACTTGCCCCAGCGGGTCATCGTGCGGTCCACCAGCCGGCCGGCGAGCAGGTCGGCGAACGCGTCCCACAGCCGCACGACCAGGAACATGGTGCCGACCGCGGCGGCCGAGATGCCGGCTACGTCGGTGTAGTAGTAGAGCAGGAAGGCCGTGCTCAGGCTGAACGCCAGGTTGAACGCGAAGTCGCCGGCACCGTAGCCGGCCACCGTCTTGGCCGGCAGCCTCTCCATGGACCGGAGATCTTCCACAGCAGCGGGGTTCGTCATCGATACTCCTCAGTTGAAATTCGGCCGCTGTCGTCGGCCCGGTAACCGGAGTCAACGCCCTGCCGGCAGGCAGGTCCACGCTTTGCCATCTGTTGCCAAATTGTCAGAAGTGGCCGCGAGACGCCATGCGCTGAGCTCCTACCGTGCCGTTGGGCAACATGCGGCAACTCATGGCGCGGCCCGGCGATCCGTGGATGGATGGGTCACGATCCCGGTGCGTTCTCCCGGCACCTCGTGCTGATCCCCGATCGCCCCGCAGCCCTAGTTTGAGGAGTCTCACGTGAATTCTCGCCAGGCCACCGCACCCGTCTTGCCGGAGGGGTGGACCGATCTGGATGTGCAGGCGATCGACACCGTCCGGTTGCTGGCCGCCGATGCCGTGCAGAAGGTGGGCAACGGGCATCCCGGGACGGCGATCAGTCTGGCC
>DATDBH010000060.1:0-26931 GCA_036524985.1 Microlunatus sp. | reverse complement strand
GCCCGGAGCTCGGCGAGCATCCGGTCCGCGGCGTCGTCGGAGGCCAGCACGGCCCCGTCGATCACCACCACGGAACGACCGCTGAGGAAGGGTGGCAGCTCCGGGAGCGGGGGGAGGTGCAGGATCCGGAACGAGGTCGTCACCTCGTCGGGTGCCGCCGCGGCCCACGGAGCCCAGCGCCGCAGCACCTCGTCGGCACGGCTGATGTCGAAGATCATCATGCCCGCGTACGCCGTTGCGATGTCGAAGAGCGAGAACTCCAAGGCGGTCACCACCCCGAAGCTGCCGCCACCCCCGCGGAGCGCCCAGAGCAGCTCGGGATCGTGCTCGGCGTCGGTGCGGACGATCGTGCCGTCGCCGATCACCAGCTCGGCCGCGGTCACGTGGTTGGCGGCCAGGCCGAGGGCCCGGCCGTACCAACCCAGACCCCCACCCAGGCTGTAGCCGGTGATGCCGACGTCGGGGGACGAGCCGTGCAGGGCGGCGAGCCCGTGGTCCGCTGCCGCCGTCACGGCGGGTTCCCAGAGGGTGCCGCCGCCCACCCGGGCGATCCGCCGGACCGGGTCGACGCTGACCTCGGTCAGACCCGACATCGTGGCCAGCACCACATCGGTCAGGCCCCTCGAGACCAGCGGTCCGGCGTTGTGCCCGGTGGACTGTGGCGCGACCCGCAGGCCGTGCTCGGTCGCGAGCCGGACCAGTCGCGACACGTCGTGGGCGGATCGTGGCACCGCGACGGCTGCCGGATGCTGGTCGACGGCCCGGTTCCACGCCAACCGGGCTTCGTCGTAGCCGGGGTCTCCGGGCAGGTGCACGTCGAAGCCGGCCGCGGTGCTGAGCCGGCGGGTGGGGGTGTCGGTGTTCGCCGGTGCGGCGGTGTCGAACGGTCGGCCTGTGCTGAGGTCGATGGTCACGGTCGTGATCCCTTCAGAAGATGACAGGTAGGTCAGGAGTCGCACCCGTCTCGGGGTTACCCGGCGCCGATCGGCGTGCTGGGCGTGAGGTGCTGATCACCGAGGGGGACAGAGCGTGCTGGTCCGACTGTCGATACCCGAAGGGGTTGTCATCTGAGTGACAGGGACGGCGTACGAAGTCTCAGCCCGAGATCGCGTACGCTCCGCGGCTCGCCGTCAACTCTGTCCGAACTGCTGCCGATAGGACTCAGTCAGCCGGAAGGCGACCTCGTCCACCTCGGTCATCGGCGGTGCCGAGCCGTCGTCCAGCAGCAGGGTGAGCTCGGCGAGGCAGAGGTGATACCCGCCGGCGGCGTTGACGAGGCCGGCCAGATCCGGGTCTTCCGGCCAGGTCGAGAAGACCAGCTGTGTCTCACCGCCGATCGCGATCAGCTCGAAGATCAGCACGTCGCCACCCCAGGTCCAGCCGAAGCGCGAAGGCGGCTCCCAGATCTCGATCCGACCGGTCAGCGTCGGCTCGTCGATGGCGTACTTCTCCACGTGGCCCGGCCAGAACGGGAGCGAGATCGCGGCGCCCGCCGATCGATCGCCGACGATGTCGCAGGGCATCCAGTGCCTCAGCTGATCGGACTCGGTGATCGCACGCCAGACGCGCTCGATGGGGTGCGGGTAGTGGCGCACGTAGCGCAACCCGGGTCGCTCGCCCTCGCGGATCAGCTCGCCACGGCCGGCGGCATCGGCGACCTCGGCGACGTGCTGTGTCTGACGGACGTCAGTCATCGGTGTCCTCCATCTCATCCAGGTGCTTGCCGAGAGCGTCGAGTCGTCGCTCCCAGGTCTGTCGGTACGGCTCCAGCCAGTGGTCGAGGACCCGGAGGGGCTCCGGGCTGAGGCGATACCAGCGGCGCTGGGCCTCCGGACGGACGACGACGAGCTCCGCCTCCCGAAGGGTTCGCAGGTGCTTCGACACCGTCGGCTGCGCGAGGCCGAGCAGGTCGACGAGGTCGGTGACCGAACGATCGCCCTCGCGGAGCGCATCCAGGATCCGGCGTCGGTGCGGCTCGGCGACGACGTCGAACAGGCTGGCGGGCATGGCTTAGAGTATGCAACGCGGGCAATATAGCCGTCAAGCAATACTTGTGATCCGGCCCGGGTCGAAGCATCGGTGGTGTCCTGGCCATGTCCGACGCCGACCGGTCGGCGGACGGTCGGACCGCTGTAGTCTCCCCGCGTGGCGCCCAGGACCCAGCCGGAACAGCACCCGCCGCCCGTGCAGTGGCTGCGGCTGCGGTACGCCCGGCGAGGCCGGGCCCGATTCACCAGCCACCGCGATTTCAGCCGGGCCTTCGAGCGCGCGCTCCGCCGAGCCGGGGTCCCGATGGCCTACTCGTCGGGTTTCTCCCCCCATCCGCGGATCTCGTACGCGAACGCCTCGCCGACGGGAGCCGCGAGCGAGGCCGAGTTCGCGGAGATCGGACTCACGGTTGCCTGCGATCCCGAGCAGATACGCGTCGCCCTGGATGCGGCCCTCCCCGATGGTCTGGACATCGTGGCCGCCCAGGTGGCACCGGGGGACACCCTTGCCGACCGGCTCACCGGCTCGCGGTGGCAGATCGATGTCCTCGGGGTCGAGCCGACGGTCACCGAGGGCGCGGTGGCGACGTTCCTGGCCCGCGACGAGGTGGAGGTCTCGCGGATGACGAAATCCGGCCTGCGGACCTTCGACGCCCGTGGTGCGGTCCGTGACCTGCGAGCGGAGCCGGGCCGGCTGATCGCCACGATCGCCCATCAGGTGCCGCTGGTCCGACCGGACGACCTGTTGGCCGCGTTGGCCGAGGTGGAACCCGCCTGGCGACCGACCCATCCGCCGCTGCTGACCCGACTCGTCCAGGGCACGCTGGACGAGTCCACCGGAGCCATCGCCGCGCCCCTGTGACCCGTGCGGAGGGAAAGTCGTGGCGGTGTGGGACAATGGATTCCGGCTGAGGTGCGCCCGCACCTCACGTCGATGACTTCCCGCTCCACGAGGTGACAGCTCGCGGATGCTGCGGGTGCCATCTTCACCGCGACGAGCGGCCGCACCAGCGGACCGCCTGACCGCGGGAGATTCGGCGCCTGGCCATCGACGCCACAGGCTTTCCGCGACGCGGTCCTCACCGCCGTCGCGACCGACATGAGGTGCATCTGCGCACCTGAAGGAGTCCGGATGCTCGACAACGAGCCCGACACGAATGACAACACCGCGGCAGATCCGGCGGCCGACCAGGCCACGGACTCCGGCGGCACGCCGGTCAGGCGCCGCCGTCGCGCGGCGACACGCCAGGCGGGTCCGCCGTCGGCCGGCCTCGAACCCGAAGCGGCGAGGCAGCCAGCGGACGCAACCCCGGCCATGACCACCGAGTCCGCGCCGGTGGACGACCAGGCGGACGCGCAGTCGGCGTCGACTGAACCGGTCGCTGAGGAACAGCCGGCACCCGCCAAGAAGACCGCTCGGAAGCGAGCCGCGAAGGCGACCGGCGACGGTCCGGCCCGGACCCCACGCAAACGGGCGACCAAGAAGGCGGCGGCCGAGCCTGCGGCCGCTCCCGAGCTGTCCGCGGCGGCCGATGCCGCCGCCGAGCCGCCTCCGGTGGCCGACCCCGCTTCCGAGGCGACATCCGCGGTCGAGGTGCAGGACGAGGAGTCCGCAGCGCCCGTCGCGGCTGCCGCCCTCGACGAGATCCGGACGGCCCTGACCGCCGAGCTGCCGCCCAGCACCCTCACCGCCGAGCCCACGGACGCCGATCCCGGTGTCGCCGAGGCCGGTGTCGCCGAGGCGTCGAGCGCTCCGGCCGCCGACACCGACGTAGCCGAGGTCGCTGAGTCGACGGGCGGTGCTGACCCGGTCGAGACTCCAGCCGACGCGGACAACACCGCCGGAGCCGACACCGCCGGAGCCGACACCGCCGGAGCCGACACGTCAGACAGCTACGACGCAGACGCCGACGACAGCGAGGACGGGGACGAGGAGTCCGACGGCGACGACGAGTCCAGCGCCGACGACGGGGACGAGGCCACCACCGACGAGAACGACGAGACCGGGTCTCCCCGCCGCCGCCGCCGGCGTCGCGGCGGCCGCCGCCGTCGTCGCGGCGGTGGCGGTGACGGCGAGCCCGGCTCCCGTGGTGACAACACCGACGGCGACGACTCGGCCGACGACGGACCGCGGGTCGACCCGGCCTCGTCCTCGGCCGAGCCACGAGCCGACGACGCGTCCGCCGACCCTGCCGCCCAGTCCGAGGGCGACGACATGTCGCGGGGCGGCGATCGCTCCGATCGATCCGGTGCTGCCGACGCGGTCGAGGACGACACCGAGGACTCCGCCGAGGACGGGCAACGCCGTCGCCGCCGCCGTCGCCGTCGCCGCGGTGAGGACAGTGCCCCGTCCGCCGACGACCCGGCCGAGGTCGTCGTCCGGGTCCGCGAGCCGCGGTCCCGCCAGAAGGCGGCCGAAGAGGTCACCGGCATCCAGGGCTCGACCCGGATGGAGGCCAAGCGGCAACGTCGCCGGGAGGGCCGCGAGGCCGGTCGCCGCCGGGCGCCGATCCTGTCCGAGGCCGAGTTCCTGGCCCGCCGGGAGTCCGTGGTCCGCAAGATGGTCATCCGGCAGCGCGATGACCTGACCCAGATCGCGGTGCTCGAGAACGACATCCTGGTCGAGCACTACGTCGACCGCGAATCGGCGGCGTCGCTGATCGGCAACGTCTACCTGGGCCGGGTGCAGAACGTCCTCCCGTCGATGGAGGCCGCCTTCATCGACATCGGCCGCGGACGCAACGCCGTGCTCTACGCCGGTGAGGTGGACTGGGACGCATTCGGTGCGAACGGTCAGCAGCGCAAGGTCGAGAATGTCCTCAAGTCGGGCCAGAGCGTGCTCGTCCAGGTGACCAAGGACCCGGTCGGAGCCAAGGGCGCCCGGCTGACCAGTCACGTCACCCTGCCCGGTCGCTACATCGTGTACGCCCCGGGCGGGCATCTGTCCGGGATCTCCCGGAAGCTGCCCGACAACGAGCGCAAGCGGCTCAAGTCGGTGCTCAGCGATCTCGTCCCCGAGTCGGCGAGCGTGATCGTCCGGACGGCGGCTGAGGGCGCGAGCGAGGACGAGCTGGTCCGCGACGTCAACCGGCTCAAGGCACAGTGGGAGGCCATCGAGCGCAACGTCAAGTCCGGCAGCGCGCCGAAGCTGATGTACGGCGAGCCGGACCTGACTGTACGGATCGTGCGCGACCTGTTCACCGAGGACTTCGCCGAGCTCATCATCCAGGGCAACGGCTCGGGCACGGATGCGTACGAGGCCGTCGACGCCTACGTCGAGCACGTCGCCCCGCACCTGCACGAGCGCCTCAGCCGCTGGGACGTCGAGGCCGACGGTGATCTCTTCGCGAAGTACCGGTTGGACGAGCAGATCTCGAAGGCGCTGGAGCGGAAGGTGTTCCTGCCCTCGGGTGGCTCGCTGATCATCGATCGGACCGAGGCCATGACGGTGATCGACGTGAACACCGGCAAGTTCACCGGGAGCGGCGGCAACCTCGAGGCGACCGTGACGAGCAACAACCTGGAGGCTGCGGAGGAGATCGTCCGCCAGCTCCGGCTGCGCGACATCGGCGGCATCATCGTGATCGACTTCATCGACATGGTGCTGCCCAGCAACCGCGAGCTGCTGCTCCGCCGGCTGGTCGAGTGCCTGGGTCGCGACCGGACCCGGCACCAGGTCGCCGAGGTGACCAGCCTCGGCCTGGTGCAGATGACCCGGAAGAAGATCGGCACCGGTCTGCTCGAGGCGTTCACCACCGAGTGTGAGGTCTGCCACGGCCGCGGGTACGAGATCTCCGACGTGCCGGTCGAGTCCCAGAAGCAGCCCGACGGAGGTTCACGCGACAACCGCGGTGGCGGTGGCGGGAACGGTGGAGGCGGCCGTGGTCGTGGTCGCGGCGACCGGTCGGCCAACGGGAACGCCAAACCCCCGGTGCCGACCCCTCCGGCGCCCCGCTCCGAGGCTGGATCCGACGGATCCGACAGCTCGCCCCAGGCGACGTCCGACAGCCAGCCCGAATCGACGTCCGACCGTCAGGCCGCCGACGAGCCGGCCTCCGCCGGCTGAACCGTCTGGCGCGGGCCTGGCTAGGTTGGTCCCGTGCCGGACAACGGAGCAGGCCCCCCTCCCACGACCCGAGCCGCCGACGACGATCAGCCACCTCTGGTGGTGGCGGTCGTCGGCGCCGGCCCGTCGGGCATCTACGCCGCCGAGGCACTGACCCAGCAGAGCGACGTCGTCGTGGACGTGACCGTGCTGGATCGACTACCGGTGCCGTTCGGCCTGGTCCGCTACGGCGTGGCGCCGGACCACCCGTCGATCCGCTCCGTCCGCACCACCTTGGAGCGGACCCTGGAGAAGACCGGGGTGCGGTTCTTCGGTGATGTCACCATCGGGGTCGACCTCACGGCCGACGAGCTGCGGGACAGCGTGGACGCGGTGATCTACGCCTTCGGAGCCGGCAGCGACAAGCGACTCGACATCGCCGGCGAAGACCTGACCGGCAGCATCGCCGCGGCCGAGTTCGTCGCCTGGTACTGCGGGCACCCCGATGTCCATCCCGACGCCGACGGGTCGGCGACGGCGCATCACCCACCGCTGGCGGCGCGGCTCGGCGTCGCCGTGCCGACGCGGCTGGAGCAGGAGCAGTTCACCGAGCTGGTCGCGACGACCACGGACGCTGTGGTGGTCGGCGTCGGCAACGTCGCACTCGATGTCGCGCGCATCCTGGCCAAGCACGCCGAGGAGCTCGTCGACACCGACATGGCCGACGAGGTGCTGGACTCCCTCGACCACAAGCGGGTCAGTGACGTCCACCTGCTCGGCCGGCGCGGGCCGGCGTACACGGCCTTCACGACCAAGGAGCTCCGCGAGCTGGGCCAGATCCCCGACCTGGATCTGATGGTGGATCCGCTCGACCTCGAGCTGGACGCGTCGAGCCTGGCCGTGGTCGGCCGGGACAAGGTCGCGGCCCGCAACCTCGTGGTGCTGCGGGAGTGGGCGGACCGCCCCCGGGGGTCGGCGTCGCGGCGCGTGCACCTGCACTTCTGGACCCGCCCGGTGCGCATCCTGGGTGATGCCCGGGTCTCGGGCGTGGAGGTGGAGCGGACGACGCTGAACGCCGACGGGGCCGTGATCGGCCGCGGCGAGCACCGGGTGATCCCCGCTCAGCTGGTGGTCCGCTCGGTGGGCTACCGGGGCGAGCCGCTGCCCGGGGTGCCGCACGATGCGGGCACGGGTCGGGTGCCGCACGCCGAGGGCCGGGTGATCCGCGACGGCGGCTTCTCCGCCGACGAGTACGTGACGGGCTGGGTGAAGCGCGGGCCGACCGGGGTGATCGGCACCAACAAGTCCGATGCGGTGGAGACCGTGACCTCGTTGCTGCACGACGTCCACGACGGTGCTCTGGTGCCGCACGGCCGGATCGGGGCGCTCACCGCCCTGCTGGCGGAGCGGGGTATCGAGCCGCTCGGCATCGAGGGCTGGCACCGGATCGACGCCGCGGAGGTCGAGCTGGGCCGCTCCCACGGTCGGGTACGGACCACGCTGGCCCACCGCAGCGAGCTGCTGGCTGCGGCGGAGGCCGCGGATACGGGCGCCGCCCACCGCTGACCGGCTCCGGATTCTGGAGCGACAGCATCACCAGTTGTGGATACCGGCACAAAAGGCGGGTTAGGAACGGCGGGCCGGGCCGACCAGGCGGGACATCAGGTCGACCAGGGTGCGCTCCGGGTTGTGGGTGACACCGGCGTGCACGGGTGAGGGTTGGACGACCGTGGAGCGGGGGGCGGTCAGCATCCCGAACCGGGTGGCCAGCCCGGTGTTCTCGCGGGCCGTGCCGATCGGCTCGTGGCAGGCCCGGGCGACGGCGTCGGCCGCGATCCGGACGGCGTCGACATCGACATCGGAGGCCAGCACCCGCAGCCGTACGTCGTCGACCGCGACCCCGGCCCGCAGGAAGTCCATCGCCTGGCAGTAGAGGATCACCCCGATGTTGACGAACTCACCACGGTCGACCCGCGGCACGGCGCGCAGCACGGCGTACTGGAACGCCTCCCGACGGTGCCGGGTCACGGCAGCCACCGGTCCGCCGCCGCCAGCCGGGCCAGCAGGAACTCCGCGTAGCGCTCTCGGGCGGCCCCGGCGTCCGGCGGGGCCTGCGGGTCCGGACGGGTCGGATCCGGTGCCAGCCAGACATCCGGCACATCGGCCAGGATCGTGGCCAGCAGCTCGGGGGTGACCCTCCCGCCCAACCGGTCGTGCACGTCTCGTGGCCGCCCGAAGCCGCCGAGCACGTGGTCGCCGTAGTCGTACGCCGATTCGGCGAACCGCCGCGGATCACCCCAGGAGTGGTGGAAGCGCAGGCAGGCGCCGTGGTCGATCGCCCAAAGGCTTCGGTGCCAGATGAGCAGGTTGGTGTTGCGCCGGCTGCGGTCGACGTTGGCGACGTAGGCGTCCAGCCAGACGACCGCGGACGCCTCGGCCACGGGCACGTCGAAGCTCCGGTCGTAGCCGATCGAGCCCGGCAGGAAGTCCATCGCCAGGTTCAGCCCGGCGCTGGCGGTCACCAGGTCCTGGACCTCCTGGTCCGGTTCGCGACGGCCGATCTCGGGATCGACGTCGATCAGGGCCAGCTCCGGAATCCGTACCCCCAGCTCCTGGCCGAGCCGGCCGACCACGATCTCGGCGACCAGGGCTCGGGGTCCCTGGCCGGCGCCGGCGAACTTCACCACGTAGGTGCCCAGATCGTCCGCTTCGACAAGTCCCGGCAGAGAACCACCCTCGCGAAGGGCCGTCAGGTAGGCCGTGGCCGTGAGGTGGGGGAGCACGGGAGCGAGCGTAGTGTGGTGCTGCCGTGGACGTCGGGTGGTGCTCGTTTGACCCGTCTGGTGCGCCCGGGTAGATTTGATCCCCGGTGTGCGCTCTGGCGCGCCCGTCAGGTGTGTCCAGGTGAGGTCCTCTGGATCGCCGTTGCAACCAGTCGTAAACGAAAGAGTGGGTCAGGCGTGTACGCGATCGTGCGCAGTGGTGGCCGTCAGCACAAGGTGGCCGTCGGTGATGTCCTCGAGGTCGACCGGCGGAACGAGAAGCCGGGGGACAGCGTCGAGCTGGTCCCGCTGCTCGTGGTCGACGGCGAGGCCGTCACCTCCGACGCCGCCGGCCTTGCCGGTGCGAAGGTGACCGTCGAGGTCCTGGCCGAGACGAAGGGTCCGAAGATCCGGATCGTCAAGTTCAAGAACAAGACCGGTTACCGCCGGCGTCAGGGTCATCGCCAGCGGTACACCCAGGTCAAGGTCACCGGGATCGAGAGCTAGGAAGCACTGACATGGCACACAAGAAGGGCGCGTCCTCGACCCGCAACGGTCGGGACTCCAACTCCCAGCGCTTGGGCGTCAAGCGGTTCGGCGGCCAGCAGGTGAACGCCGGCGAGATCATCGTCCGCCAGCGCGGCACCCACTTCCATCCGGGCGACGGTGTCGGCCGCGGTGGCGACGACACCCTGTTCGCGCTCGTCGAGGGCAAGGTCGACTTCGGCACCCGCCGCGGTCGCCGGGTCGTCAACATCCTGCCGGCCGAGGCCACCATCTCGGCCTAGGTCCACACCCCCGGTCACCGACCGGACCACACACCTACCGACCCCTACAGCTTGACGACGGAGGGTGGCCCAGATCTGGGCCACCCTCTGTCACGTTGTCGCACGAGAGAGAAGAGGCGAGCCCGTGGCGATCCCCAGCTTCGTCGATCGGGTGACGTTGCACGTCTACGGCGGCAACGGCGGCCACGGCTGCGCCTCGGTGCACCGGGAGAAGTTCAAGCCGCTGGGCGGACCCGACGGCGGCAACGGTGGCCACGGCGGATCGGTGATCTTGAAGGTCGACACCGGCCTGACCACCCTGGTCGACTTCCACCGCCAGTCCCACCGGCGGGCCGACAACGGCGTCCCGGGCAAGGGCGACCACGCCAACGGGGCCAACGGCGAGGACATCGTGCTCGCCGTGCCCGACGGCACCGTGGTCAGCGACGCCGACACCGGGGAGGTCCTGGCCGATCTGACCGGCCACGGCACCGAGGTGGTGGTCGCAGCCGGCGGGCGAGGAGGCCTCGGCAACGCGGCGCTGGCCTCGTCGTCCCGCAAGGCTCCCGGCTTCGCCCTGCTGGGTGAGGAGGGCGACACCCGTACGGTCACCCTCGGGCTCAAGGTGGTCGCCGACGTGGGTCTGGTCGGCTTTCCGAGCGCCGGCAAGTCGTCGCTGGTGGCAGCCGTCTCCCGCGCCCGGCCGAAGATCGCGGACTACCCGTTCACCACGCTGATCCCCAACCTCGGGGTCGTGGTCGCGGGGGAGACGACCTACTCCGTGGCCGACGTGCCCGGACTGATCGAGGGGGCCTCCGAGGGCCGCGGCCTGGGCCACGACTTCCTCCGCCACATCGAGCGCTGCGCCGCGATCGTGCACGTGCTCGACTGCGCCACCTTCGAACCGGGTCGTGACCCGGTCAGCGACCTCGACGTGATCGAGGCCGAGCTGGCCGCCCACGGCGGGTTGGAGGATCGTCCCCGACTGGTGGCGCTGAACAAGATCGACGTCCCCGACGGTGGTGAGCTGGCCGAGATCGCGCGCCCTGAGCTCGAGGCGCGTGGCCTGCGGGTGTTCGAGATCTCGACCAAGTCCGGGGCCGGGCTGCAGCGTCTGACCTTCGCGATGGCCGAGCTCGTCGCCCAGCGGCGCGCCGCCCTGCCGCCGCCCCCGCCCGCCCGGATCGTGCTGCGCCCGACCCCGGTCGCCGGTGCGGACGAGTTCACCATCCGCCGCGAGAACGAGCTGTGGCGGGTGCAGGGGGCCAAGCCCGAGCGCTGGGTCCGCCAGACCGACTTCGGCAACCCGGAGGCCGTGGGCTACCTGGCCGACCGGCTGAACCGGATCGGCATCGAGGACAAGCTGCTGCTGCTCGGCGCTCAGGCCGGCGACGGGGTGGCCATCGGTGGCGAGGACGCGGTCGTCTTCGACTTCCGGCCGCAGATCGACATCGGGGCGGAGATCCTCAGCCGTCGCGGGGAGGATCAGCGCTTCACCGAGGAGCGGCCGGCTGCCATCCGGCGACGGGAGAAGGACGAGGCCTACCACTCCGACGACGAGGGCGGAATCGAGTTCACCGACAACTGGTCCGATGACGACTGACGCCGGGCACCAGAATTCCAACTCCGCTCGGGTTCGAACCCGAGCGGAGTCGGGTTCGGGCGAGGTGGCGCGCGAGAACCTGCGGGCGGAGATCGCCGGGGCGCACAGGATCGTGGTCAAGATCGGTTCGTCCTCGCTGACCACCTCGACCGGCGGGATCGACCCCGACCGCATCCAGCACCTGGTGGACACCTTGGCCCTCGCCCGGACGGCGGGACGCGAGGTCGTTCTGGTCTCCTCGGGAGCCATTGCCGCGGGGCTCTCCCCGCTCGGACTGCGGACCCGGCCGCGCGACCTGGCCACCCAGCAGGCCGCGGCCTCGGTGGGTCAGGGCCTGCTGATGGGCTACTACACCCACCGGTTCGCGGTCCACGGCATCGAGGTCGGGCAGGTGCTGCTCACGGTCGACGACGTGACGCGGCGCGGCCACTACCGGAATGCGTACCGCACCTTCGGTCGGCTGCTCGAGCTCGGCGTGATGCCGATCGTGAACGAGAACGACACGGTGGCCACCCACGAGATCCGCTTCGGCGACAACGACCGGCTCGCCGCGCTGGTCGCGCACCTGGTGCACGCCGACGCGTTGATCCTGCTCAGCGACGTGGACGCGCTCTACACCGGCCATCCGAGGCTGCCCGCGTCGCAGCGGATCACGGACGTGTACGCGCACGAGGAGCTCGCCGCGATCGACATCTCGAGCCGAGGCACGGCGGTCGGCACCGGGGGCATGATCACCAAGGTCGATGCGGCCAAGATCGCCACCTCCGCAGGGATCCCGACGGTTCTCACGTCCGCTGCGCAGGTGTCCGGAGCCGTCGGCGGAGAGCCGGTCGGCACCGTCTTCCACCCGACCGGCAAGCGCCGACCCACCCGCCAGCTGTGGCTCCGGCACGCCTCCGACGCCCGCGGTGAGCTGGTCCTCGACGACGGGGCCGTGCGGGCGGTGGTCACCCGCAACGCGTCCCTGCTGCCCGCCGGGGTGACCGAGGTCCGCGGTCGGTTCTCCGCCGGCGAGGCCGTCGACCTGGTCGACCTGCAGGGGCGGGTGGTGGCGCGCGGGCTGGTCAACTTCGATGCCGACGAGATCCCCGCGCTGCTGGGCAAGACCACCCGGCAGATCGCCGCCGAAGGCGGCAGCGGCTATGACCGTACGGTCGTGCACAAGGACGCCCTCGTCGTGATGGAACCCACGGCCCCGGACCGCTGAGCGGGCCTACCGGCGGGTAACCGATCGGTTGCGGCTGAGTGCGGGAGGTGTGATCCGGCGCGCATCTGGGCTAATGTCACTTTTCGTTCGTCAGCCGCCTGGGCGCGTAGACCTTTGCCCATGGGTCCAGGCCCCGCCAAATACACGAGGTGAACCGCGTGCGAAACACCACAATCTTGCGTCGGGGGATCGCTGCCGTCGCAGCGCTCGCCCTGGCCGGCAGTCTGGCTTCCTGTGCACAGAGCCAGCGCGAGACCGGCGCCACCACCGACGAGGGTGGGGGCGACTTCGTCTTCTCTGCCTCGTCGGACCCGGTCATGCTGGATCCAGCGATGGCCAGCGACGGTGAGACCTTCCGCGTCGCCCGCCAGCAGTTCGAGGGCCTGGTGAGCCTCAAGCCCGGCACCACCGAGCTGGAGCCGTTGCTCGCGACGGAGTGGAAGGCGTCCGAGGACGGCAAGTCCTACACCTTCACGTTGCGGGAGGGAGTGAAGTTCTCCGACGGCACCGACTTCAACGCCGAGGCGGTCTGTGCCAACTTCGAGCGCTGGTACAACTGGACCGGCCTCAACCAGTCCGAGAACCTCACCTACTACTACGGCAAGATCTTCCGTGGCTTCAAGACCGGCAAGACCGGCGGCATCTACGACAGCTGCGAGGCGCCGAGCGCGACCGAGGCCACGATCAAGCTGAACACACCGTTCGCCTCGTTCGTGCAGACCATGACCCTGCCGGCCTTCTCCATGCAGAGCCCCACGGCCCTGAAGGAGTACGACGCGGACAACACCTCCGGCACCGAGGCCGATCCGCGGTTCTCCGCGTACGCCACTGAACACCCGACGGGCACCGGACCCTTCGTCTTCGACAAGTGGGAGCGCGACCAGCAGGTCACCCTGAAGCGCAACGACAGCTACTGGGGCGACAAGGCCAAGGTCGACCAGGTGATCATCCGGACCATCTCCGACCCGAAGGCCCGGACCCAGGAGCTGCAGGCCGGCAACATCGACGGCTACGACCTGGTCGGGCCGGCCGACATCCAGCCCCTGAAGGACGCCGGATTCCAGATCCAGAACCGACCGGCGTTCAACATCCTCTACCTGGGGATGAACCAGAAGAACAAGGCACTGGCCGACATCAGGGTCCGCGAGGCGATCGCGCACGCGATCGACAAGCAGGCCGTGGTGAAATCCTCGCTGCCGGAGGGCTCGATCACCGCCACCCAGTTCATGCCGGACCTGGTGGAGGGCTACAACGACTCGATCGAGGCCCCGGAGTACAACGTCGAGGAGGCCAAGAAGCTGCTCGAGGAGGCGGGCCAGGAGAACCTGGAGCTCAAGTTCGCCTACCCGACCGGTGTCTCGCGGCCGTACATGCCGTCGCCGGAGGACACCTTCGCGGTGATCAAGTCCCAGCTGGAGAAGGCCGGCATCAAGGTCACCCCGGTCGCCGCCAAGTGGAGCCCGGACTACCTCGACATGATCCAGGGCGACGCCGGCTCCAGCAAGCACGACATCCACCTGTTGGGCTGGACGGGCGACTACAACGACCCGGACAACTTCGTCGGCGTCTTCTTCGGCGGCAAGTCCTCGGAGTGGGGCTTCGACAACCCGGAGCTGTTCAGCGCACTGTCGGCCGCCCGGCAGCTGCCGACCCGCGAGGAGCAGGCGCCGGCGTACGAGAAGATCAACGCCCAGATCGCCGAGTTCGTCCCCGGCATCCCCCTGGCTCATCCGGCCCCGTCCCTGGCGTTCGCCAAGGGCGTGCAGGGCTACGTCGCCAGCCCGGTGCAGGACGAGGTCTGGAACAACGTCACCGTCACCCGGTGATCTGACGGCCGGGGCGGCATCCCGCAGCGGATGCCGCCCCGTACCGTGTCTGACGTCTTGATCCCCGACACATCCGGAGGAGGCAGACAAGCGTGCTCAGATTCGTGGTCCGGCGCATCCTGCTGATGATCCCGGTGCTGCTGGGGCTCATCGTCCTGCTGTTCGTCTGGGTCCGGGCCCTCCCCGGTGACCCCGCCCGGGCGCTGCTCGGCGAGAAGGCGACGCCCGCATCGATCGCCTCGGTGAACGCCCAGTACGGCTTCGACCAGCCGTTGATCCAGCAGTTCCTGATCTACGCCTCACAGCTGCTGCAGGGCAACTTCGGCAGCTCGCCGCGCACCGGCGAGCCCGTGCTGGAGACCTTCGTCGAACGCTTCCCGGCCACCTTGGAGCTCGCCATCGCGGCGTTGGTGTTCGCCATCGTGGTGGGGATCCCGCTCGGCTACTGGGCCGCCAAGCGGGCCGGAGGATGGCTCGACACCTTCGCGGTCGGTACGTCACTGGCGGGGGTGGTCATCCCGGTCTTCGTGCTGGCGTACATGTTGAAGCTGGTGTTCGCCGTCGGGCTTCCCGGTCCGCTCGGCGCCCTCGCGGTGCTGCCGTCCTCGGGCCGGCAGGACCCGCGGATCGATGCCACGCACATCACGAACTTCTATGTGCTGGACGGTCTGCTGACGCGGGAGTGGGATGCTTCCTGGGACGCGGTGCTGCACCTGATCCTGCCGGCCATCGCCCTCGGCTCCATCCCCTTGGCGATCATCGTGCGGATGACCCGGGCCTCGGTGGTCGACGTGCTCAACGAGGACTACGTCCGCACCGCCAACGCCAAGGGACTCTCCCAGGGGGTGATCACCCGCCGGCACGTGCTCCGGAACGCCCTGCTGCCGGTGATCACCGTGATCGGTCTGCAGACCGGCGCGCTGCTGGCCGGCGCGGTGCTGACCGAGTCCGTGTTCGCCATCAACGGCATCGGGTCCTATCTGTTCGAGGCGATCAGCAGTCTCGACTTCGCCGTCCTGCAAGGCTTCATCCTGTTCATCGCCGTCATCTACGCCGTGGTGAACCTGCTGGTCGACCTGGCGTACGGCGTCATCGATCCCCGGCTGAGGACGAGGTGATCACTCCATGACGGTATGGATCTGTCGCGCTTCGCGCTCCGCGGTCCTGGGCTCCGCAGAGTCCCACTCGTTCGTCGCGATTCGCGACGACGAAGAGCGTGTCGCCGCGAATCGCTCCTGCACTCCCGGGAGGCTCCACCCATGACCGCACTGGATGCGACCCAGGGCGCCATCAACGAAGGACTGCTGGGCAAGCCGTTCGAGGACGAGCGCGGCACCAGCCTGTGGCGCGGCGCGTTCCGCCGACTGCGGCGCAGCCCGTCGGCGATCATCGGTGCCGCCATCGTGGCGATGCTGGTGCTCGTCGCCGTCTTCGCGCCCGTGCTGGCCCCGTACGAGCCGGCCACCAGTGAGTGGATCGATCAGGTGACGCCGAGCTCGGTGCCCGGACCGTCCCCCGAGCACCCGCTCGGGCTGGACTCGTTCGGGTCCGACATGTTGACCCAGCTGATCTACGGGGCACGGCAGACGCTGGTGATCGGCATCGTATCGACCATGATCGGGGTGCTCGGCGGGGCGATCCTGGGCATTCTCGCCGGCGGCCTCGGCGGCTGGTGGGACACCGGCGTGATGCGCTTCGTGGACATCCTGCTGTCCATCCCCTCGCTGCTGCTCGCGGTCAGCATCGCCGCGGTGCTCGGCCGGACCCCCTGGGCGATCATGATCGCCATCGGCATCGCGCAGGTGCCGATCTTCGCCCGGCTGCTGCGCGGGTCGATGCTGGGGCAGCGCGGCCAGGACTACGTGCTGGCGGCCTCCTCCCTGGGACTGCGCCAGCGCCGGATCGTGATGAGCCACGTGCTGCCCAACTCCCTCGGGCCGCTGATCGTGCAGGCCACCCTGGTGCTGGCCACCGCCACCATCGAGGTCGCCGCGCTCTCCTACCTGGGACTCGGGCAACCCGATCCCGCCGTCGCCGAGTGGGGTCGGATGCTGGTCAAGGCCCAGGATCGGCTGCAGAGCGACCCGCGGCTGGCGATCATGCCCGGCATCTGCATGGCGGTCACCGCCTTGGGCTTCACCCTGTTCGGTGAGGCGCTCCGGGAAGCCCTGGACCCGAAGTCGAGGCGATGATGAGGGAAGAGACCCTGACGAAGGGGCGGCCGAGAGCCGAGGTGAACCGCGAGGAGAACCTGCTCGAGGTCGACAACCTGTCAGTCACCTTCGCCCGCAAGGGCTCCCGACCCGTGCACGCCGTGGACGGGGTGTCGTTCGTGGTGCGTCCGGGCCAGGTGGTGGGCATCGTGGGAGAGAGCGGCAGCGGCAAGTCGGTCACCTCGCTGGCCGTGATGGGGCTGCTGCCCAGCCGGGGCGTCACCACCACCGGCCAGATCCGCTATCGCGGCCAGGACCTGCTCGGGGTCGGGGCGAAGACCCTGAACGACCTGCGCGGGCGTGAGATCGCGATGGTGTTCCAGGACCCGATGAGCTCGCTCAACCCGGTGGTGCCGGTCGGCGTCCAGGTGACCGAGGTGCTGCTTCGCCACTCCGACGTGTCCCGGACCGAGGCCAAGGCGGAGGCGGAGGAGCTTCTCCGCCGCTGCGGCATCCCCGACCCGCGCCGCCGGTTGCGGGAGTACCCGCACCAGATGTCCGGCGGGATGCGACAACGCGCGTTGATCGCGATCGCACTGGCCTGCAAGCCCGCCCTGCTGATCTGCGACGAGCCGACCACCGCGCTCGATGTGACCATCCAGGCACAGGTGCTGGAGCTGCTCAAGGAGCTGGTGGCCGACCTGGACACCGCCATGATCATGATCACCCACGACCTCGGGGTGGTGGCCGGGCTGTGCGATTTCGTCAACGTGATGTACAGCGGTCGGGTGGTCGAGTCCGCCACCCGCCAGGAGCTGTTCGCCCACCCGCGGCATCGCTACACGGAAGGTCTGCTCGCCTCCATCCCGCGACTGGACAGCCCGCGGGGTGAGCCGCTGCGACCGATCCGGGGCACGCCCCGTGACGTGATCTCCTGGTCGGAGGCCTGCGCCTTCGCCCCGCGCTGTGATCATGCCGACGACGCCTGCGCCAGGCCGGATCTGGCGCTGATGGTCGATGGGCCCGGCGATCACCGGATGCGCTGCGTGCATCCATCACCGCCGGCCGGTGCCGTCTCGGACGAGGCGGCCGAGGGGGTGGACCGGTGAGCGGCGACGGGGCGAGGCTGCTGGAGGTCACCGGCCTGCAGGTCCACTTCCCCATCAAGCAGGGTCTGGTCTTCGACCGGACCGTCGGTCACGTCCGCGCGGTCGACGGCGTCGATCTCGCGGTGGCACGCGGGCAGACGTACGGGTTGGTGGGCGAGTCGGGCTGCGGCAAGTCGACCCTGGGTCGGGCGCTGCTCCGGCTGGAGGAGCCGACCGCCGGCTCGGTGGTGTTCGACGGCATCGACGTGCGAGCGCTCAAGCGCGAGCCGCTGCGCCAGCTGCGCCGCCGGATGCAGATGGTGTTCCAGGATCCGCTGTCCAGCCTCAACCCCCGGCAGTCGGTCGAGAGCCTGCTGGTCGAGCCGCTGAGGGTGCACGGGCTGTCGAGCCAGGACGCCGAGGAGTACGGCCTCGACTCGGCAAAGTCCCACCTGGCCAAGGCGTCCGCGATGCTGGAGGTGGTGGGCATGCCCCGATCCGCGCTGTCCCGCTATCCGCACGAGTTCTCCGGAGGCCAGCGGCAGCGGATCGGCATCGCCCGGGCGATGGTGCTCAACCCCGACCTGGTGATCGCCGACGAGCCGGTCAGTGCCCTGGACGTCTCGGTGCAGGCGCAGGTGATCAACCTGCTGGAGGACCTGCAGGAGCTGCTCGGACTGACCTACCTGGTGATCGCGCACGATCTGGCCGTCGTCCGCCACATCAGCGACACCGTGGGGGTGATGTACCTCGGACGGCTCGTCGAGGAGGCGCCCAGCGACGATCTCTACGAGCGGCCGCTGCACCCGTACACGATCGCCCTGATGTCGGCCATCCCGATCCCCGACCCCGAGGTCGAGGACCACCGGGAGCGGATCCTGCTGCGCGGCGATCTGCCGAGCCCGGCCAACCCACCGAGCGGCTGCCGGTTCCACACCCGGTGCCCGTACCGCCAGCCGACACGCTGCGACACGGAGGTGCCGGAGCTGCGGGTGATCCCCACGCTGGGGGAGGGCCGTCGGGTCGCCTGCCACTGGGCGGAGGAGATCGCTGCCGGAACGGTCGGCGTGGCCGACCCCGGGCTGGTGGTGAGCTGAGGTGTCAGATCCGGTGGTGGCCGGCACGACCTCTGCGGCTGGTGACTCGGAGGTCGGTCTGGTGCGCGCGGCCCTGGCCACTCCCGTGGGTCGCATCGTGGTGCTGGCCGGTCCGGACAGTGTGCGGCGGGTGTCCTGGTCTACAGCCGAGTTCGCCGCGCAGGAGCCCGGGCCCGTGCTCGATGCGGCGCTCCACCAGCTGCGTGAGTACTTCGCCGGCAGTCGCCGTGACTTCGATGTCCCCGTGGATCTCGGCGCGCTCGAGCCCGCCACCCGTCGGGTGCTGCTGGCGCTGCAAGGGATCCCGTACGGTCACGCGGTGACCTACGGGGAGCTCGCCACCTTGAGTGGGACGGGTCTGCCGCCGCGTGCCATCGGGTCGGTGATGGGCGCCAACCCGGTCCCGATCCTGATCGGCTGCCACCGGGTGCTGGCCGGCGACGGCCTCGGCGGCTACTCCGGCGGACCGCCCGGGCAGGGCCTGGAGACGAAGCGCTGGCTGCTCGAGCACGAGGAGATCCTGCCGCCGAGGCTGTGGTGAGCACGCATTCCTACGCGTCGGGTGAGAAATTGCTGAGGCTTGCCGGGAAACCCGCTGCGAGCCTCGGAATCTGTGCGAGGATGGGGTGCTGAGGTTCCTTAGGGCAACCTAACTATCGCGAGCGATCGAGAGGGACTGAGAGCGAGATGACGGCGCTGCCCGAGGCCTACTTCCGGGCCGAGGTGATCGAGGTCACCGCCCTGTCGTCCGTGATGCGACGGATCGTCCTCGGCGGCGACGGTCTCGCGGACTACCGCTCCTCTGGCGCGCCGGACGAGTGGTTCCGGCTGATGGTCCCGCCACACCGCCAGCAGCAGGTCGAGCTGCCGACCCGGCAGGGTCAGCAGTTCCACTTCGCCAACCCGCAGCCCTCCCCCCGGTGGTACAGCCTGCGCCGCTGGGAGGCGGAGCGGCGGCAGATCACCGTGGACCTCGTGGTGCACGAGCACGGCGTGGCGACGCGGTGGGCCGAGAGCGTGCAGCCGGGCGATCGGCTGCTGATCTCGCAACCACACGGGCGAGGCATCGATGTCGCCGCCGACTGGGTGCTGATCCTGGCCGACCAGACCGGCATCCCGGCCGCCTGCCGGATCCTCGAGAACCTCACGTCCCACCAGCACGCGCACGCCGTGTTCGAGGCCCCGAACGAGGCCGCGACCTTCCGACCGGCGTCGCCGGCCGAGTTGAAGGTGTGCTGGGCCTACAACCCGTCCCCGGCGACCATCCCCAGCCCGCTGAGTGCCGCCGTACGCACCATCGAGCTGCCGCCCGGTCGGGGCTACGTGTGGATGGCCGGTGAGGCGGCCTGCGCCCGGGACGTCCGCCGCTACTTCCGACACGAGCTCAAGTGGCGCTCCCAGCACTTCGACATCGTGGGGTACTGGCGACCGGACCAGGAGGCCTACGAGCGTCGCTACCGCGAGGTCGAGGGTCGCGTCGCCGAGGTCTACGAGGCGGGTCGCCGTGCCGGTGCCGACTCCGAGGACATCCTGGACGAGGTGTTCTCGGTGATGGAGCCCCGCGGGCTGTAGGCCTCAGCGTCCCTGCAACCAGGACTCCGTCTCTCGGGCTGAGGTGAAGCGCAGCACCCGTGGTGCGTCCGGATCGTTCTCCCACTGGCGGATCCGCGCGCTCTTGCGAGCGTAGGACGACGCGTGCCAACGGAGGATCGAGTCGCGGGCGAACATGGCGCGGATCGTCTCCCGGTTGCCGTTGCAGATCGGCCGTCGGTCGATCACCCGGACGGCGCTGCGCCGGAGCAGCCGCTGGAAGGTGAACCAGCGCGGGTAGTCCAGTCCCACGATCAGCTCGGTCCTCGCCAGCGGGATCTCCAGCCACGAGCCGTACGCGGAATCGAGGATCCAGCAAGGTCGGGCGCAGATCGCGGCGATCCGGAGGCGTTGCTCATCCTCGGGCACCGTGATCCAACCCGGCTCCCAGGTGAGGTCGTCGACCGAGTGCCAAGAGATGCCGGTGACCTCGGACAGCCGGGCCGCGAGGGTCGACTTCCCGGCGCCCGTCACCCCGTACACGAGGATCCGGCGGGCTTCGCCGACCAGCTGCGATCCGTCCACCGCCACATCCTCGCGGATGTCCGAACCGACGTCTCAGGTGACCTGTTCGTGACCATCGGGAGGGCTCTCGGTCACCCTGAGGCGACCCTTCTGAATCGTTTTTGTAGAACGGTCACATTGGCCGTAGCATTGGTCTCGACCGCACCGCGACGAGCTCGAACGGACGGCACTTTCGGCAGTGCCGCCGGTCCACCACCTCCTCAGTACGCCCGCGGTTGCAGTTGCGCGACCGCAGAAAGATCGATCCGCCGTGTTCGTCGTCGCTCTGGGCTGGCTCGCCGCCGCCCTCGCCGCCACTGTCGCCATCCCTCAGGTCGTCAAGCTCCTCCGCAACCGCACCACCGCGGGTATCTCACTGACCGCCTGGCGTCTCACCCTGGCCGCCAATGTGGCCTGGACCGGTCACGGCGTCGTGGCCGGGCACGCCAACATCTGGTTGCCCAACCTGATGTTCATGGTCTGCAGCCTCATCATCTTGAACCAGCTGCGCCGCGACCGGGCGCTCAGCTGGATCGCGACCTACGGCCCCAGCCTGGTGCTGGGCCTGACCACCCTCGGTCTCGACGTCGCCTATGGCCCGGTCGTCTTCGCCATCGCCGCCGGTCTGCCGTCGGTGATCGCTCAGATGCTGCAGTTCCAGGAGCTGGTCGTCGCCCCGCGCATCAGCGGTGTCTCGCTGCCCTTCCTGGCGCTGAACTGGGTCAACCAGGCGCTCTGGTTCTCCTGGGCGCTGCTGGTCGGCGAGCAGTCGATCACGATGGTGGCCTCCACGATGGGCGTGCTGATGGGGCTGAACCTGCTGTGGGCCCTGCTGCGCCGGCGGGGTGTCGTGCGCGCCCGGCTGGCCGTCATGTCGGCCTGAGGCACGCACCTCGCTGCGTTCTCCTCGGTCGTGATACGACTCGGTATCCCTTCCTCGTCGGCCTGGCGATGCACGCACCTGAACGCCGCGACTTCCCGAGGAACAGGGACGACAAGCCACTAGATTGTGGGGGTCGTTGTCGAGACCAGCCAGGAGCACGTGATGACCGTCATCGAGCAGGCCGTACGAGCGCGTGAGGCGGCCAGAGCGCTGGCGGGCGCCCCGCGGGCCGCCAAGGACGCCGGGCTGCAGAGCATGGCCGACGCCCTGGACAAGGCCGAGACCGCGGTGCTCGACGCCAACGCCGTCGACGTGGCTCGGGCCGAGGCCAACGGCACCACCGCTTCGCTGATCGACCGACTGCGGCTCACGCCCGACCGGATCACGGGCATGGTGCAGGGCTTGCGGGACCTCGCGGGGCTGCCCGATCCGGTCGGCGACGTGGTCCGCGGCTGGACGAACGCCAACGGCGTGCAGGTCCGCCAGGTGCGGGTCCCGTTCGGTGTGGTCGGCATCATCTACGAGGCGCGGCCCAACGTGACGGCCGACGCCGGCGGGATCTGCCTCAAGTCGGGCAATGCCGCCCTGCTACGCGGTTCCTCCTCGGCCGCCGACTCGAACGCCGCGATCGTCCAGGCCCTCCGCCAGGGACTGGCCGACGCAGATCTGCCGGTCGACGCGGTCCAGCTGATCCCCGGTCCGCGCGAGGTGACCGCCGAGCTGATGGCGGCGCGTGGGCTGGTCGACGTCCTGATTCCCCGGGGCGGGGCCGGACTGATCGACGCGGTGGTCCGCGACAGCCAGGTGCCGGTGATCGAGACGGGGGTGGGCAACTGCCATCTCTTCGTCGACGCGTCCGCCGATCACGAGATGGCCCTGGCCATCCTGCTCAACGCCAAGACGCAGCGGCCGTCGGTCTGCAACGCGGTGGAGACCCTGCTGGTGCACGCCGAGGCCGCCGCGGAGTTCCTGCCGCGGGCGCTGACCGCGTTGGCCGACGCCGGGGTCACGGTGCACGGCGACGACCGCGCAGCCGCGTACGGTGCCGTGGTGCCGGCGACCGAGACGGACTTCGCCGACGAGTACCTGTCCCTCGACATCGCCGCGGCGGTGGTCGACGACCTCGATGCGGCGTTGGCCCACATCCGGCGTTTCAGCACCGGACACAGCGAGACGATCATCACCGAATCGCAGCGTGCGGCCCAGCGCTTCACGGCCGAGGTGGACGCGGCGGCGGTGCTGGTGAACGCCTCCAGCCGGTTCGTCGACGGGGGCGAGTTCGGCTTCGGTGCGGAGATCGGCATCTCCACCCAGAAGCTGCACGCCCGCGGTCCCATGGGGCTGCCGGAGATGACCTCCACCAAGTACGTGGTGGTGGGCGACGGTCAGGTGCGCTGAGCCGCTAGGCTGCGCGGGAGATCCATGTCCGGGCAGCCGCCCGATCGAGCCGACGGAGGGGTGCGAGGTGACCTTAGGTCTGATACTGCTGGAGGCGGAGGCCCACCGCGAGATCCCGATCCCGGCCTGGGGCTTCGGCGTCATCGCCTTCGGTATCCTGCTCATCCTGTTGCTCATCACCTACTCGATCGGCAAGGGTCGCCCCCACAGCTGAGTCGTGACTGTGCCCGATGGTCGCCCTGCGACCGACGCCCCCGGCATCCTCCGGGAGCCGCGGACGCCGGCGCTGGGTCTGGCTCGCGATCCCGCCGCGCGCCCGGGCCACCGCCATCGCCTGGGCGTGATGGGTGGCACCTTCGATCCGATCCACCACGGACACCTGGTGGCCGCCAGCGAGGTGGCCAGCCGCTACGCGCTGGACGAGGTGGTGTTCGTACCCACCGGCGAGTCGTGGCAGAAGTCCAACAAGGAGGTGTCCTCGGCCGAGGACCGCTACCTGATGACGGTCATCGCGACGGCGTCGAATCCCCGATTCTCGGTCAGCCGGGTGGACATCGACCGCGGCGGACCCACGTACACGGTCGACACGCTCCGCGATCTGCGGAACGAGAGCGGCGACGACGTCGACCTCTTCTTCATCACCGGTGCCGACGCCCTGGCCCAGATCCTGACCTGGCGAGACGTGCAGGCCCTGTTCGACCTGGCCCACTTCGTCGGCTGCACGCGGCCCGGCGTCGAGCTCCATTCGCCCGCGATCGCGGAACTTCCGCCGGAGCGCATTACGCTGATGGAGGTGCCGGCGCTGGCCATCTCCTCCACGGGATGTCGGGAGCGGGTGACCGCCCGCCAGCCGATCTGGTATCTGGTGCCCGACGGCATCGTGCAGTACATCGCCAAGCGCGGCCTCTACCTGACGTGACCGCCGGGCGGGGTGCCGACCCGCACGGTGACCGGCATCGACCTGACCGTACGAGATAGAAGAGAGCTCCTTGACCGCCACCGATCACGCCCTGCAGCTCACCCAGGCCGCCGCTGCCGCCGCCGCCGACAAGCTCGGCACCGACCTCGTCGCCTTCGACGTGTCCGAGCAGCTGGCTATCACCGACGTGTTCCTCGTCGTCACCGCCACCAACGAACGTCAGGTCGGGGCAGTGGTCGACGGCATCGAGGAGGCACTGCGCGCGCTCGACGCCAAGCCCACCCGCCGGGAAGGCGACCGCGAGCAGCGCTGGGTGCTGCTCGACTACCTGGACGTCGTGGTGCACGTCCAGCACGACGACGAGCGCCGCCTGTACGCCCTCGAGCGCCTCTGGCACGACTGCCCCAGGATCCCGCTGCTCGTGGACAGCCGGCGTTGACGGCCGCCCAGCTGATCGTGCTGCGGCATGGTCGGACGGCGTGGAACGCCACGGGGCGGTTCCAGGGGCAGGCCGACATCGGTCTGGATGACCGGGGTCTGGCGCAGGCCGAGCGGGCGGCTGAGGTGCTGGCCGAGTTGGCGCCGGCGGCCATCCACTCCAGCGACCTGTCGCGGGCCCGGCAGACGGCTGCCCCGTTGGCCGCTCGCTGCGGCCTGACGGTGCGCACCGACGCGCGGCTGCGGGAGATCCACGTCGGGAGCTGGGAGGGGCTGACCATCGACGAGATGCTCGGCCGGGTCGACGACGACCTCAAACGCGCGTACCTGGCCGGTGAGGACGTCCGCCGGTCACCGACCGGTGAGACGGTGGCCGAGGTGGGGGAGCGAGCGGGGACCGCCCTCGACGAGATCGGTCTGACCGCCCCGGACGGGTCGACGGTGGTCGTGGTCATGCACGGCGTCGCGGCCCGGGCGGGTGTCTGCCGCCTGGTGGGTTTTCCGTCCGCGAGCTGGCAGCGGCTGAGCGGACTGCACAACTGCGGATGGATCGCCGTCGAACGGCATCGCACCGGCGACTACTGGCGGATCACCGAGTACAACGTCACCGCTCCGCGGCTGTGAGCTCGGCCGAGGCGCCGGAACCGTCGTCGCCGGAAGGTCCGTCCCTCACCCCGCTCGCCGGGGTCGTGATCCTGGCCGCCCTGGTGCTGGCCGCCTTCAACCTGCGGCCCGCCGTCACCAGCGTCGGACCGCTGCTGGAGGAGATCCGGTCCGGTCTGGGGATGGGTGGTGTGGTGGCCGGTCTGCTGACCGCGTTGCCGGCCGCGTGCTTCGTGGCCTTCGGATCGCTGGCTCCGCGGCTGGTGGCCAGGTCGTTCCCGAGCCGGCTGATCTGGATCTCGCTGGCGGCCGTCACCGTCGGGTTGGCGGTGCGGCCGTTCATGCCCGGCACGGCCACCTTCGTGCTGGTGAGCTGCCTGGCGCTCGGCGGCATCGGGGTGGCCAACATCATGATGCCCGTGGTGGTCCGGCGGGCTTTCCCGCACCGGGTCGGCATGGTCACCGGGGTCTACTCGATGGGTCTCACCCTTGGCGCGGCGACCGCGGCGGCGGTCACCGTGCCGTTGACGGCGGCGCTCGGCGGCGACTGGCGCTACGGGCTGGCGTTCTGGGCGGTGCCCGCCGCGCTGGCCACGGTGCTCTGGATGGGCGTGGCCCGCTGGATCCGGCAACGCGCCGGTGGTCGCCCGGCCGGTGCGAGCAGCGGCGGTCTGCGGCTCACCCGGAGCCGTACGGCCTGGGCCGTCGCCATCCTCTTCGGACTCCAGTCGACGCAGGCGTACGTGACGATGGGCTGGGTGCCGCAGATCTACCGCGACGCGGGGCTGTCGGCCACGTACGCAGGAGTCCTGCTCGCGCTGATCCCCGCCGTGGGGGTGCCGACCTCGTTCCTGGTGCCGACGCTCGCGGCCCGGCTGCGCAACCAGGGTGGTGTCGCGGTCGCGCTGACCGGGCTCGGCTTCATCGGCTACCTGGGACTGTGGATCATGCCGACCACGGCGCCCTGGCTGTGGGTGATCGTGCTCGGCATCTCCCAGGGAGTCTTCCCGCTGGCCCTGACCCTGATCGGGCTGCGGACCAGGTCGGCGGCCGGGACGGTGGGTCTGTCGTCGTTCGGGCAGAGCATCGGCTACCTGATCTCCATCCCGGGCCCGATCGTGGTCGGCGCCCTGTACGGCGCCACCGGCAGCTGGCACCTGCCACTCGCGCTGCTGCTCGTGCTGTTGGTGCCCCAGGCGGTCGCCGGGGTGTTCGCCGGGCGCAGCCGCTACGTGGAGGACGATCTCGGCGTCTGAGCCCGCGGCCATCGACCGAGTGGCGACCTGTGGACGCTTCGGCGGCAGCGAAGCAGCCGCTGCTCGCCACTCGACGCCGGCATGGAAGGTGCCGGATCCGGGCGGCTCGCTGGCCTAGGATGCTCGCGTGCTCATCCTCGGACTCATCGTCTTCGGCCTCATGGCCGGTGCCATCGCCCAGCTCATCCTCGGCCGGTCGGGCTGGAAGATCAACTGGACGATGGCCCTGGTGACGGGCCTGATCGGCTCGTTCGTCGGCGGTCTGCTGATCAGCCTGCTCACAGGTGACGGCCTGAACCTGCGGCCGAGCGGGATCATCGGCTCCGTCGTAGGGGCCGTCCTGGTCACGCTGGCGTACCAGTGGTGGCAGAAGCGGTCGGCCGGGGCCTCGAAGACCGCCTGAGGTCGTCGCTTCGGCGCCGGCTCGATTTCACCTCGTCGCGGGTCAGCCTGTATTGTTCATCGGGCGCTCGGAGCCGACGGGATCGGATCGAGAGCACAGCGGGGCATTGGCGCAGTTGGTAGCGCGCTTCCATGGCATGGAAGAGGTCAGGAGTTCGAATCTCCTATGCTCCACCAGTCTTACCCCTAGTCAAACGCCAGTTTCGTAGCCTCGCTCCTACTCGCACAAATCGAACAGTGAACCCTGAGGGGCAAACTGGGGGGCTAAGTACCGTCCGAGGACTGGCTGAAGATCTTGTCCATCGCCGCCGCTCCCCGAGTCAGCACGGGCCGCAGTTCCTTGCGGTAGACCTTCTCAGTGGTGCGCGTGTTCGCATGCCCCACGAGGCGAGCGATGTCTTC
>DATDBH010000059.1:0-13411 GCA_036524985.1 Microlunatus sp. | reverse complement strand
GGCATGAAGGTCGCGGTCTTGCCGGCGGCCCAGGCGGTGTTCTTGATGATGTACTTGAACTTCTGCAGGTCGTCGCCGGCGCTCAGCATGGTGCTGAACCGGTAGTTGATCTCGGCCTGGCCGGCGGTGCCGACCTCGTGGTGGGACCGCTCCACGATCAGGCCCGCGGCCTCCAGGTTCAGGGTCATCACGTCGCGCAGGTCGGCGAAGTGGTCGACCGGCGGCACCGGGAAGTAGCCACCCTTGTACTTGACCTTGTAGCCGCGGTTGCCGCCCTCCTCGACCCGCCCGGTGTTCCAGGCGCCGGCCACGGAGTCGATCGCGTACGAGCCCGTGTTCTGCTTGGTCTCGAACCGCACGTCGTCGAAGACGTAGAACTCGGCCTCGGGGGCGAAGAAGGCGGTGTCGCCGATGCCGGTGGAGGCCAGGTAGTTCTCCGCCTTGCGCGCGATGTTGCGCGGGTCGCGGCTGTACGGCTCCTTGGTCAGCGGGTCGTGCACGAAGAAGTTGAGACACAGCGTCTTGGCGGCGCGGAAGGGGTCCAGGTACGCGGTGGTCGGATCCGGCAGCAGGGCCATGTCCGACTCGTGGATCTTCTGGAAGCCGCGGATCGACGATCCGTCGAAAGCGAGGCCGTCCTCGAAGACGCTCATGTCGAACGAACCGGCCGGCACGGTGAAGTGCTGCATCATGCCGGGCAGATCGCAGAAGCGGACGTCGACGATCTCGACGCCCTCGTCCTTGATGTAGGCCAACAGCTCGTCGGCGCTTTGGAACATCTGTCCTCCGGTGATCGTGGGTGAACCCGAGGTGCGGCTGGAACCGTACGAGGGGTACGCGTGTGGTCTCGCTGGCGCGCGCCACCCTATCGTCCTCGGCTCCAGCGAAGATACGGAGAACGGGTTTCCGTCGAGTTGCGCGTTTGTTTCACTGGTGTGACACGCGAACCGCTGGAAACCCGTTCTCGTTCTCCCGCACCGGCTCAGCCCACGAAAGGGCTCGGACGGATCAGAGGATGTGCAGCATCTCCTGGTACGTCGGCAGCGGCCACAGGTCGTCGGCCACCAGGTCCTCGAGCGCGTCGGCAGCCGCGCGGACGTCCGCCATCGGCGGGATCAGCTCGTCCTTGGCCTGGGTTGCGTGCTCCAGCGACGAGGAGTCACCGGCCTCGTGCGCCAGCGCCGACTCCAGCGCGGCGATACCGCTGGTCAGCTTGGTGATCTCGGCGGTCACGGCGTCGAGCATGGTGCGGTCGGCCGGTACGCCCACCGCGGTCAGCTTGGCGACGTTGTCGGCGAGCAGCGCCTGGTAGCGCAGCGCGGCCGGCAGGATCGACGTCTTGCCCACCTTGGCGGTCTCGACGGCCTCGACGTGCACGCTGAGGATGTACTGCTCGAGGTAGACCTCGTACCGGCTGTTCAGCTCACGCGGGCTCAGCACCTTGTACTTGTCGAGCATCGCGATCACGGCCGGGTCGGCCAGCTCGGGCAGCGCGTCCGGCGTGGTCCGCAGGTTCTTCAGTCCGCGCTGCGCGGCCTCCTCCTGCCAGGCCTGGGAGTAGCCGTCACCGTTGAAGATCACGGCGCCGTGGTCGGTGACGATGCCTTGCAGCACCGACTGGACCGCGTCGTTGAAGTCGGTGCCCTCGGCGAGCTTGGCCTCGATCTCGGTGGCGATGAAGTCGATCGAGTCGGCCAGGATGGCGTTGATGGCCACCATCGGACCGGAGATCGACTGACCCGAACCGGGAGCCCGGAACTCGAACCGGTTGCCGGTGAAGGCGAACGGGCTGGTCCGGTTGCGATCGCCCGGATCGGCCTTCAGCTTCGGCAGGGTGTCGACTCCGAACTCGAGGGTGCCGCCGCCCTTGGAGCCGGTGGCGCCGCCCTTGGCGATCTGGTCGTACACGTCCATCAGCTGATCACCGAGGAAGATCGAGATGATCGCCGGCGGGGCCTCGTTGGCTCCGAGCCGGAAGTCGTTGCTGGCCGAGGCGACCACCGCGCGCAGCAGTCCGCCGTACAGGTGGACGCCGCGGATGATCGCGGCGCAGAAGGTGAGGAACTGGGCGTTCTCGTGCGGGGTGTCGCCCGGGTTGAGCAGGTTGCCCTGGTTGGCGTTGCCGAGGGAGAAGTTCACGTGCTTGCCGGAGCCGTTGACGCCGTTGAACGGCTTCTCGTGCAGCAGGCAGGTCATCCCGTAGCGCTCCGCCACCTTCTTCAAGGTGGTCATCATCAACTGCTGATGATCATGGGCGAGGTTGGCCTTCTCGAACAGCGGCGCGATCTCGAACTGGCCGGGCGCGACCTCGTTGTGGCGCGTCTTGGCGAGAATGCCCTGCTTGAACAGCTCTCGGTCGACCTCGATCATGAAGGCCAGTACCCGATCGGGGATGGCGCCGAAATAGTGGTCGTCGAACTGCTGGCCCTTGGCCGGCTTCGCTCCGAACAGGGTGCGGCCGGCGCTCATCAGGTCCGGGCGGGCGTAGTAGAAGTGCTCGTCGATCAGGAAGTACTCCTGCTCGGCGCCGGCGAACGACACCACGGTGTCGACGTCGGTGTGTCCGAACAGCTTCAGCAGTCGCGCCGCCTGGGCGCCCATCGCCTGCTGGGACCGCAGCAGCGGCGTCTTCTTGTCCAGGGCCTCGCCGGTCCAGGAGATGAAGATGGTCGGGATGCAGAGGGTGTTGCCGTTCGGGTTCTCCAGGATGTACGCCGGGCTGGTCACGTCCCATCCGGTGTAGCCGCGGGCTTCGAAGGTGCCGCGGATGCCACCGTTGGGAAAGCTGGAGGCATCCGGCTCGCCCTGGGTCAGCGTCTTGCCGGTGAACTGGGCCAGCGAGCTGCCGTTGTTGTCCGGCTCGAGGAAGGAGTCGTGCTTCTCCGCGGTCAGGCCGGTCAGCGGGTAGAAGACGTGGGCGTAGTGCGAGGCGCCGTTCTCCAGCGCCCAGTCCCGCATGGCCGAGGCCACCGAGTCGGCGATCGACGGATCGAGGGGAGCACCCTTCTCGATCGTGGCGAGCACGGAGTTGTAGACGACCTTGGGCAGCCGGCTCTTCATCCGGGACAGGTCGAACACGTTCTTGCCGAACAGGCTGCCGAGCGGCTCGGTGAAGTCCTTGTGCGGGATCTCGTACGACGACACGGCCTCGACCGCGTCGTGCCGGGTGGCGCTTCCACTCATGGTGGCTCCTCGTGTGCGGGGCCCGGCCGGGCTTAGACGGCGGGGCCCGATGGAGTCGCAGGCGCGCGGGTGGGAAGGCCCCGGCGGAACCTCGACGGCGGGTTACGCGGCGAACCTACTCAGATCACGTGTCCGTGCGGTTTCGGTTCTGTGCCGCCGACGTCACAGGCGGGTGCGGGTCCTCGATCGCGGTGTCCGCCGAGGTCGGGACGGGTAGCCTCGCGGGGTGGCGAAGAGCGGCGCAACGGCGGTCCCGGCCGAGCCCTATCCGGGGCAGCGGCTCGGTCTGCCCGAGTCCGGTCGCGGGTCGCTCGCGGGCTGGCGGGCCCGGGTGGCGGCCCTGCTCCTCGACTGGGCGGCCTCGATGGGCGTGGCCGTCGGGCTGTTCGGCACTGCGGCCCTGACAGGTAGCGGTTGGCAGGCGTGGATGACCCTGGCGACGTTCTTCGTCGAGTCGACCCTGCTGGTCACCGTGGCCAGCGGCAGCTTCGGTCAGCTCATCTGTCGCATCGCCGTCGTCCGACTGGACACCGAGCCGGTCGGCTTCCCTCGCGCCGTGCTGCGGCAGGCGTTGATCTGTCTGGCGCTACCGCCGTTGATCATCGGCCCGGACCGGCGGGGGCTGCAGGACCTGGCGGCGGCGACCGTGGTGGTGAACCGGAGGTAGAGCGGGTTCCGGCTTGCTTGCCTGGGCACCCCGGGCCGGAACATTCCGTCAGTCGACGGCGTCTTGCCATGGTCTGCTGGTGCTGACGGGCACGTGACTCGAACATTCCGTCAGTCGACGGCTTTCATCCCGTTCCGGCCCGTACGTGCACGAATGTCCGTCGAGTGACGGAATGTTCGGGGGCCCGGTGCCCGCGCCTGGAGACCCGGCCCGGCCCGTGCGTGCACGAATGTCCGTCGAGTGACGGAATGTTCAAACCCGGCCAAGCGCCGCGCCGCGCCGCGCCGCTAGACGATGGCGCCCGGGTTGAGGAGACCGTCCGGGTCGAGCAGCTGCTTGATCTGTCGGTTCAGCTGCATCACCCGCGGACCGAGCTGGGTGGGCAGCAGCTCCTTCTTGAGCCGGCCGATGCCGTGCTCGCCGGTGATGGTGCCGCCGAGGGAGATGGCGAGCGCCATGATCTCGGTGAACGCGAGGGCCGCTCGGTCCCGGGCCGCGGTGTCGGCCGGGTCGAACACGATGGTCGGGTGGGTGTTGCCGTCGCCGGCGTGAGCCACGACCGGGATCTCGACCTGGCGGTGCGCGGCGATGGCGGCGATCCCGGCGAACAAGGCGGGCAGCTGGGGGACCGGGGCGCCGACGTCTTCCAGCAGCAGGGCTCCGCGACCCTCGACGGCCGGGAAGAAGATCCTGCGAGCCTCGGCGAACATCTCCCCCTCGTCGGCGTCGTCGGTGCTGAAGCACTCGGTCGCTCCGTGCTGTTGGCAGGCTTCTTGGGCCAGGGCGATCTCCGCCGTGCACGCGACGCCCGGCGCGTCGGACTGCACGAGGAGCAGTGCCCCGGCTGCGCGGTCCAGGCCCATCGACCGGTAGTCCTCGACGATGTTGATCGCGGCGTTGTCCATCAGCTCGACCATCGACGGTCGAGCGACCAGGCCCAGCGCCACCACTGCGCGCGCCGCGGCCTCGGGGTCGGGGAAGGTGGCCACCAGGGTGGCTCGGGGCGGCTGGGCGGGCAGCAGGCGGAGGACGGCCCGGGTGATGATGCCGAGGGTCCCCTCCGAGCCGACGAACAGCTTGAGCAGCGACAAACCGGCGACGTCCTTGATCCGCTTGCCGCCGAGGGTGATCAGCTCGCCGTCGGCCAGCACGATGTCCAGTCCGATGACGTAGTCGGTCGTGACGCCGTACTTGACGCAGCACAGACCGCCTGCGTTGGTGGCGACGTTGCCGCCGATCGAGCAGATCTCGTACGACGACGGGTCCGGTGGATACCAGAGCCCGTGCTCGGCCGCCGCCGCCTTGACCTCGGCGTTGAACGCACCGGGTTCGACCACCGCGACCCGGGTGGTGGTGTCGATCTCGATCGCTCGCATCCGCTCCAGCGACAGCACGATCCCGCCGGTGACGGCCGACGAGCCACCGGACAGGCTGGTGCCGGCGCCCCGGGGGACGATCGGCACCCGGTTCTCGGCGCACCAGCGGACGACGTCCTGGACCTGCGCAGCGTCGGTCGGGCGGGCCACCGCCAGCGGCGTACCGGCTCCGGGGTCCCGGGACCAGTCCCACCGGTAGTTCTCGATCGTCGCGGGATCGGTGACGACCACACCCTCGGGGAGAGTGGTGAGCAACGAGTCGACGGTGATCACGCTCATGCGCGCCAACCTACCTCGCAGCCGCCCACCCGGACTTCTGGAGCGAAACCAACGTCAGATGTCGATAGCGGTGCAGAAGTCGGGTGGGGTGACCCTCAGCCGAGGGTCTCGGCGGAGACCAGCCAGGCCTCCTCGAGCTCGGCCTGCTCGTCGGTGGCCGCGGTCAGCTGCTGCTGCAGCTCGGCCAGCTTGCCGTAGTCGCTGGCCGTCTCGGCCATCTGCTCGTGCAGCTTCGTCACCCGACGCTCCAGCTTGGCGAGCTGGCTCTCGATCCGGGCCAGGTCCTTGCGGGTCTGCCGGGTCTCGGCCGGGGACAGCCCGGCCGTCGAGGTCACGCCCGTGGCCTCGTCCGTCACCGTGGCGCTCGCCGTCCTGTCGCCGGCCAGCTCCGCGGCGTGCCGCAGCTCCAGGTACTGGTCGACGCCGCCCGGCAGCAGCACGCAGCTGCCGTCGCCGAGCAGCGCGTACGTCACGTCACACACCCGCTCCAGGAAGTACCGGTCGTGACTGACCACGATGAGCGTTCCCGGCCAGGAGTCGAGGTAGTCCTCCACGACCGTCAGGGTGTCGATGTCGAGGTCGTTGGTCGGCTCGTCCAGCAACAGCACGTTGGGCTCCCCGATCAGCAGCCGCAGCAGCTGCAGCCGGCGGCGCTCGCCACCGGACAGGTCGCCGACCCGGGTGGTCAGCCGCTCGCCGGTGAAGCCGAAGTCCTCCAGCAGGCTGGTCGCGGTCACCTCCTTGCCGGAGGCGACCTGGGTGACGCGTCGCTCGCGGTTGACCAGGTCCAGTGCCCGCTCACCGGCGGGCAGCTCGCCCATCGCCTGGGACAGGTGCCCGATGTCGATCGTGCGGCCGCGCTTGACGCGACCGGAGTCCGGTGCCAGATCCCCGGTGAGCAACCGGAGCAGGGTGGTCTTGCCGGCCCCGTTGACGCCGATCAGACCGATCCGGTCGCCCGGTCCGATCGACCAGGACAGGTCGTCGATCAGGGTGCGGTCCGGGATGCGTACGGTCACGTCGCTCAGGTCGAAGACGTCCTTGCCGAGCCGGGTCACCGAGAACCGCTCCAGCTCGAGCCGATCGCGGGGCGGCGGCTCGTCCTCGATCAGCACGGTGGCCGCGTCGATCCGGAACTTCGGCTTCGAGGTGCGGGCCGGCGCGCCCCGCCGCAGCCAGGCCAGCTCCTTGCGCAGCAGGGTCTTCCGCCGGGTAGCCATCTGGGTGGCCTGTCGCGACCGCTCGGCCCGGGCCAGCACGTACGCCGCGTAGCCGCCGTCGTACGCGTCGACGACCCCGTCGTGGACCTCCCAGACCCGGGAGCAGACGGCGTCCAGGAACCACCGGTCGTGGCTGACCACGAGCATCGCGGTGCCCCGGTCCTGCAGGGTGCGCAGGTGCTGAGCCAGCCAGTCCACGGCCTCGACGTCGAGGTGGTTGGTCGGCTCGTCGAGCACCAGGAGGTCATGGCCGCCGAGCATCAGCGCGACCAGCGCCGTCCGGCGGCGCTCGCCACCGCTCAGCCGGCCGACCGGGCTGTCCAGGTCGACTGCGCCCAGCAGGTGCTCGACCAGGGCCCGGGTCCAGGCGTCGGCGGCCCAAACGTGATCGGCCTCGCCGCCCACGATGACGTCACGGACCGTCGCCTCCGGGGCGAAGTCGTCGGCCTGGTGCAGGTAGCCGATCGACGCCGAACCCGTGCGGATGACGCGACCGGAGTCGGGCTCGTCGATGCCGTTCAGGACGCGCAGCAGCGTCGTCTTGCCTGAACCGTTGCGGCCGACGACGCCGATCACGTCCCCGGCCGAGACCCCGAGACTCACCTCGTCGAGCACGAGCCGGGTGCCGTACTGCACGCTGATGCGCTCGGCATTCACCACGTTGACCACTGTGTTGTCCTCAGAAAATGGGCCGAGTTGTCAGCCCCTGTGGTCGCTCTGGCCACCACACGGGCTGACAACTCGGAAAGAGATGGGGCGAGTGAGGACTATCTGCCGCGCATCGCCTGGCGGGAGCCCTTGACCTGGCGCGAGCTGGTCGGCATCGGGCCCTTGGGCATCGGCACCTGGGGGCGCACAGCGTCCAGGGCGCGCAGCCGCTGGCGGATGTCGGTGACCTGGTTGGACTGCAGGGTCTTGGGCAGCTTCTTGATGGTGTCGGCCAGCTTGTCCAGCGGAACCTGACCGTCCTTGTTCCCCATCACGATGGTGGTCACCTTGACCCCGTACGCGACGCGCTCGTGCTTGCGCACCTCACCGGCCAGCAGCGCCTTCAGACGGCCGGGCTCACCCTCACCGATCAGCACCAGTCCGCCGGGGCCGAGGGTCCGGTGGACTGCGTCCTGCTGGCGGGTCACCGCGATGACGGGCTTGGAGATCCACTGCTTGGGGAGCATCGAGAGCGCGACCTCCGCGGAGCCGGCCTGACCCGCGTACCGCTTGTAGGTGGCCTTCTTGGTCCGGCGGACCAAGAAGATCATCGCCGCCAGCATGCCGAGGGTGAGTCCCAGGATGCCCGCGTAGATGGGGTGCCCGAGCACGAAGCCGATCACCAAGGCGATCACGAGGATGGCCACCCAGGGGCCGAACACCCACAACGGCAGCTGCTTGTCGTACTCGTGGGTGAGCGTGTAGGCGCGCTTGATCTGCCGCAGCCGGCCCATGTCGGCCGGGTCGGTGCTGGCTTTGCGACGCGCCTTCTCGGCCTGCTTCGCCGCCTTCTCGGCCTGCTTCGCCGCCTTCAGCTGCGCCTTGGCTTCCTTGCCGGCCTGGTCAGCCATGCCCTACTCCCTCGGGGTTCATTTCTGTGGTGTCCTCGTCCCGACTCAACCGGTGACAGCCGATGGTACGAGGTCGTCGCGGGATTCCATGGCCTGCCGGTAGAGGCGGCCGGCCCGGTAGGAGGAGCGCACCAGCGGCCCGCTCAGCACGCCGGCGAAGCCGACCTCGGCTGCCTCGGTCTGGAGCTCGACGAACTCCTCCGGCTTGACCCAGCGCTCCACCGGGTGATGGCGCGGCGAGGGGCGGAGATACTGCGTGATGGTGATGATCTCGGTGCCGGCCGCGTGCAGGTCGTGCAGCGCCTCCGACACCTCCTCGCGCGTCTCGCCCATGCCGAGGATCAGGTTGGACTTGGTCACCAGACCGGCCGCGCGGGAGGCGCGCAGCACGTCCAACGACCGGTCATAGCGGAAACCGGGACGGATCCGCTTGAAGATCCGCGGGACGGTCTCCACGTTGTGCGCGAACACCTCGGGCCGGGTCTCGAACAGCTGGTCCAGGTAGTCGGAGTTGCCGGAGAAGTCCGGGGCCAGCATCTCGACCCCGGTGTCGGGGTTGAGCCGGTGGATCTGGCGGATGGTCTCGGCGTACAGCCAGGCACCCTCGTCGGGCAGGTCGTCGCGGCAGACCCCGGTGACGGTGGCGTAGCGCAGCCCCATCTTCTGCACCGACTCCGCGACGCGCAGGGGCTCGCCGGCGTCGAAATCGGCCGGCTTGCCGGTGTCGATCTGACAGAAGTCGCACCTCCGGGTGCACTGGTCGCCACCGATCAGGAAGGTGGCCTCGCGGTCCTCCCAGCACTCGAAGATGTTCGGGCAGCCCGCCGCCTGGCAGACGGTGTGCAGATCCTCGTCCTTCACCAGCTTGCGCAGCTCGGTGTACTGCGGACCCATCCGTGCGGTGGTCTTGATCCAGGACGGCTTCTTCTCGATCGGCACGCTCGCGTTGCGCACTTCGAGGCGGAGCATCTTGCGTCCTTCGGGGGCCACGGTCACCGCAACAGCCTACTCGCTGGGGACCCGCTGGGTCCCGGTGCGGACCCGTGCGGACGAGGCCCGGTGGAGCTCAGGTCACGTCCCGGCGACGGAACACCAGCCAGCTGACAGCGACCAGCGCCGCCAGCAGGACTCCCCAGTAGCCGAGGGCCTGGCCGAGACCCAGGGCCCGCTCGACCCCGCTGTCGTCGACCGTCGGCCCGGACGCGACCGCGTACGTCGTCCCGTTCTGCAGGATCGCCTCGAGGTTGAGCTCCGGGCTCCAGGGCGACAGGCGCTGGGCCCAGACCGAGGAGAAGGCGAGGATGCTGCGGACGAAGACTCCGAACACGCCGCCGAGCAAGACGCCGACGCTCGCGCCGGTCGACCCGGTGAGCAGGCCGGTGCAGAACCCGAGCACCCCGAAGGCGAGCACCGGCAGCACCCCGCGGGCCGCCATCGCCACGATCGCGTCGATGCCGGACAGCGGCTGACCTTGCAGCACGGTGATCAGTGCGGACGCGCCGACCGTGAAGACTCCCAGCAGCAGCCCGACGAGGAGACTGAACCCGGCGGCGACCGCGAGCTTGCTGACGAAGACGCGTCCGCGCTGGGGTACGAAGGTGAGCCAGTTCGCCAACGACCCGGTCGAGATCTCGGCCGCGATGAAGGAGGCGGCCACCACGAACACCGTCATCCCGCCGAGGTAGACGCCGAACGAGACGGCGACCGAGGCGGCCACGTCGTAGGCCGTCGGGGCCAGACCCCAGTCGCTCGGCTCGGGCCGGGGCTGCGCACACTCCTGGGGGGACCCGCCGCCATCGACGCAGTCCGCCTCCCACTCCTCGTGGTTCGCCTCCCACTCCCGCAGGTACTCGTCGTAGGACCGTTGGGACGCGGCAACGGTCTCGGCCGATGGCGGGCTGACCATCGAGCTCACCTGCAGCTGGAAGAGGGCCATCAGGGCCAGCAGGCCGAGCAGACCGATCAGGGTGACACGGCGGGCGAGCAGCCGTCGGATCTCGGCGCCGAGCACGTGCATCATCGCGGCTCTCCCGGTTGGCCTGCGACGGGCGGCGCTTCGCCCGGGTCCGACGGCGTCGGTGCCGGTCCGGTCTGACCGAGCGCCGCACCCGAGGTGAGATCCAGGAAGACCTGTTCCAGGCTGTCGGTCTGTCGGAAGAGCTCGGCGGCGAAGATGCCCCGCTGTGCCAGGAACCGGTTCAGCGCGGCCCCGTCCACCGGGGACCCGTCCGGGGCCGTCCCCACGAGCAGACCGCCATCGGGGTTCAGGGTCAGCCCGAAACCGCTGGCGCGCAGCAGAGCGACGGTTCCGACCGGGTCGTTCACCCGGAGCACCATGCCGCTGCCGGCGGCCGCCAGGATGTCGTCGACCCTGCCCTCGGCCAGCAGCCGGCCACGCCCGATGATCGACACGGTATCGGCGACCTGCTGCACCTCGGCCAGGATGTGGCTGGAGACGAGCACCGTCTTGCCCTGGTCGGCCAGGCTCCGCATCGTCTGCCGGATGGCGTGGATGCCCGCCGGGTCGAGGCCGTTGGTCGGCTCGTCGAAGATCAACAGGTCGGGATCCTTGAGCAGCGTGGCCGCGATGGCCAGCCGCTGCTTCATGCCGAGCGAGTACGTCTTGTAGCGGTCCCTTGCCCGCTCGGCCAGCCCGACCTCCTCCAGCACGCCGCTCACCCGGTCTCGTGGGGCGCCGATGCCTCGGGCCAGCAGCTCGAGGTTGCGACGAGCCGAGAAGCTCGGGAAGAACTTCGGCTGCTCGACGATCGCCCCGACGCGGTTCACGACCTCGGGCAGTCCACTCGGCACGTCGGTGCCGAAGATCTCGATGCGGCCGGCGTCGGCGCGGATCAGCCCGAGCACCATCCGGATGGTTGTGGTCTTGCCCGAGCCGTTCGGTCCGAGGAAGCCGTGCACCCCGCCGGCCGGCACGTTGAGATCGAGCCGGTCGACCGCGGGAACGGGCACGCGTCGTCGCCGGTACGTCTTGTGCAGACCCGTGGTGCGCAACGCCCACGCCGTCGTCGAATCGGACACCCCACCCCTGACCTCACCGGTTGGGCCAGCCTGCCAGAGCGGGGTGCCAGGGACGGGTCGACCCGCGGAGTCAGACTCAGGCGACCGCCGCGTCCAGACCGTAGGTGACGGTGGGCTTCGGCAGCGCCGATGAGGAGGGGGTCTGGGTCGACGCCGCCAGAGGAGCCGACTGCTGGTAGGGCTCGAACGACAGGTAGCGCTCCAGGTGCGGACGGAGCAGGTGCGCCACCTCGGGCAGACCGGGGGAGTCGCCGGTCTCGGTCGCGAGCGAGGTGACCCCGGCGTCGGTGATGCCGCACGGGATGATCGTCTCGAAGGCGCGCAGATCCGGGTCGACGTTGAAGGCGAAGCCGTGCATCGTCACTCCGGCCGCCACCCGGACGCCGATGGCGGCGATCTTGCGCTCGGGCTTGCCGGCCTCGGCCGGCAACCACACCCCGGAACGACCGGTGACCCGAGCGGCGGCGTGCAGCCCGTACTCGGCGCAGAGGTCGATCAACGCCTCCTCGAGCCGACGCACGTAGTCGACGACGTACACCGCTTCCGGCAGCTTGACGATCGGGTAGCCGACCAGCTGACCGGGACCGTGCCAGGTGATCTTCCCGCCACGATCGACGTCGACCACCGGGGTGCCGTCGAGGGGGCGCTCCTGCGGCTCGGTCCGCTTGCCCGCGGTGTAGACGCTCGCGTGCTCCAGCAGCAGCACCGTGTCCGGCCGCTCACCGGCCTTGACCTCGGCGTGGATCTGACGCTGCGACTCCCAGGCGGTGAGGTAGTCGACCTCGCGCGTCCCGAGGGGACCGGGGTAGAGGAAGTCAAGGCTCATGACCGGAGTTTAGTGGGGTGTGGCAGCGGGAACCGTGCCCCGGACATGACCTCGGTCTCGGACTCAGTCCCGCAGCGAGAACTGGATGGCCGTGGCGACGTCGGGAGCCAGGAACTCGAAGCCCTGGTCGGTCGCCTGCTGCGGTACCAGCCAGACGTCCCCGAGAAGCTGCTCGGCGAAGTCCCCGAGAACCACCGACAGCACCGCCTTGGGCGCCGTGAGGAAGCGCGGCCGATGGAGCTGGCCGGCGAGCTCGTCGGTGAACTCGGCGTTGGTGGTCGGCCGGGGGATCGTCAGGTTGTACGGTCCCGAGGCCTCCCCGTGCTCTGCCGACCAGAGCACGAAGCGGAGGTAGTCGCCGAGCTGGATCACCGGCATGTGCTGGTGACCGTCGCCCAGCTTCGCCCCGGCCCCGAGCGACCAGGCCCGCCTCATCACCGGGAACAGACCACCGCTGGAGTCGATCACCGGACTGGTGCGCAGCCGGACCACCCGCACGCCGGCGTCGGCCGCGGGCTGTGCCGCGGCCTCCCACTCCGCCACCAGACCGGCGATCCAGCTCGTACCCGGCGGTGTGGACTCGGTCAGCGGCTGATCGGAACCCTCGGAGGAGTAGTAGCCGGTGGCGCTGGCCTGCAGCAGCGTCGGGGCCCAACCGGTCCGCTCGTGCCGGGCGGCCAGCGCGCCACTCAACGTCCGCGTCGGGTTGATCCGCGAGGACCGGACGAGCTCCTTGCGCTTGGCGGTGAGGGGGCGGTCGGCGATGCCGACGCCGCACAGGTTCACCACTGCATCGATGTCGTCGAAGACGTGCTCGTCCAGCGCCCCGGCGTCCGGATCCCACCCGATCTCGGTGGCGGAGCCCGGCTCGCGACGTACGAGCCGGACCACCTCGTGGCCCTCCGACGCCAGCCGGATCCGCAGGGCCGTACCGAGGAACCCGGACGCGCCGGCCAGCAGATAGCGGATGGTTACAGCCCCAGCTCGGCGCCGAAGTCGCCCTCTTCGAGCCGGGCCTTGACCAGCGACAGGAACCGCGCGGCGTCGGCACCGTCGACGATGCGGTGGTCGTACGACATCGACAGGTACATCATGTCGCGGATCGCGATGACCTCACCGAGGTTGGCGTCCTTGATCACCACCGGCCGCTTGACCAGCGCGCCGGTGCCGAGGATGGCGACCTGCGGCTGGTTGATGATCGGGGTGTCCATCAGCGTCCCGGCGGAGCCGTAGTTGGTGATGGTGAACGTGCCCCCGCTGAG
>DATDBH010000058.1:0-47303 GCA_036524985.1 Microlunatus sp. | reverse complement strand
GGCGCGGGCGACGCGGACGTGTTCGCGGGCGGTGCCGGGCGACATGGAGCAGGCCCAGGACAGCCAGTGCGCGAGGGACTTGACGCCGTCCCACCAGCGGACGGCGTTGCCGGCGTCGAACTCGCCGATCAGCTCCAGCAGTTGGCATTGCGATTGGGCGGCGATTCCGGCGGCGGCGCAGATCTTGCCGCCCAGTGCCTCCGCGGTGGCACAGTCCACCTCGTTCGTGTCGGACACGTCGACCACCCATCTTCCCTTTGGATCCGGTCCCTACAAGGAAAGTACGGGAGGGCTCTGACAGTCCGCCCTGGCCTGTGGACGGAGCTGACGGCTAGTAGGTCAGCTCCGCCGCGTCGAGCCCGGCGCCAGATAGGGCTCCATCTCGCCGGTTTGGCGCAGCACCTGCCCACCGGCCTCGACGCAGCGACCTTCCCAGGCCATCCGACGGATCGACTGGATGGTGAAGACAGTCCCGACAACGATGAGGACGCAGACCAGCCCGATCACGAGCTGGCGGACCGAGCCGGTCGTCGCCCGCGGCTGTTGGTCCAGTTGCATGTCGGACAGAGTCACCGCCTTCGGTTCTCGGTCTCACCCGCTACCCCTGCCGCCGGAGCTCCGGGATCTGCAACAGCTCGACCTCCATCGTCATCGCCTTGGCCGTCCTCTGGGACGTGGCGTCTCCGCCACCGGCGAAGGTGACCGCCGACACCGGGTCGCCGTTGCCGCCGGGAGCCAGCCAGCTGAAGGTGTCCCCGTCGTAGTGGGTCAGGGGCGCCGTCAGCTTCTTCGGGCCGATCGTCACCGACAGCTGGTCTCCCGCGCGGGTGACGATCACCTCGCCGACGTAGGCGTTCCGGTAGGTGCCGACGTACGCATCCAACGACCTGGCCGGCTTGGCGTCGGCCGGGGGCGGCTCGGCCACCGAGCTGTGGTTCACGTAGAACCCGCCGAAGATCTGACCGAAGAACTCGGTCCAGTCCCGCTCGACCGCGCCCGTACGGACCAGGTCGGTGAAGGAGGTCATGATCGCCTCGGGCGCCCCGACGGGCGACCCGTTGGTGAGAACCACGATGCCGATGTCGGCCGCCGGCAGCAGAGCGAAGCCGGTGCCGGCACCGACGTAGAAAGCTCCCGAGTGGTTGAACCGGGTGTGACCGGTGGAGGTGGTCTCCACGTTGAACCCGTAGCCGTACGCACGGCTGCGAGCGGTGGGGATCTCGGCCGGCGCGTTCAGCACCTGGATGGTCTGGGACTCCTGCAGCACCTCGGGCTTGATCAGCTGATCGGCGCCGACCTTGCCCCGAGCCAAGTTCATGATCATCCAGCGGGCCAGGTCGTTGGCCGACGAGCTCACCCCGCCGGCCGGTGCCTGCGGGTCGGGCTGGCGGATGTAGAGCGGCTCGAACTTCTTCTCCGCGGAGCGGAAGTGCAGGGTCGCCCTGTTCGACCGGGACAGGTAGTCGGCGTAGGTCGAGCTGGTCGCCGACATCCCGAGCGGTGCGTAGATCATCTCGGCGCAGAGCTGCTCCCAGGGCTTCTTGGTCGCCCGGGCCACCGCCTCGCCCCCGGTGGTGAGACCGAAGTTGCTGTACCCGTACGAGACCCGGAACGGACGCAGCGGGAACTCGTCCAACCGCGACATGATCGTCGCCCGGTCGAACCCGAAGCTCTCGAGGTCGTCCCCGGCGGTGGCGGGCAGCCCGCTGCGATGGGCGAACAGGTCGGCGATGGTCAGCTGATCGGTGACTTGGGAGTCGGACAGGCGGAAGTTCGGCAGGTAGGTGGTCACCTGGTCCGACCACGTCACCAGGTCCTTGCTGACCGCGGCCGAGACGCAGGTGCTGCTGATCGACTTCGACAGCGACGCGACCTGGAAGACGGTGTCCGGGTCGACCTGATCGGTCTTGCCGACCTCGCGCAGCCCGAACCCCTTGGCGTAGACGGTCGTGCCGTCTCGGACCACCGCCACCGACACCCCCGGGACGCCGGTGCGCTCCATCACCTCGTCGACGATGCCGTCGAGTCCGGCGATCGCGGCGTCGATCTGGGCCAGCGGGATCGGGCGGGCGGCGTACGCGTCGGGTGGGGTGTCGCCGACCGGTGCGAGCGGGCCCGAGGCGGGCTGCGCGGTGGAGCCCGTTCCGCGGCCCGCAGCCCCTGCACGTGATGGCTGGTCGCTCGCACCGGAACCGGCGGTACACGCCGAGAGCACCAACGCCAGCAGCACGATCATCGGTGACAGCAGTCGGGTCATCGGTGCGCCTTCCGGAACGGGAGCAGCCGTACGAGATCACCCGGCCCGCCGGGACCATTCGTACGACGAAGGATGTCATCACAGCAGATCTGCGGGTGGCGACGGTAGAGGCAACGGTCGACGTGCTCGGATGGTGGTTGGGGTCGGCAGTGGACGGCACGCGTCCGGGCGATCTGCTAGACCAGTCCCGGAGGACCGACCGCGCACCCGCCCGAAGGAGCCTGTCCATGCCCGACGCACTCGACGTCGACGCCGTCGTCGCCCAGCTCACCCTGGAGGAGAAGGCGTCCCTGACCATGGGCTCTGGCTTCTGGTACACCGCGGCCGTGGAGCGCCTGGGCGTCGAGCGGATACTGGTGTCGGACGGACCGCACGGGCTGCGGGCGCAGCCCGCTGGGCACAGCGACGGCGGTGACCACCTCGGGATCGGTGGCAGCGTGCCCGCCACCTGCTTCCCGACGGCGTCCGGTCTGGCCTCGTCATGGAACCCGGAGGCCTTCCGCGCCGTGGGACGTGCCCTGGCCCGCGAGGCCCGGGCGGGCGGCGTCGCCGTGGTGCTCGGACCGGGGGTCAACATCAAGCGGTCGCCATTGTGCGGCCGCAACTTCGAGTACCTGTCGGAGGATCCGTACCTCGCCGGCGCGCTCGCCACCGCCGCGGTGCAGGGCACCCAGAGCCTCGGGGTCGGCACCTCGCTCAAGCACTACGCGGCCAACAACCAGGAGGGCGACCGCCTCCGGGTGAGCGCCGAGGTCGACGATCGGACGCTGCGTGAGATCTACCTGCCCGCCTTCGAGGCGGTCGTCACGGACGCCCGGCCGTGGACGGTGATGTGCGCCTACAACAGGATCAACGGCACGTACGCCTCCGAGCACCACTGGTTGCTGACCGAGGTGCTGCGGGACGAGTGGGGCTTCGAGGGTCTGGTCGTCTCCGACTGGGGTGCGGTGCACGACCGGGTGGCCGCACTGGCCGCCGGGCTGGACCTGGAGATGCCGCCGGCGGTCGGGGTCAGCGACGTCGCGGTGGTAGAGGCGGTCAGGGCCGGCACGTTGGAGGTGGAGGTGCTGGACGAGGCCGTACGCCGGGTGCTCCGGCTGGTCGAGCGGTCACGACCGGCGATGGAGGCGGGGGGCACCTTCGACGTGCACGAGCACCACGCGTTGGCTCGGACCGTGGCCCACGAGTCGGCGGTGCTGCTCAAGAACGACGGTGGCGTGCTGCCGCTGCGGCCGGCGGCGGGGGCGCGGGTGGCCGTGATCGGCGAGTTCGCCCGGACCCCGCGCTATCAGGGTGCCGGCAGCTCGCAGGTCAACCCGACCCGGGTCGACATCCCCCTGGACGAGCTGTCCGCGGCCTTCGGGACGGGCGTGACAGTGGACTTCGCGCCGGGCTTCCTGCTGAACTCGGTCGAGGACGACGACGCGTTGCTCGTCGAGGCCATCGCCACCGCCACCGACGCCGATCACGTGGTCGTGTTCCTCGGCCTTCCGGTGCAGTCGGAGTCCGAGGGCTTCGATCGGACGACGATGGAGCTCCCCGCCAACCAGATCACGCTGCTGCAGCGGATCAGCGCGGTCAGTGACTCCGTCGTGGTGGTGCTGGTCGGTGGTTCGACCGTGCAGCTGTCCACCTGGGACCACCGAGCGGCAGCGATCCTGAACTGCTGGCTGTCGGGTCAGGCGTCCGGCGGGGCGGTGGCCGATCTGCTGACCGGTGCCGCGAACCCCTCCGGCAAGCTGGCCGAGACCATCCCGATCCGGTTGGAGGACAACTCGTCCTTCCTGAACTTCCCCGGCGACCCGGGGGTCGTCCGCTACGGGGAGGGCGTGTTCGTCGGCTACCGCGGCTACGACAAGGCGGTGGTCGACGTCAGCTATCCCTTCGGGTACGGGCTCTCGTACACGTCGTTCAGCATCGGCGACGTCTCCGCTTCGGTGTCGGGGTCGGTGGCCGACGGTGATCTGTCCGTGGCGGTCATCGCCACGGTCACCAACATCGGATCGGTGGCCGGCGCGGAGGTGGTCCAGGTCTACGTCGGGGATCTCGAGTCCGAGGTCGCGCGCCCGGTCCGCGAGCTGAAGGGCTTCGTCCGCGTCGGGTTGGAGCCGGGTGCCTCGACGACGGTCACCGTCCATCTGGATGAGCGGGCCTTCGCCTACTGGTCGGTGCGTCTGGGCCGCTGGGCGGTGGAGGCCGGCGAGTTCGAGATCGCGGTCGGGTCGTCCTCGCGGGACATCGCCGACCAGGTCGTGGTGTCGATCGACGCTCCGTCGGTAGCCGCCCCGCTGGGTGTCGACTCGACGCTGCACGAGTGGCTGGCCGACGATCGCGGTCGAGAGCTGCTGTCCGGGGCGCCCGGATCCGGCACGATCCTGCAGGATCCGGAGCTGATCAAGATCGTCGGCACCTTCCCGATGTCTTCGCTGGCCGCCTTCGGGCAGATGGGCTGGTCGCGGGATCAGCTCGATCAGCTGATCGCCGCGCTGTAGCCGCAGGCGACGACAGGCCGACGACATGCACCGCTTCTCGCAGGTCGACGTGTTCACCGACCGGCTCACCTCCGGCAACCCGCTGGCCGTGGTGCACGACGCCGACGACCTGAGCGACGACCAGCTGGCGGCGTTCGCGCGCTGGACCAACCTGAGCGAGACCACCTTCCTGCTGCGACCGACCGACCCGGCGGCCGACTACCGCGTGCGGATCTTCACCGTGAACGGCGAGCTCCCGTTCGCCGGCCACCCGACGCTGGGGTCGGCGTACGCCTGGCTGGCCGCGGGTGGTGAGCCCCGAGACCGTGACCGGCTCGTGCAGCAGTGCCAGGTCGGTCTGGTCCCGGTCCGCCGGGACGGGGACCGGCTCGCCTTCGCGGCCCCGGCTCTGCTGCGGTCCGGTCCGGTGTCGGCCGAGGATCTGGCCGAGCTGACCCGTTGGCTGGGAGTGGCCAGCGACGACGTGGTCGATGCCCAGTGGGTCGACAACGGTCCCGGCTGGGTCGGCGTGCTGCTGCGGGACGCCGCGACGGTGTTGGCGGCCCGACCGTCGGGACCGGGCGCCTTCCGCGACGTCGGGATCATCGGTCTGCACCCGCCGGGGGCGGAGTGCGCGGTCGAGGTGCGCGCCTTGTTCGCCGTCGGGGGCGGCCTGGCCGAGGACCCGGTCACCGGCAGCCTGAACGCGTCCCTGGCGCAGTGGCTGATCGGCACGGGTCGGTTGCCGTCGGCGTACGTGGCCGCGCAGGGGACCGTGCTCGGTCGGCGGGGTCGCGTCCACGTGAGCGCGGAGCGGGAGGACGTCTGGGTCGGCGGACACGTGGCCGACGGGGTCACCGGGACGGTCGCGCTCTGAGGCGCGCGCAGTGGCTGCTGGCCCCCGTCGTCGTCCTGCTCTGGCGATGGCGGCAGCGCCGCAGCTCGAGCTCGGCCAGCCATGATCAGCCGCCCGCACCCACCGGCTCGCCGATCTCCTCGTCCTCGATGGCTCCGGCGAACTGCGCGTTGTAGAGCGTCCAATACGCACCGCGCGCCTCCAGCAGCTCGTGGTGGCTGCCCTGCTCGACGATCGAGCCGCTCTCCATCACCAAGATCACGTCCGCGTCCCGGATGGTCGACAGCCGGTGCGCGATCACGAAGCTGGTCCGGTCCGAGCGCAGCGCGGCCATGGCGTGCTGGACCAGCACCTCCGTGCGGGTGTCGACGGAGCTGGTCGCCTCGTCCAGGATCAGCAGGGCCGGATCGGCCAGGAACGCGCGCGCGATGGTCACCAGCTGCTTCTCCCCGGCGCTGATGTTGCTGCCTTCTTCGTCGATCACCGTCGCGTAGCCGTCCGGCAGCGAGTGCACGAACCGGTCCACGTAGGTCGCCTCGGCGGCGGCCAGGATCTCTTCCTCGGAGGCGTCCGGGCGACCGTACGCGATGTTCTCGCGGATGGTGCCGTGGAACAGCCAGGTGTCCTGCAGCACCATGCCCACCTGGCTCCGCAGATCGGCTCGCGGCACCGCGGAGATGTCGACGTCGTCGAGGAGGATCCGACCGCTGTTCAGCTCGTAGAACCGCATGATCAGGTTCACCAGGGTGGTCTTGCCGGCCCCCGTGGGCCCGACGATGGCGACCGTCTGGCCCGGCCGCACGTGCAGGTTCAGGTCGGTGATCAACGGCTTGTCCGGCGTGTACGAGAACGCCACGTGGTCGAAGTCGACCTGACCGCGGACGGGGTTCAGGGCGCCGGTCGCGTCCGGCGCGTGCTCGGGAGCGTCGAGCACCTCGAACACCCGCTCGGCCGAGGCCACCCCGGACTGCAGCAGGTTGGCCATCGACGCCACCTGGGTGAGGGGCTGGGTGAACATCCGGGTGTACTGGATGAAGGCCTGCACGTCGCCGAGGTTCATGGTGCCGCTGGCCACCCGCAGTCCGCCGACCACGGCGATGATCACGTAGTTGAGGTTCCCGATGAACATCATCGTCGGCATGATCATGCCGGAGATGAACTGGGCGGCGAACGAGGAGCTGTAGAGGCCCTCGTTGCGCTGCCGGAAGACCTCCTCGACCTCGGCCCGGCGACCGAACACCTTGACCAGGGACTGTCCGGTGAAGGCCTCCTCGATGTGGCCGTTGAGCTCACCGGTGGTCCGCCACTGGGCCACGAACTGCTTCTGCGCGCGCTTGCCGATCACTCCCGTGACGAGCACCGAGATCGGGATGGTGATCAGGGCGATCAGCGCCAGCAGGGGCGAGACGACGAACATCATGATCACCACGCCGACTACGGTGAGCAGCGACGTCAGCAGCTGCGACAGCGTCTGCTGCAGGGCTTGGGAGATGTTGTCGATGTCGTTGGTCACCCGGCTCAGCAGCTCACCCCGCGGTGAGCGGTCGAAGTAGGACAGCGGCAGGCGGTTGATCTTGCCCTGCACCTCGTTGCGCATCCGGTAGATCGACCTCTGCACGGCCGCGTTGAGCAGATAGCCCTGCCACCACAGCAGCAGCGAGCTGACCACGTAGAGACCCAACGCGACCAGCAGGATCTCGCTGAGCAGGCTGAAGTCGATCCCGACGCCCGGGGTGACGTCAAGGCGCTGCACGAGATCGGCGAACGTGCTGTCACCCTGCGCCCGGAGGGCAGCAACCGCCTGCTCCTTGGTGGCCCCGGCCGGCAGCTGCTTGCCGATGAAACCGGTGAAGATCACATCGGTCGCCATGCCCAGGATCTTGGGGCCGATGACCGACAAGACGATGCCGGCCACCGCCAGCACGATCGAGAAGATGATCACCACCCGCTCGGGGACCAGATGTCCCAGCAGCCGCTTCAGCGAGGGGCCGAAGTCGAGTGACTTCTCCACCGCGATCGCGGAGCCGGGCGGGCGCGGACCCGCCGGAGGTGCGTACTTCGGCCGCACCGGCGCCTTGGTCAGCGGGGCCGGTTCGGAGTCGTCGGTCGCCACCACATCGGCCGGGACGAGCGTCTCGCCGGCGGTGGGGAAGTCGGTGAGGGCATCGGGGATCTCGCTCTCGGGCCGACCCCGATGCTGGCCGTCGAGCGGCTGCTGCCCATTGCGCTCGCTCACGCTGCCGCCTCCTCTGCGCTCAGCTGGGAATCCACGATCTCCGCGTACGTCGGACAGGTGAGGAGCAGCTCCTCGTGGCTGCCGCTGCCGATCAGCTCGCCGTCGTCGAGGACCAGGATCTTGTCGGCGTCACGGATCGTGGCGACCCGCTGGGCGACGATTATCACGCAGGCGCCGGTGGTCTCGGCCCGCAGCGCCGCCCGCAGGCGGGCGTCGGTGGCCACGTCCAGGGCGGAAAACGAGTCGTCGAACACGTAGATCTCCGGCCGTTTGACCAGCGCCCGGGCGATCGACAGACGTTGTCGTTGGCCGCCGGAGACGTTGGCTCCACCCTGGGCGATGGCGGCGTCGAGCTGCCCGTCCATGGCCCGCACGAAGTCCTCGGCCTGGGCGATCCGCAGCGCGTGCCACAGCTCGTCCTCCGTCGCGTCCGGCTTGCCGTACCGCAGGTTGGAGGCCACCGTGCCAGAGAACAGGAACGGTTTCTGCGGCACCAGACCGATCCGGCTCCACAGCAGCTCGGGCTCGATCTCACGGACGTCGACCCCGTCCACCAGCACCGATCCGCCAGTCGCATCGAACAGCCGCGGCAGCAGGGAGACCAGCGTGGTCTTGCCCGCCCCGGTGGAGCCGACCACCGCGGTCGTCTGGCCCGCCCGAGCAGTGAAGGAGAGGCCGCGCAGCACCGGCGACTCCGCGCCGGGGTAGGTGAACTCGGCGTCCACGAGCTCGACGACCGACGCCTGTGGCAGCCGGATGACCGGGTTGGCCGCGGTGACCACCGACGAGTCGGTGTCCAGCACCTCGCCGATCCGCTCGGCACAGACGATCGAGCGGGGCAGCAGCATCATCAAGAAGGTGGCCATCATCACCGACATCAGGATCTGGATCAGGTAGGTGAGGAAAGCGGTCAGCGAGCCGATCTGCATGGAGCCGGCATCGACGCGCTGGGCACCGAACCACAGCACCGCGACGCTGCTCACGTTCAGCACCAGCATGACGATGGGGAACATCATCGCGAACCGCTGGCCGACCAGGGTCTGGCTCTCGGTCAGCTCGCCACTGGCCTTCTCGAACCGGGCCGTCTCGTACGGTTCACGCACGAACGCGCGGACCACCCGGATGCCGGTGATCTGCTCGCGCAGGATGCGGTTGACGACGTCGATCCGGCCCTGCATGGTGCGGAACAGCGGGGGGAGCTTCCTGACCACCAGCCAGATCGAGCCGGCCAGCACCGGCACCGCCACCACGACCAGCCAGGAGAGGCCGACGTCCTCCCGCATGGCCATGATGATACCGCCGATCATGGTGATCGGCGCCGAGAGCAGGACCGTCGCCGACATCACCACCAGCATCTGGACCTGCTGCACGTCGTTGGTGTTGCGGGTGATCAGCGACGGCGCCCCGAAGCTGTTGAGCTCGCGGGCCGAGAAGGTGAGCACCCGGTCGAAGAGGGCTCCGCGCAGATCCCGACCGAAGGCCATCGCCGTCTTCGCGCCGAAGTAGACCGAGCCGATCGAGCAGACGATCTGGACCGCGCTGACGGCGAGCATGATCCCGCCGGTACGCCAGATGAACGCGGTATCGCCGGTGGCCACGCCGTCGTCGATGATCGATGCGTTCAGACTGGGCAGGTAGAGCGCGCCCATGGTGCCGAAAGTGGCCAGCACGATGGTGGCGATGATCATGGACCGGTACGGCTGCAGGTAGCGGCGCAGCAAGCGCATCAGCATGGGTGGGGCTCCTGACGGGTGGGAGTCGCGATGCCGTACAGCAGGGTGTCGACGATGACGCGGGGTTCGCTGGAGAACGTGGCCCCGATCAACGGGTGCGTGACGGTGAAGACGAGGCCGCGGATCAGATCGGCCGCCTGGTCCACCGGTAGCCGCAACCGATCGGCGTCGGCTCCGATCACCTCGATCAGGGCGGCGTTCAGGCGCGCGTTGTCGGCCTGCCGGCGACGCCGGTGGTCCTCGTGCGCAGGGTCGCTCGGTGGTGGCGGGTCGTGCCGGAAGGCGGCGAACAGGCTGATCACCCGGCGGAGTCGCGCCTCGAGGATGCCGATCGCCTGCTCGAGCCGGACGGTCAGCTCGAGGTCGGGGTCGATCCGGGACAGGGCGACGAAGGTGGGCTCGGCATCGAAGGCGTCCTCGAGGATGGCGTCGATCAGGGCGTCCTTGTTCGGGAAGACCCGGAAGATGGTGCCCTCGGCGATGCCGGCCGCCTCCGCGATCTGTCGGGTGCTGACCTCGCGCCCGTACTGCATGAGCAACGGCTCGGTGGCCGCCATGATCGCGGCCCGCCGTTCGTCGGCGGGGAGAGGAGTCGCACGGGGCACGTGGGAGATCATAGTGAGTGAGCACTCACTCAACAAGTGAGTTGTTCCGGGATACTGGAGACCCGCAGACCGAGGAATGGGACCACATGGCGCTGGGCAAGCTGGCCGAACTGGACTTCGACGCCGTCATCTTCGACATGGACGGCACCCTGATCGACTCGACCCCGGCGGTCGACCGGGCCTGGGCGACCTGGGCGGAGGAGCACGGGGTCACGGCCGAGGAGCTGGCCGGCCACCACGGCATGCCGTCAGCCGGAGTCGTCCGCAAGCTGCTGCCCGACCACGTGCACGAGGCCGCGATCGACCGGATCAACGCCCTGGAGATCGACGACACCCACGACATCGTGGTGCTGCCCGGTGCCGCCGATGCCCTGGCTGCGCTGAGCTCGGTCCGGAACGCGATCGCCACCTCCTGCACGATGCCGTTGGCCCGGGCCAGGATCGCGGCGGCCCGCCTGGTGGCTCCCACGGTGCTGGTGACGGCCGACCAGGTGGCCCACGGCAAGCCGGCGCCGGATCCCTTCCTGCTCGCGGCGGAGCGGTTGGGCGTGGCTCCGGAACGCTGCCTGGTGGTGGAGGATGCGCCCGCCGGTCTGACCGCTGCCGAGGCCGCCGGTTGCTATCGACTCGCGGTGATCACGACCACGCCGGAGGACGAGCTGGACGCGGACGGGATCGTCCGCAACCTGGGCGATGTCGAGTTCCTGGTCGCCGAGGACGGCGCCATCCGGGTTCGGGAGCTGGCGTCCCGCGAAGCCAAGACGGTCGGACCTGCGGTCGACGACCTGACCTCGTCGCGGAACCGGGTCGCCAGCTCCTCCAGCCGCTGGGTGTAGTCCGGGCGAAGTCGCCCACGGCTGGTGCTCGGGGTCCACGCCGCCACCTCCAGGACAGTCGCCGTGCTCCGGGTCGGTGCGCCACCGGGCGGGTGTGGTGCAGTCGGTCGGCACCGGTGGTGCGGTCGTGGCCCGCGGTCCTGGCTCGAGACGTCCTGGACGCCGCTGGTCGTGGCCACGCGGTCGCGCAGCGGATCGTCGACGGCCAGGACAGGCCCCGCTGCTTCGACTCAGCTGGCCAGGGCGCTCGGGAAGCCGACGAAGGGACGCACGAGCTCGCCCGCCGGCACGCTCGACCACTCGTCGGGACCGCTGTGTGGCTGGAGGAAGCGGATGCGGACGTCGGCGAGGAGGTCCTCGGTCGTGCGCCCGGCCGCCGACAGGCTCAGCCGCACGTCCGGCTCGTCGCAGGTCATGGTGAGCACCCCCGGAGCCGACAGCGCCTCGATCGTCTGGAACGGCATGGTCAGACCGCGCCCGGTCCGCTTCACCACCGCCTCCTTGCGCGTCCACAGGGGGCTGAGATCGTCGAGTGCCACCAGCTGGTCACGCAGCCGCAGCTCCGTCTGGGAAGCGATCCGGTCGAACAGGTCCTCGTCGAAGGGGACGCGTGACTGCAGGTCGACGCCCACGGAGACGGGCGCGAGCACGCAGGCACACACGGTCTGGTCGTGCGAGATGTTGAAGTGCGCGACCCCGACGCCGGCGAACGCGGGTTTGCCGAAGATGCCGACGACGATCTCCGGCATCGGGCCGGCGAACTGCTCCGACCACAGCAGCTGCAGCAGCGCGAACGACACGATGCTGGTCCGGCGGTCGATCTGACGGTAGTAGGCGTCGCTGCGGACCTTCCGGAGCTCGGGCAGGGCCGCGTAGAGGCGGCCGATCGTGGCCTCGTCGACCTGGTCGGAACGGCTGATGGCCAACTCGATCATCAGGCTGCCCGATCGATCACGAGCGCGACGTTGTGGCCGCCGAATCCGAGCGACAGCGACACGGCACGCGACTGCTGCACCGAGCGGGGTCGGTCGCGTACGACGTCGATGGCCATGCCGTCCTGCACGTCCACCGTCCCGGCCGTGGCCGGCACCTGCTGGCGTCGGAGCGAGAGCACTGCGGCGATGGCCTCCGCGGCACCGGCTGCGCCCAGCATGTGTCCGGTCATGGACTTGGTCGAGGTCGTCACGGTCGCCTCGCCGAACACGCGCTCGATCGCGATCGCCTCCACCTGGTCGTTCAGCATCGTCCCCGTCCCGTGGGCGTTGACGTGAACCGGCTGATCGATGTCGCCGGCCTCGGCGATCGCATCGGTGATCGCCCGGCAGACGGCTTCGCCGTCGTCGGCCGGTGCGGTGATGTGCGACGCGTCGCTGGTGATGCCGTAGCCCGAGACCTCCGCGTAGATGGTCGCGCCACGCGCTCGGGCGTGGGACTCGCTCTCGAGCACGAGGGCGGCGCCACCCTCTCCCATCACGAAGCCGGCCCGAGCACGGTCGAACGGGATGCTGGCCCGGTCCGGGTCGGCGGACGGGCTCAGAGCACGGAGGTTCTCGAAGCCGGCCATGATCAGCTTCTGCGTGATGGCTTCGGCTCCACCGCAGATGACGGCGTCGGCGTAGCCGTGGCGGATGGCCCGCAGCCCTTCGCCGATGCTCGCCGCGCTGGACGCGCACGCGGCCAGGTGGGCCAGTGCGGGGCCGCGCGCGCCCGTGTCGATCGCGACGGCACCGGCCAGCATGTTCCCGGCCATCTTGGGAACCAACAGGGGCGACACCCGACCCGGACCGCGGCTCCGCATCGTCTCGAGCTCATCGAGGACCGAGCCCACCCCGGCCAGTCCCGTGCTCAGGAAGACACCGAGCCGGAACGGGTCGACGTTGCCGACGATCCCGGAGTCCGCGACCGCCTGCCGGGCGGCGAGCAGGCCGAACAGGGCGAAGGCGTCCAGCCGGCGCGCTTCCCTGGTCGGCAGGGAGGTCTCGGGGGTGAGACCGGTGACAGGGGCGTACACGCGCACGCCCAGGTCCGAGTTGTCGATGTGGTCCACCGGGACCACGCCGTGGCGGCCCTCGAACAGGCTCTCTTCGAACTCGCGGACCGTGTTTCCGATCGGGCTGATGACGCCGAGACCGGTGACCACCGCCCGCTCCGGGCGTCTTACCTTCGGTGTCATCGCACCCTCTCCTGTGATCTGACGGACTGTGCTGGGTGGGGGAGCGGCTCAGACGCCGCGGGCCCCGGTGGCCTCGACGACGCAGTCGTAGAGGTCCTGCACGGAGGTGATGGCCTTCGTCACGTCCACGCTGCTGCCGGTCGCGTCCTCGACGTTCATGGTGAACTCGAAGACGTCGATCGAGTCGACCCCGATCGCGGTCAGGTTGTCACTCATCGCCAGCTCGTCGGCCGGCTTCCGGCTGAACTGGGCCAGCGCCTGCTTGAAGTCGTTCTCGTTCATGTCCTGCTCCTCGGGTCGGTGTGTCGGGCTCTCGGTCTGTGCTGATGGGGTTGTGTCGCTGGTGGTGCACGTGGTGATGATCGGTCAGAAGCCCTCCTGACGCAGCCAGGCGAGCAGATCGTCCTCGCGTCGCTCGGCGTGATCGGTGTTCCACGGGCCCAGTTCGAGCGAGTTGACCAGCGCGCCGTCCCGGAGGTAGATCACGCGGTCGCCGCGCGCCGCGCAGGACGGGTCGTGGGTGACCATGACGACCGTGGTGCCGGCGGCGTGCACGTCGGAGAGGGCGTCCATGACCTCGATGGTCATGCTGCTGTTCAGTGCGCCGGTGGGTTCGTCGGCGAACAGGATGGCCGGCTCGCAGGCCAGCGCCCGGCAGATCGACGCACGTTGCAGCTGCCCACCGGACACCTGGGTGATCCCGTGCGACCCCACGTGGGCGATGCCGAACCGCTTCATCAGGGCCTGGACCCGGGCTGTCGCGCCCGCCTTGTCCCTGGGGTCGGCCTTCAGCGCCGGCAACAAGATGTTGTCCGCGATGCTGAGGTTCGCCAGCAGATAGGCCTGTTGGAAGACGAAGCCCATCCTTCTCAGCCGAACCCGGCTCATCTCCTCATCGCTCAGCGAGGTCAGCTCGCGTCCCTCCAGCAGCACGGTCCCGCTGGTGGGGCGGTCCATCCCGCTGATGCTGTACAGCAGCGTCGATTTGCCGGACCCGGACGCGCCCATGATCACCAGGAACTCGCCGGGGCGGACCTCCAGGTCGATCCCGTTGAGCACCTGGGTGGGCGGATCGGTGGACTGGTAGGTCTTGGAGATGTCGCGGCACTCCAGTGTCGGCGGAACCCCGGTGTCGGGTGTCGAGGTGACCTGTCGCTCCTGCAGGATCACGTGATCGGCCCTGGTCATGATTGCTCCCGTCATTGATTCAGCCATGCGCTCTTGTCGGTGCGGCGGAGCCGCTGGGTCAGGAGAACGGCCCCGAGGTATCCGGCGCCGATGAGGACTGACGGGTAGACCCCGTAGACCAGCCAGACGGTGGGCAGGAACTCGAGCTGGGCGATGCCCAACCCGGCCAGGGAGATCAGCCCGCCGACCAGCGTCTCGCCCAGCGTCGCGGTGAACAGCAGGCCCGCGACGGTCCCGAGGACCGCCAGCAGCAGGACCTTGCCCCGGGTCTGCGCGATGATCTCTCGGGCGGAGAACCCGATGGCGGACAGCACGCCCATCGTGCGCCGCTCACTGGACAGTCGGAGCGTGAGGAACAGGCTCGTGATGAGCACCGCGACCCCGATCCCGAACACGAAGCTGAGCACGGCGGCGCTGGCGAAGGCGTCGGTGACGTAGGCCAGCGTCTGGTCGACGTAGTCGCGCATCGGGATCACTGCGGCAGCGGGGAAACGAGCACCGTACTCGGCGGCGATCGCGGCTGGGTCGACGCCGTCGGCGACGTCGGCATAGATGACGTAGCCCGCCGCGCCCCGGGTCACCTCGCCTTGCATCTTGGCCGTGTAGCCGCCGCTGGTCACGTCCTGATAGACCCCGCTGACGACGTGGCTCGTCCACTCCTGGTCCTGTCGGACGCGGAGCTGGTCACCGGCCCCCACCCCGTACTTCTGCGCGTTCAGCACCGAGAGCGCTATCTCACCCTCGGCCGGCGGCCCTCCCTCCAGGAAGTCCACGGTGGCGCCGCTGTAGTCACCGACCTCGACGTCGAGCGTCTCGGCACCCTCGGGGCCCTCCACCTCGCCCAGGACCTTGGCGTAGGGGCGTACGGCGACGAGCCGGTCGTCGTCGTCGAGCTGGGCGGCCAGCTCGGAGCGTACGGCGTCGAGGTCGTCGGTGTACGCGAGGTCGGCGCGGAGATCACTCTCCGGAGCCCCCAGGTAGGTGACGAACCGGGGACTCTCGAAGGTGCTGAGCAGGTTGAGCGGCAGCGCCATCAGCATCGCGGAGAGGAAGAACACCGCTGGGAGCAGCGCCCACTGCCGCGCCCCCGCGCGCAGGTCCAACCACGCGAGCCGGCGGTTCAGACTGCCGCCACCGGGAGAGATCAGGCTCGTGCGCCGGACCCGCTTCGCCGCCCGCCGGGCCTGCTGCGCCGTCTGGCGTTCGGTCAGGGTGCTGCCGTGCACGAGCGCGTTCACCACCTCGATCCGGCGCACCCGCCGCAGGACGCCCTGGCAGATGGCCAGGACGACCAGGTAGACGGCGACCAGGGCCAGCGTCGGGACCAGGAACGTCCACACGCTGAGCGGCGCAGCCGCGTAGTTCACCCGGACGTCTCGGCTCAACAAGCCGGCCGCCGCGATGGCGAGCAGGCCACCGATCACGCACGCGACGAGGGTCATCACGCTGTACTTCGCCAGGTACAGCCGCGACACCTCCCGGTCCGGTATTCCGATCGCCTTCATCGCGCCGATCTCGCGGACCTGGTCCTGGAGCGTCCCCCGGATCACGAACCGGAGGTTCAGCACGGCGATGATGATCAAGACGACGCTGGCGAACATCAGGGCTATCGCGACCAGACCGTCGCTGAAGGCGTTGATGATGCGGATCATCTGGTAGGTCACCGCCTGCCCGTTCTTGGGCAGCGCGGCGTCCGCGTCGTAGGCGCTCTGCAGCTGCGCGGTGGCGCCGGGATCGGTCAGCCGGTACTCCACGATGATCTCCGGCTCGGCGCCGGGCGTGCGACCGAGAGCTGCCAGATCGGCCGGCGAGACCAGGAACCGGGTCGACGACGACAGCGAGGACGCCATCTGCGCGTCCCGCACGAAGCCGCGGACGGTCAGCTCGGGGCTCCCGGTCTCGGCGCCGACCCGCAGCCGGTCGCCGGGTTGGAGACCGAAGCGCTGCTGGTAGGCCACCGGCAGGTAGACCTCGCCGGGACCGGGCTGGGCGATGCCGCCCGACTGGTCGATCAGGAAGTCGAAGTCCGGGTTCTGCCGGACGAACAGGTTGTCGATCAGGCTCTCCGACAGGTCGCCGGTCTGCCCCGTCGAGGGCCGCTGCCAGGACAGCGCTGAGCTGTCGAACCCGTACATCTGCACCACGGTCCAGGCCTGGATGTCCGGCTGGCCGGCCGCGAACCGCTGCAGGGCCTCGACGTCGAAGTCTCCCTTGTGCATCTGGAGGAAGTGCGGGGGCTTCGCCTCGGCGTAGAGCTGGTCGACCGCGCCGACGAGTCGCTCGATCACCATCGCACCGGTGGCCATCAGGAACGCCGAGAGCACCAGGACGACGAGGAGAGCGAGGTTCACGCCCTTGTTCTTGACCAGGTCGTTGCCGGCGTAGCGCAGCAGCAGTGGGTCACGGCTTCTCATGACAGGCTCCAGACGCCGGGGATCTGCAGCGACATGACGGTCAGCACGACGTGGTAGACGATGTCCAGCACGATGTTGCCGAACTCGACCCAGGCGATCTTGCCCGTCCGCTGGTGGGTGCGCCAGATCTCCTGGGTGTGGGTCCACAGCCCGCTCAGGCCGTAGATGTAGAGGGTGACCAGCGTGGCGGCCCAGAAGTTGCCCTGGAACCAGATCGCCATCACCCCGATCACGCCGAGTCCGAGCTGGGCGAACCCGTACTTGACCTGGAACGGGCCGCTGGGCCAGCCGAGCTGCGCTGCGGTCCTCTCCGGGGTGAGCACGTTCATGATGAACCCGAGCACGGCGATGATCCCGTGCGAGACCGCGAACTGCCCCAGCAGCAGGGTCTTGAGCACGACGACGTGGTCGTCGGGAAAGCCTTGCAGGGCGAGCTGCACCACGCTGGTGATCAGTCCCGCGCCGATGATCGCGACGATCCACATGGTCAGATCTCCTTCGTCTGGACGGTGCTCCGCCGCAGGTGGGTGTCGAGCTCGGCGATGCTGCGTAGCCGGGGGATGGCCACGGCCACCACGAGCAGGCCGGCGGCGACGAGGACCAGCATCAGGCCGATCCCGCGCGAGGCCCCGACACCGATCAGCCGTCCCAGCGAGTCGGCCAGCGCGCCGTCGGGGGTGAGCAGGGGGGTGAAGACCGCGTCCGCGAGCACCCCGGAGACCGCGTAGGCGGCGATGTAGCCGAGCTGCGAGATCAGCCCCATCAGCCCCCAGACCCGACCCTGAACGTCGTTGGGGATCGACGCCCGCGCCAGCACCTCGACGCTGGTGTTCAGGACGGGCAACGTCAGGAAGAAGAGGAAGGTGAAGATCCCGATCCAGACGACGTCGACGGTGATCCCCATCGCGGCGACGGCGATCCCGGCCACGGCCAGGGCGATCGACAGGTACGTGCTCTGCCGATGACGCATCGGCCGGAGACTGATGACCAGGCTCGACACCAGCAGGCCGACCGCCGCCACGGACCGGACGAGGCCCAGGGTCTGTTCGTCGGAGAGCTCCAGCAGCATCGGCGTGAGCAGGGTCTGCAGGAACCCCAAGCAGAAGGTCACCAGGGTCGCCAGCACCATCAGCACCGTGATCTCCCGGTGGCGGACCAGGAAGTCCACGCCGGCGGTGAGCTCCTCGCGGAGGCCGTGCTGAACCGATCGCTTCGAGGCCCCGATCGTGCGTCGGACCAGCACCATGCACGACGTGGTCACGATCATGGTGGTGATGTCGAGCACCAGCACCAGCTGGATCCCGGAGTGCACCATGAGCAGGCCGGCCAGCGCGGGGGAGATCAGGTACTGAGCCGCCGAGGCGAGCTGGACCAGGCCACCCGCCCGGGTGTACTGCGCGGGGGTGAGGAGGTCGGTGACGGTCGCCCGGTACGCCGGGTCCATCACCGACGTGAACACCGAGCTGAGCGCGACGCACACGCAGACGACCGCCACACTGGCCACCCCGTGCCGGAAGGCCACGAGCAGCCCGACCAAGCCGATGGCGGAGAAGGTGTCGCCGAGGATCATCAGCAGGCGTCGGTCGAAGCGGTCGGCGAGCACGCCGCCGAGCGGCGTCAGCAGCACCCCCGGCAGGAACGCCGCCAGCATGACGACCGCGACGGCGGTGCTGCTGTGGGTCTGCTGGTAGACGTGGACGGCCAGCCCGAAGGCGGTCAGCCCGTTGCCGACCCGGGCCACCAGCTGCGCCGCCCAGATGACCATGAAGGCGCGGTATCCGTCAGCGGGCGTCCGGTGACGCTGCGGCGGAGCCGTGGCGGTGGCGCCGGTGGACTCAGACATCGTTCACGATCGCGTCCAACGGCTCGAACGCGTGCCGGACGAACATGTGGCCCTCGCCGGGCAGGACATCCGTGCGGAGCGGCCGCGACAGGTAGTCCTGCCAGGCCGAGGCCGTCCCGGCGGGGGTGTGCTCGTCGTCCTCGCCCAGCACCAACCGGGTCGCGACGTCGAGGCGTACGACGGGGCACCGCTTGGCCTCCTCCAGCACCTCGTAGTCGGCCCGGAAGGCAGGCAGGAAGTACGCGACCAGAGCCGGATCGCCCGCCACCTCGCTCGGGATCGCCCCGAACCCGGACAGATGGCGCAGCAGATCCTGGTCGGAGGAGGCGGCGTGGCCGGCGATCGAGAGATCGCACGGGGCGCAGCAGGCGGAGAGCACGAGGTCCCCGGGGCGGCGGTGCCGGAACTCGGGCCGCTGCGCCATCGCCGTCAGGACGTGGTAGGCCACGATCCCGCCCATGCTGTGACCGAAGAACACCGCACCGGGCAGCAGGATCTCCCGCAACGCGTCCAGGTAGCCCTCGACCAGCGGCCCGAGCCGACGGTGCGCCGGCAGGCTCGACGGCCCGTGACCCGGCGGGTTGACGGTCCACACGTCCCAGTCGCCGCTGAGGCGCCCGACCAGCCCGGTGAACGAGGCGCCGAAGCCGCCCAGGTAGGGGAACATGACCAGCTGACGTCCGGTCGCCGAGGGCCGGAGGTTCCACAGGACCGACGTGGTCGCCGCGGTCGGGCGGGTGGGACGCCCGGTCGGGACGGACCCGACGGCCCGAACATCTGTCGAGCTCACGCGAGATCCTCCTGCCCGACCGCCACGGGCTCGACCGGACGCACCACGGCCGGCTGCCGCTCCCGACTGGCGTCTCCGACGCCCGGCACGACAGCGCCCACGCGCGTGGTGTAGGCGTTCTCCATGTACTCCGGGAAGCTGGTCGGCGGGTCGAGGACACCTCGTCCCTGACGCCTCAGCACGACGTAGCCCAGCCCCACCAGCAGGCTGAACAGCGCCAGCTGGATCAGCTGCGTCGGGATCATGAAGTAGTAGAGCTTGACGTGGCTGCCGGACGCGGAGACCCAGAACGGGAGGAGGAAGAACAGCACGTTGCCCTTCATCCGGTTCAACAGCAGAGCCATCCCGACCCCGAGCACACACAGCTGGGTGACGTACAACGGCCAGGCCGTGGCCAGCTCGAACGAGGCGAACAGGTTCCCCGGGGCGACGAAGACGCCGATCCCCAGCCCGGTCGCGACGCCGGCGATGACGGGGTTGCCGGTGATGCGCTGCATGAACGGCAGGAAGAACCCGAACCAGCCCAGGGCGATCGCCACCATGCCGATCTCCATCACGAACAACCGCAGGAACGCGATCGCCATGCCGACCGGGGTGAGCGTCTCCGGTGGGACGGGAACGCCGAAGGCGACGCAGAGGTAGCGCACCGCGACGATGTAGCCCAGCATCGTCAGCATCAGCACCGGGATCCAGACCAGGTCGCGGCGGCGCGGGATGAGCGTCCGGGCGAAGTTGGCGACGCCGCGTCCGCCGTCGTAGTGCAGCAAGATCACCAAGGTGGCGACAGCCGGGCTGTGCAGGATCACGATGACGAGAGGGCTGAGCAGCTCCAGCTCGCCCAAGGTCGCCACCGCCGTGTCATGGGCGAACAGGTAGAACAGGGACAGGCCCCAGACCGATCCGATGGTCAGGACGAGGAACAGCACGAGGTACTTGGTGTAGGGCCGGGCCGGCTTCTTGGCGGTACGGGTCGCTTCAGACACGACGATCACTCCGGGTTCGGTCGGGGACCCTCAGGGTCCGTAGATGTCGTCGATGGACTGCTTGGCCTCGGCCACGGCACGGCGGGCCCGCGGCTGGAAGAAGTCGAGGTCGTCGGAGGACAGCTGGGCGTTCGGGTACATCCGAGAGATGCTGGAGATCAGCACGCCGTGACGCTGCATCGCGGTGGCGAGGAGGATGTCCTTGCCCATCAGCTCGAAGTCGTAGTCGCTGGGCCGCTCCAGCGGCGTCGACCGGCAGTGGAAGGCGGACACTCCGGGCGGACCCTGAACCACCAGGGGCAGACCGACCCGGTGGGCCTCGATCGTCAGGATGTCCTGCAGTGCAGCGGCTCTACGGTGCATCGCGTGCAGCAACGCCTCGTCGCCGCGGGACAGGATCTCGAACGTGGCCCGCACGGCCGCAGTGCCCAGCGGGTAGCCGTTGTAGGTTCCCGAGTGGATCACCTGCTTGCTCTCCAGCAGACTCATGATCTCGCGCTTGCCCACGACCGCCGACACGGGCACACCGCCGCCACCGATCGCCTTGCCGAAGGTCGACAGATCGGGCGTGATACCGAGCCGTTTCTGGGCCCCTCCCAGCCCCAGCCGCACCCCGGTGATCATCTCGTCGAAGATCAACACCACGCCGTGCTCGGTGCACAGGCGGCGCAGCAGCTCGAGGAAGCCGGGCAACGGCTCGATCGACCCACCGTTGACGCAGATCGGCTCGGTCAGCACCGCGGCCAGGGTCTCGCCGTACTCGCGGAAGAAGCTCTCCAGTCGCTCAGGGTCGTTCCAGGGCAACAGATACGACTGATCGGCCATCACGTCGGTGGCGCGGCCGGCCGTGCCCTTGTAGTCGCCGCGGAAGTCCACCGGCACCGGGCGCGCCGGGTCGAGGACGCGACCACCCATCACGTTGTCGGCGTTGCCGTGGTAGTGGTTCTCGAAGCGGAGGAATCGATTGCGGCCGGTGTGGGCCCGCGCCAACCGCAGTGCTGTCTGCAGGATCTCGGTGCCGGACAGACCGAACCGGACCATCTCCGCCGAGGGGATGTGGGTGTTCATCAGCTCCAGGGCGTCGGCGTCGAAGTCGCAGTGACTCACGCACAGCACCCGTTCCAGGGCCTCGCTCAGAGCGTCGAGGTAGTCCTCGTTGCGGTGCCCGAGGACCATCGCGCCGAAGCGGGCGTACAGATCGAGGTACTCGTTCCCGTCCAGGTCGCGGAGCCGGCTGCCGGCACCGTCGACGAAGTGCAGCGGCACCTCGGCCCACGGCATGTTGAAGTTGTAGTGGACCCCGCCGGGCAGGACGCGCTTGACCCGCTCGTGGTACTCGCGGTTGCGACTCACCGTCTGCAGGACGGTCACGCCGCAGCCTCCTCGGCGAGGTACTCGCTGATGTCGTCGACCGTCTTGAACTCGAACAGCGCGACCGGGTTGATGTCCAGATCGAGCTGCCTGCGCAGCCGGCTGATGATCTTGAGCGCCTGCACCGAGGACACGCCGAGCCGCATGAAGCTCGCCTGGTCGTCGATGTCGGCGGCGGGGATGGCGATCTCGGTGGAGATCTCCTGCAGGAGCACGGTCCTGATCGTTTCCTTGTTCATGGCTTCCTCTTTCGGCTCAGAGCCAGTGCGGCTTCTTCGAGTACGGATAGGGCATCAGGGTGAGGACGGTTCCGGTTCCGCCGGGGAAGAGGTGTTCCCAGTCCACGGCGGCTCCGGCGGCGAACAGGGCGGCCGCGATCTGGAGCGGCGACCACCCGGGGTCGAGGGTCAGCGTCGGCCGGTCCTGGTCGTCGGAGCCGAACGTCACGGCCAGCTCGCCGCGGCCCGGTTCGGTGTCGGAGATCAGCATGGGGCAGGCCAGTGCCGCGCGCAGCCACTCCTCGCGGGCGCCGGAGGCGGGTGTCGGCCGCACCAGCACCCGTCGCACCGGGCGCTCCACGTGCGTGATCCCGACCTCGTCCAGCACCCCGGTCGCCGGGTCGAACCGGACGGTCGCACGCCAGTCGTAGGCGGGCCGGAACCGGGACAGCGTCATGGCCAGGTTGTAGGGGTCGGTGTCGCGGATCGCGAGCCGGGCCGACAGGTCGTCGAGCATGCGGTGCAGGGCGTCCTCGTCCTGAGCGGACAGGCACAGCACCGGGTCGGTCAGCTCGGTGCCGCGCCGTTCCGGGTCACCCTCCTCGATGACGACGTGCACGTTCGTCCCGCCGAGGCCGAGGGAGGTGATCGCTCCCTGGCGTGGACGGTCCGCCGCGCGGGGCCACGGCGTCGGTTCGGTGATCACCTGGAACGGTGTGTCCTCCAGCTGCAGCAGCGGGTTCACCGTCTCCAGGTGCAGGTTGGGCGCCATCTGCTCGTGCTGGAGGGACAGCAGCAGCTTGGCCAGTCCGGCGCCGCCGGCTGCGCCGAGCAGGTGGCCGATGTTGGACTTGACCGATCCGATCCCGACCACTCGGTCGCCGAAGTCGGCCTTGCGGAACACCTTGGACAGGGCGTTCAGCTCGATCGGGTCGCCGATCCTGGTCCCCGTGCCGTGCGCCTCGACGTAGGAGACCCGGGTGTGGTCCAGACCGTCGTCGTAGCAGTCCCGGATGACCCCGGCCTGGCCACGCGGGTTGGGCGCCATGATGTTCAACGACGACCCGTCGTTGTTGATCGCGTAGCCTCGGATCCGGCCGTGGATCCGGCGGTTGCGGCGTACGGCCACGTCCTCGCGCTCCAGGACGCAGACCACCGCCCCCTCACCCAGCAGCGTGCCGTCCGCCTTCTCGTCGAACACCCGGGTGAACGGGTGCGAGGTGGTGATCCCCCCGATGTTGCACAGCTGCGCGTTGTAGGCGGCGCTGAACAGGTTGACACCACCGACGACCGCACCATCGCAGTCCTGGTGGCGGATCGCGTCCGCCGCCTGCACGAGGCTGGTCAGGAACGACGAGCAGGCGGTGTCCACCGCCATCACCGGCCCGGTCAGGTTGTAGTGGTGCGAGACCCGGGCGGCGAGGGCGCTGTTGATCACGTTCATCACCGTGCGCGGGTGCACGTCCGCGGTCCCGTGCTCGTCGATGTAGCGACAGACCAGGGGGTAGTAGCTGTTGCTGGCGATCGCCATGTGGACCGCATAGCGGCGGTCCGCGGCGCGCGCACCCACCGGGCGCGGGGTCTCCAGCAGCCCGGCGTCGCACATCGCCTCGTAGCTGAGCTCCATCACCATCCGGTGCTGGGGGTCCATGAACCGCGCCTCGTCGTCCTCGATCCCGAAGAACCCGGCGTCGAAGTGCTCGATGTCGTCGACCTCACCGATGATGTCGCGCCAGTGCGGGGCGCGGGCCAGCTCCCGCCGCCGGTCGCTCACCACCGCGGTGCGGTCGACCCCGTCGATGAGGAGCTGCCAGAACTCGTCCTGGTTCGTGGCGCCTGGCAGCCGGAGGGCGAGACCGGTGATCACGATGGGAACGCTCATGAGCTCGCTCCGGCCGGGGCGGTGGAGTCGGTCAGCCACTCCAGGTGCAGGAGCTCGTCGTCGTGCCACACGTTGACGTGGGTGTGCGCGAGGCCCGGTCCGTCGGGCGTGGCCTGCGGGATCTCGTGGGCGGGGATGTGGCCCTGGAAGTTGACCAGGGTGAGCTGGAGCCGGCCGTGCTCGTTGCGGTAGACCTCCTGGAGGTCCCCCAGCAGACCCGGCCGGTCGGGTGTCGTGCTGAGCCCGTCCAGGAAGTGCACGCCCTCCCTGCGGGCCCGCTCCAGCCGGTCGGCGATCCCGTAGGTGCCTGCCCCGTCGCGCAGCAGCACCGGGACGACGTCCAGGAACTCACCCACGCAGTCGGTGTAGTCCTGGCCGTGCCAGCGTCGGCAGTCGTTGACCAGGCCGACCGCGATCGACGCGCGACCACTCAGCCGGGACAGCTCCTCGTGCACGGTGGCGACGGCGAGCTCGAGCGGGTTGTGCCGCTCCAGCCGTACGCTGCGGCGACCGCGTGGGCGGGCGGAGGTCGGAGTGTCCAGCAGCTCGGCGTTGGCGGTGAGCCAGCCCGCGTAGTCGTAGCCGGCGAGCTCGGTGTCCCAGTCCGGCTCGACGGCCACCGCTTCGGCGTAGCGACTGTACGGCTGGACCGTGGTCAGCTCCGCACCGCGAACGAGGCAGGCCATCTCCTCCCGGAGGATCCCGGCGCTGAAGCCGTCGAAGATGCTGTGGTGGAAGGCCCAGACCAGCCGGGCGCTGTGGTCGGTGTCCTGCAGGATCACGCACCGCCACAGCAGACCGCGGCCGAAGGCCTCTTCCTGCAGGGCCGCCGCGACGGCCTCGGTGAGCTGCTGGAGCTGCGCGGGCTCGACTCCGCGCAGGTCCTGCACCGAGAGCAGTGAGGCCAGCCCCTCGACCGCCGCGACGGGCAGCACCTCGAAGTGGTCCCCGACGAGTCGGGCCCGCAGCATCTCGTGCCGCAGGACGATCGTGGCCACGGCATCCTTCAGCTGCGACATGTCGACCCGGTCGATGGCGTGCAGGTAGCCGCCGGTCGCCGCGCCGCTGGAGCGGTGCAGCCGAGCCGCCGCGCCGATGCCGAAGCGGTAGTCGGCCTGCTCGCCGGCGAACGCCTCGGCCACCCGGGTGCCGTCCCCGACCGCCCAGGTGACCAGACGTCGGACCTGCTCGGGAGCCAGGGTCCGAGCGGGTCTCGGCTCACTCGGCTGACTCGGAGCGGTCGAGCTGCCCGCCGTCGCCGTCACGATCACCGTGAGGGCGGCGGCGCTGGGATGCCGGTACAGGTCGCTGATCTGCACCTCCAAGCCGGTCTCTCGCAGCCGGCGCACCACCGCGATCGCCTGCAGCGACTGGGCACCGGCGGCGAAGAAGTCGTCGCCGAGACCCAGCTCCGGGCGGCCCAGCACCTCGCGGAAGATCGCCAGGATCGCCACGTCCGTCGCGGAGGTGGTCACCGCCGGGGCGGTGTCGTCGGTCCGGGCCGGCTGGGCCCTGGTCGCCAGCAGCTGGTGATCCACCTTGCCGTGCCGGGTCAGGGGGAGGCCGGGGAGCCGGACGAGGTGCTGCGGCACCAGATGGGGTGGCACCGCCGCGTGGAGGGCGGCGCGCAGATCATCCTCGTCCGGAGCCGACGCGCCCGTGTAGAACGCGGTCAGCCGGCTGTCGTTGCCGTCCTTGGTGTGGACGACGACAGCTTCTCCGACACCCGTGCAGGCCCGCACGGCGCACTCGATCTCGGACAGCTCGATGCGGTGGCCGGCGTGCTTGATCTGCCGGTCGGTGCGGTCCAGGTACACGATCCGCCCCCGCTCGTCCAAGACCACCCGGTCACCCGTGCGGTACAGCCGTCGGCGGATCGCGCCGAGCTCTGCCGGGAACCGCTCGGAGGTCAGGTCAGGTCGATGGTGGTAGCCGAGCGCGACGCCGGGTCCGGCCACGCACAGCTCGCCGGGCACGCCGCGCGGCACGTCGGTGCCGTCGGTGTGCACGATGAACAGCTCACGGTTGTTCGCCGGGTGGCCGATCGGCATCCGGTCGCCCTCGGGCGGCTCGTCGACGCGGTACCACGTCGAGCAGACCGAGGCTTCCGTCGGCCCGTACAGGTTGTAGAGCCGACCCGGCCCGAGCACGTCGAACGCGCGCCGAGCCGCCCACGGCTGCATCGCCTCGCCACCGACGTACAGGGCGGTCAGCGCGCCCACGGCCGCCGGGTCCTCGGCCATCAGCAGGTGGAACACCGCGGTGATCAAGATGCCCGCGTCGATCCGCTCCTCGCGCAGGAAGGTGCTGAGCAACGCCATGTCCCGGTTCAGCGCGTGGGCACCGAGGACGAGGGTCGCCCCGCTGAGCAGGGTGGCGTAGAGGTCGAGCAGGGACGGGTCGAACGTCGACCCGGTCAGGCACATGATGCGCTGGCCCGGCGCGTAGTCCATGTAGCCGTTGTCCGTGCAGGTGCTGAGGACGCCGCCGTGGGACACCAGCGTGCCCTTCGGCTGTCCCGTCGTGCCCGAGGTGTAGATGAGGGTCAGCGGGCTGTCGGCGGTGAGGTCCGCCGGGGGCGTGTAGGACCCGGTCAGCGTGTCCGGACGGTACGCCGTCACCTCCTCGGGCCATGGATGGGCGGCGGGCTCGGTCGCCAGGACGACGCGCGCGCCGCTGTCGGCGAGGATGTGCGCGAGCCGGGGCAGCGGCGTCTGCGGGTCCTGGGGGATCTCGATGGCGCCGCACTTGAGCAGGGCCAGCCGGCAGAACACCTGCCACGGATCGCGCTCCACCAGGGAGACCACGAAGTCGCCGACGCCGACGCCCGCTTCCTGCAGTCCTCCCGCGATGGTCTCGCTGATCCGGTCGACCTCGGCGTAGGTCCACTCCCGGCCTTCCCAGCTCAGGGCCGCCCGGTCGGCGTGCGCGGCCGAGGCGGTCCGTAGCCGGTCGAGCAGGGAGCTGTCGATGTCGGGACCGCCGGCGGTCAGCTCCGCCCGCCGTCGGGCGTGCTCGGCCGCCGATTCCAGACTCAGGTCCCGCAGTCGGCGCGACGGGTCGACGGTCAGCTCGACCAGGAGGTGGTCCAGCTGCACTGCCAGACGGCTGATCGTGTCGGCGTCGAACAGCTCGGTGCGGTACTCGATGTCCACCTCGAAGCCGTCGGCACGCTCGGCGATGCTGAAGGACAGGGCGTAGCGGCTCCTGATCGGTCCGGGGGGCTGTGGCTCCAGCCGCAGACCGTCGAGCTCCAGGTCCTCGGTGCCGACGGTGACGTAGTTGACCAGGACGTCGAACAACGCGTGGTCGGGACCAACCACGGCCGGGCCGAGCTCGGCGAGCACCGCCTCGAGGGGGACCTCGCGGTGGGCGAGCACGGCGAGGACGTCGTCGCGGACGGCGGCGACGGCGTCGGCCACGGAACGCTCGGCGGCGTCGCTCAGGCGCAGCGGGAGCGTGTTCGCGAACATGCCCACCACCCGCTCGGAGCCGGGCAGCGTGCGCCCGGCGACCGCGGTCCCCAGCACGAGCTCCCGCTGACCGCTGTAGAGGCTCAGCAGCCGGGTCAGCGCGGTGAGGTGGACCATGAACGGCGTCGCCCCGCAGGACCGGGCCAGGTCGGCGACAGCCCGTCGGCCGGCGGCGCTGACGAAGGTGTGCCGAGCGCCTTCGTGGGTCGGCGTCCCGGACGGTGTCCGGTCCGTCGGCAGCTCCAGCCGGGGGATCTCCCCGTCCAGCATCTCGGCGAAGAAGGCCACGTCCTGCTGGTAGGCGCCCGATCGGGTTCTCGCCTCGAGCTCGGCGACGTGGTCGGTGTAGCTGATCGGGGGTCCCAGCACCGGGCGGCCAGCCAGCTCGGCGGTGATCTCGTCGGCCAGGATGGCCAGCGAGGTCTGGTCGGCGACGATGTGATGCAGGTCCAGGGTCAGGAAGTGCTCATCTTCGCTGACCCGGACGACCTCCACGCGCAGCAGGGGCGCGACGGAGAGGTCGAAGGGTTGCGGCTCGGCCCGCCGCCGCTCGGCCGCCTGCTCAGCGCTGAGCTGCAGCATCGAGACGACGTCGTCACCGCACGGGTGGATGTGCTGCATCAGCCGTCCACCCTCGAGGTGGAAGCTGGTGCGCAGCTGCTCGTGCCGGGCGACGAGGCGGGCGAAGACCGTGCGCAGCGCGGCGATGTCCAGCGGCCCGATCACCCGGTACGCCAGCGCCAGGTTGTAGGCGGTGGTGTTCTCCTGCAGGGCGCAGACGGCGTACAGGCCCTGTTGTGCCGGTGAGGCCGGCACGACCAGCAGTGTGGCGGGGTCGGCCGCGGCCGGTGGGGGTGGAGTGGTTGCGACGATCTCGGGCGGGACGGACCGGGTGCGACGGGTCTCGACGAGAGTGGTGAGGTCCTGATAGCGCGAGCGAGCGAACACGTCGGCCACCGTCAGCTCGACACCGGTGCGGCTCGCCAGCAGGGCGCAGAAGCGCACGCCGGTGAGCGAGTCACCGCCGGAGGAGAGGAAGTCCGCGTCGGGAGTCGGCTCGGTCCCGAGCACCTCGGACCAGGTCGAGCGGACGGCGTCCGCGATCGCCGCCGGGTCGTTCAGCGAGGCCCGAATCGCCCCGGGCCGGCTCGCCTCGGGCACGGGGGCCGCGACCGACAGGTCGGGCCGGACGGCCGGCTCCGGCGTGCGCTGAGTCAGGGCCAGCAGCTGGTCCAAGCGGATGTCGGAGGTGAACCGGCGCCGCTCGAAGGCGTAGCCGGGCAGCGACACGCGACGGCCGTCGGCGCAGAACAGGCGCCGATCGACGTCGGCCCCGCGCACCCACTGGGAGACGAGCAGCCCTGAGACCAGCTCGGCGTCCAGGGCCCCGGACACCAGCGACACCGGACCTGGCGGCGCGGTCGCCGCTGCGGTGATCGCACCGTCGCGCAGCCGGCCCACGATCTGGTCCGGCCTCAGCTCGCCTCGCACCGCGGCAGCAGCGATGCGGAGCAGGCGATCCGCTCCGGGCCGGGCGTGCAGGGCGCCCGGGCCGGCGACGCGCAGCACGGCGGCCCGCAGCACGAACTGGGCCACGCGGCGGACGCCGACCGGCTCCGAGCCGGGACCCTCCAGCGCCGGCCGGAGCCGCTCGCGCACGTCGACGTCGAAACCGCGCAGCTCGCGCTCGACCGCCTCGCGCAGCGCGACGGCTGTGGGCGCGGGATCGTCGGCCACGGTGCGGCCCAGCACGAGGTCCACGTCGTCGGAGGCGTTCAGGACCACCGGCTGGTCCGACGGCTCGATCCAGCGGAGGACGTGGTCGGCGGCCACCACGGCGGCCGCCCGCGACGCGTACTGCGCCCGTCCGTGCGCCAGGGTGAAGGAGACGTCGCGCCACGACGCCCCACCTCGACTGAACGACTCCAGCGCCTCCTGCATCCGACGTCGCGAACCTTCGGTCCGGGCGGAGACCGGGAGCACGCAGACCCCGGGCTCGGTGTCGTCCCGGGTGCGTTCGGGTGCGCGTTCCAGGATGACGTGGGCGTTGGTTCCGCCGATCCCGAGCGAGCTCACGGCGGCGTGGGTCAGCTCGTCGGTGGGCACGGCGACCTCGGTGGGTACGAACAGCGACGCCTCCGGCTCGATCCGGGAGCTCAGGCCGGTGAAGCCGGCCATCGGTGGGATCTGACCGCGTTGCAGCACACCCACGGCGCCGAGCAGACCGGCGATGCCGGCGGCGGCGTCCAGGTGCCCGATGTTCGCCTTGACCGAGCCGAGAGCGCAGGGGCGGTCCCGTCCGTAGGACCGGGACAGGGCGGCGTACTCGATCGGGTCACCCAAAGAGGTGCCGGTGCCGTGGGCCTCCACGAACCCGACCGCGTCGCCGGCCACGCCGGCGTCGGCGAGCGCGGCCCGGATGACCTGCTCGTGACCGTGGACGCTGGGGGCGGTGAAACCCACTTTCCGACCGCCGTCGTTGTTGATCGCGCTGCCGGCGATGACGGCGTGGATGTGGTCACCGTCCGCGAGGGCGGCGTCGAGCGGCTTGAGCAGCACGACGCCACAGCCCTGGCCGCTCACGGTGCCGTCGGCATCGTCGGAGAAGGGCCGACACACCCCGTCCCGGCTGAAGATCATGCCCTCGGACCAGGAGTAGCCCTCCCGGCGGGGGAAGTTCAGCGCCACACCGCCGGCCAGCGCCATGTCGGCCTCGCCCTGACGCAGGCACCGGATCGCTTCGTGGACGGCCACCAGCGAGGTGGAGCAGGCGGACTGCACCGTCACGGCCGGACCGGTCAGGTTCAGCTTGTAGGCGACCTTGGTGGCCAGGAAGTCCTTCTCGTTGGCGGTCAGCACCTCGTAGGCGCCGATCGGGTCGGTGTTGCGCCCCAGCAGACCCGCCACCCACGCGACGTTGCTGCCGCTGCCGGCGAAGAAGGCGATGGCACCCGGGTGCTCTCCGGGGACGTAGCCGGCGTCCTCGAGGGCGTGCCACGCGGTCTGGTGCAGCAGCCGCAGCTGCGGGTCCATCGACTCGGCGTCCTTGGCGGAGTAGCCGAAGAAGTCGGCGTCGAAGGTGTCGGCGTCGACGACACCGCGTGCGTTGACGTACTGGGGATCCTCGACCAGGTGCTGCGGGACGCCGGCCTCCCGCAGCTCGGTCCGGGTGTGCCGGGAGACGCTCACCACGCCGCCGAAGCGGTTGGCCCAGTGCGTGGCCACGTCCGGCGCGCCGGGGAACTCGCCGGCCATCCCGATCACCGCGATCTTGCGCTCGTCGCCCGATCGCGGCTGAGGCCACTCGTCGAGGCTCGCGAGGTCCGCCAGGGTGATGGGGGTGTCGGCCGGGGGATCGGTGGTCCGGCTCGGATCGGCCAGCTCGCCGGGCGCCGGGGGCTCGACGCCTGGGAGTGGCCGGCCCAGGGCGTCCGCCAGGCTCTGGGGCGTCGGGTGCTCGAACAGCCAGGTGAGCGGCACCTCCACGCCGAGCTTCTCGCTCAGGCGGTTGTTGACCAGCATCAGCGTGTAGGAGGTGCCGCCGACGTCGAAGAAGTTGTCGCCCGGCCGTACGGCCCGGTCGAGGACGGTCTCCCACGCGGCCAGGACGTGGCGCAGCACGTCCTGTGGCGCCTGTGCGGAGACGGCGGGGGCCGGAACGGGGCTCGGGGCGCCAAGGACGTCCGCGGACTGGTCCGTGGTCATCGGTCTCAGGGCGGCACGGTCGACCTTGTCGTTGGGCAGCGACGGCATCTCGGCCAGCAGGCGGATGCGGGTGGGCCGCATGCAGGCCGGGAGGGCGGCGGCGATCTCTGCCTGGATCGCCGTGCTGCGGTCGATGCCGTCACTGGTGCAGTGGTAGAGGACGAGTGCGTCGTCCTCGACCGCGGCGACCGCGTAGCGCACGCCGGCTGCCCGCATCGCCGTCTGCTCGATCTCGCCGAGCTCGATCCGGTTGCCGTTGATCTTGACCTGGTGGTCGATGCGCCCCAGGACCTGGATCTCGCCGTCCGGGCGACGCCGGCCCGAGTCGCCGGTGCGGTAGACCGCGACCCCGGGCAGCTCCTCGAGCTCGGTGAACGCGTGCGCCATCTGCTCGGGGTGGTTGGTGTAGCCCAGGGCCAGCCCCGGGCCGGCGATGCAGAGCTCGCCGGTCACGCCGTCGGGTGCGATGCTCCCGGACTCGTCGACGATCAGCGCGGCGGCCCCGCGGATCGCCGTGCCGACCGTGATGTCGTCGCCGCGGGCGAACTCCTTGACGGTGGCGGTCACGGTCGTCTCCGACGGGCCGTACATGTTGAACACGCGCGCGTCGGTCTCCGCCTGCAGCAGCTCGAGCAGACTCTCCGCGAAGTGCTCGCCCCCGCAGACGATGACCCGCAGGGCGTGCAGCCGGGCCCGGAAGCGCGGGTGCCCGCACAGGGCCGCCATCTTCGACACCGGCATCTGGACGTGGGTCACGCCGAAGTCGGTGATCCGGCCCGCGATGGCGACCGCGTCCTTCTGGTCCGCCACCGGGCAGATGTGCACGGCTGCCCCGGACGCCAACGGGATCAGGCTCTCGAAGGTGAAGATGTCGAACGTCGGGTCGGCCAGGCTGATGATGACGTCGCCAGGAGCGAACAGCCGCCGCTCCTGGTGGTCCCGCAGCAGGTTCGTGACGCCGCGATGCGCGATCACGATGCCCTTCGGGACACCCGTCGAGCCCGACGTGCAGACGATGTAGACGGGGCTCTCGGACGTGACCGCCGGGCCGTCGAGGGCGTCGGAGGCGGCGAGCCGGGTCTGCGTGCAGGTCGCGAGGTCGAAGACGGTCGGGATGCGCCCGGCCGACGCGACGCCGGCGGGTGCGAACCCGAAGCGGGGACGGAGGTCGTCCAAGATGCGCTCGTGGCGGGCGGCCGGCTGCGACGGGTCGAGCGCCAGGTAGGCGCCGCCCGCCTTGAGGATCGCCAGCTGCGCGACGAAGAGGCTCACGTCGCGCACCGTGAACAGCGCGACCGTCTCACCGGCCCGCAGACCCGCTGCCCGCAGCCGGGCCGCTTGCGCGTTGGCCATCTCGTCCAGCTGGGCGTAGCTGTAGTGCTCGCCGGACGGGTCGATGATCGCGGTCGCGTCCGGTGTCCGAGCGACCTGTGCGGCGATCTCGTGGTGGATCGGTCGGAACGGTTCGTCGATCAGGCGGGCACGGATCTCCCGGGCCGCCGCCGAGGGTGCGGCGAGCTGGTGGAGCCGGCTTCCGGCGTCCTCGCACACGCTGCTCAACGCCGAGTCGACGTGCTCGACGAGCTGCTCGATGCTGCTGCGCAGGAACACGTCCGCCGGATAGTCCACCTGGATGCTCAAGCCGTCCGCCGACTCGGTGCAGGTGATCACGAGGTCCATCCCGACCGCGACCGGCGGCAGCTCCAGCTGCTGGGCCGTGACGCCGTCGATGCCGAGCTCGTGGTGGTCGATGTTGTGGTAGTCCAGGGACACGTCGCAGAGGGGGTGCCGTCCGGGGCTGCGGCGTACGCCTAGGCGCTCGACCAGCCGGTCGAACGGGACATCCTGATGGGTCAGGGCCGTCAGCACCGAGTCCCGGGTCCCTTCCAGGCAGCTGGTGAACGTCGCGTCCGCCGACGGTCGGAGCCGGATCGGCATCAGGTTCACGAACATCCCGGCCATCTCGGCGGTCTCGGCCAGGGTCCGTCCGGTCACCGGGACACCGATCACGAGGTCGTCGCAGTCGGCGTTCCGGGCCAGCACCGCACTCCAGGCCGTCAGCATCGTCATGAACGGCGTCGCGGCGTGCCGATCACCGAGCTGCTTGATCGCCGCCACCCGGTCCACCCCGAGCCGCAGCTCGACGCGGCCCGCCGACGGCTTCCGATGCCCACGGGGGTGATCGGGCACCAGCAGCTCGCGGGTCGGAGCGTCCCGGAGGGCGGCCACGAGCTCGTCCTCGGAGGCGGCGGCATCGGAGTTCTCGAGCCGGGTCAGGTGCATGACGACGTCGGTGTACTGCAGCGGCAGCGGCGGCAGCTCCTCGCCGTACAGCAGGGTGAAGTCACGGCTGAGGATCTCGGCCGAGGTCGCGTCGGCGATGATGTGGTGGATGTCGAACAGCAACAGGCTGCCGGCTGCGCCGCCGTTGATGATCGCCATCCGGAACAGCGGGCCGTGCTCCAGGTCGAACGGTCGGACGAAGTCCTTCATCAGGTCGGCCACGGTGGCTTCGGTGAGGTCCTGGGTGGAGTGCTCCAGCGGCCACTGCGCGGGGAGGTCGTCGAGTGGCGTGATCCGCTGGCGGATGTCACCCCCGCGCTCGACGAAGGTCGTCCGGAGCGGCTCGTGCCGAGCCGCCAGTCGGCGCAGCGCCAGCCGGACCCGGTCGAGATCGAGCCCCCCGTCCAGGTGGGTGGCGGACGCCATGTTGTACACCAGGCCCTGCGGATCCAGTCTCGCCGCGAGGTACATGCGCTGCTGGGCGGGGCTCAGGGGATAGTCCGGAGCCGGCTCGGCCTTCAGCACCGGGCGGACCCGGGCCAGGGGAGCGGCGCCGGCTCCGGCGAGCCGCCGGGCCAGACCGGTGGGGGTCGAGGCAGCGAACACGTCGGCCACCGTCACGGTGACGCCGAGCAGGTGCCGCAGCTGGGCGCACAGTCCGGTCGCCTTGAGCGAGTCGCCGCCGAGGGCGAAGAAGTCGTCGTCGTCAGCCACGACGGAGTGCCCGAGGACGTGGTGGAACGCGGACCGGATCGACTCCAGCACATCGGCGCCGGAAGCCCCGGCGGCAGCCTTCGGGGGCGGCCCGCCCACGGCGGGCAGCGAGACGAGGGTCGCGGCCGGTGACCGCAGGTCAGCTACCCCCCGGTCCTGCACGTGCGGGGTCTCGTCGAAGACGTAACCAGGCAGGGAGATCCGCCGGCCCGTGTCGTGAGCGCCGTCGAGCGCCAGCCCGGCGCTCCACAGGGTGCCCAGCGCGCGCAGCAGGTGCTCCTCGTCGTGGGTCGTCTCGGCCGCGTGCCTCAGCACGCTGACGAACAGCTGGTCCGGCCGCCGCTGCGGATCCTGGGCCGCGAAGCTGGTCAGGGTCTGGCCGGGACCGAGCTCGATGCCGAACAGCGGTCCGTCGGACAGAAGCGTGCTCAGGCACGTCGCGAACCTGACCTGGTCGGTGATGTGCCGGCCCCAGTAGCGCGGATCGGTCAGCTCCCCGGGCCGGGCCGCCTGCCCGGTGAGGTTGGAGATGATCGGGAGCTCGGGCTCGTGGCTCTCGACCTCAGCGACCGCGGCGGCGAAGGAACGAGCGGCCTCGGCCATCAACGGCGTGTGGAAGGCGTGCGAGGTCTGCAGGCGGCTGCCCCAGATCCCCTCCTGCTCCAACCTGTCCAGCACCGGGTCGAGGGCCTCGCCGGTCATGCCCAGGACCGAGCGCTCCGCTGAGTTCTCCAGCGACAGCCAGACGCCCTCCAGGTCGGCGATGACGTCGCGCACCCGGGCGGCGGGCGCCGAGACGGCGATCATCACCCCGGGCTGCTGGGCCTGCATCAGCGTCCCCCGCCGACGCACCAGGCGGACCGCGTCCTCGATGCTCCACACGCCGGCGACCGCCGCGGCGGTGAGCTCGCCGATGCTGTGTCCGACCAGGACGTCGGGCGTGACGCCGTGGGACTGCAGGACCTTGGTCATCGCGTACTGCGTGCTGAACAGCGCGAACTGGGACCACTCGGTCCGGTTGATCCGCGGGTCGGCCTGCGGCGACGCCGCGCTCGTGTCCTCGGCCCCGTGCAGGACCTCGCGGAAGGCAGCGGCGTCGTCGGCGGGCAGCAGCTCGACCAGCCGGTCCAGCCAGTCACGGAAGCACTGACCGGCGGCACTGGTGCTCTGGTGGAGATCGCGGCCCATGCCGGAGTACTGGTTGCCCTGGCCGGAGTACAGCAGCGCGGTGCGAGCACCGGTGACCACGGACGCCGGGGCGGCGGCAGCGATCCGCTGGGGCCAGGTGTCACGGGGCTCGTCGGCCGCCACGACGAGGGTCTTGCGGTGCGGCAGCAGCGCCCGGCCGCGTCGCAGGGTGGTGGCCACGTCACCGGGCGCGACGTCGGCGTGGGCGACCAGGTGACCGACCACCCGGTCCGAGGTCCGCTCCAGGGCCTGCGGCGACGCGGCGCTGAACTGCAGCAGCTCGTAGGGCTGGGGCCCCGACCGGGACCCGTCGGCCGAGCCCTCCGGTCCGCCGGCGACGTCGACGAGCGCCGCCGGGGCCTCTTCGATGATCATGTGGACGTTCGTCCCCCCGACGCCGAAGGAGTTGATCCCGGCACGACGTCCAGCTCCGGGCCATGCCCGCCCCTCGCCGACCACGGTGAACGGGGTCGCGGCGAAGTCGATGTGCGGGTTGGGTGCCTCGTAGTTGCGGGTCCCCGGCAGGAACCGCCGCTGCAGGCTGAGCGCGACCTTGCTCAGACCCACCGCTCCGGCGGCGGAGTCGGTGTGGCCGACGTTGCCCTTCACCGAGCCGAGCAGGCACTGACCCGCCGGACCGTCGGCGAAGACGCGGGTCAGCGCAGCCACCTCGACGGGGTCCCCCAGCAGGGTGCCGGTGCCGTGCGCCTCGACGTAGCTCACGCTGGTCGGGTCGATCCCGGCGGACTCGTAGGCGGCCCGGATCGTCTCGTACTGGCCGTCCTCGCTGGGGGCGGTGTACGAGCCCTTGCGACGACCGTCGTTGCCGACGGCCGACCCCTTGATGACCGCGTAGATCGGGTCGTGGTCGGCCACGGCGGCGGCGACCGGCTTGAGCACGAGCAGGGCTGCGCCGTTGGAGAACACCGTCCCGCGGGCGTCGGCGTCGAACGGCCGGCAGTGCCCGTCGGGAGACAGCATCATCCCATCGACGTAGCGGTAGCCGCCGTCGTTGGGCAGCTCCAGGGTGACCCCGCCGGCCACGGCCAGGTCGCACTCCCCGTTGCGTAAGGACTGCACCGCCAGGTGAACGGTGAGCAGAGACGTCGAGCAGCCGGTCAGCGCCGAGAGCGACGGTCCGGTGAGATCGAACTGGTAGGACAGGCGCGTGCCGAGGAAATGGTTGGTCGCCAGCGTGAAGTTCTGGTACGCCTCGCCGAACACGGTCGGGTCCTGCAGGCTCTTGCTGTACCAGCCGAAGTCGTCGTTGCCCCCGACGAAGACCCCGACCCGTCCGGGCAGGGAGGTCGGGTCGTAGCCCGCGTCCTCGCACGCCCTCCAGAACGTCTTGTAGAGCAGCCGCAGCTGCGGTGAGGTGACGTCCACCTCGGCGGGCGGGATCGCGAACAAGGCGTCGTCGAAGGAGTTGACCCCGGTGAGCCGGCCGGCGGCCTTGACGTAGTCGGGATCGCGGAGGTCGCTCTCGGCCACGCCCAGCTCCCGCAGGGCGTCATCGTCGTAGAAGGTGATCGTCTCCTCGCCCCGGCGGAGCTGCTGCCAGAACTCGTGGACGTCGCCGGACCCCGGGACCTGCAGGCCGATGCCGATGATCGCCACGTCGTCGTCCCGCGGTTCGCCGGGGTGGTCCAGGTCGGCCTCGGCGGCGGGATCGAGGAGCAGGGTCGCCTGCTCGGTGACCAGCCGGAACCGCAGCAGGTCGGTGATCGGGATCTGCTGCCCGAGCTCCTGCTGGATCAGGGCTTGCAGCCGCACCACGTTGAGGGAGGTCCCGCCCTGGTCGAAGTAGGACCGGTCGGGATCGATCGACGCGGCGCCCAGCGCCGTACGCCACAGCGCGGTGAGACGCTCGACGGTGGCCGAGGCGGGTGAGGTGGTCGAGGTGGCCGGAGCGGTGAGGGCCTGAGAAGCGGCGGGGGCCGGTGCGACGACACGGAGCTCGCGCAGCTGCCCCAGCAGGGCGCGACGGTCGAGCTTGCCGGCTGCCGAGGTCGGCAGCTGCGCCAGCTGGATCAGCTCCGCCGGAATCTGCTGCGGCTCCAGGGTCTGTGCCAGCTCGGCGCGGACGGCCGCCGCGTCACGTTGTCGCGGACCGCTGAAGAAGCCCACCAGCCGGGCAGGTCCGGCCGTCTCGTCGACCACGACGGCCGCCTCGACGACACCGTCCACGCCCAGCAGCGCGTGCTCGACCTCGCCCAGCTCGATCCGTACGCCGCCGACCTTCACCTGCCCGTCGTCGCGGCCCAGGAAAGCCAGCCGCCCGTCCGCCCGGAGAAAGCCGAGATCGCCGGTACGGTACATCCGCCGCTGATGCGGGGCATCGGCGGTCGGGTCGTAGAACGGGTTGTCGACGAAGTGCGCGGCGTCGAGCTCCGGCCGGTTGAGGTAGCCGGCCGCCACCCCGGCGCCGGCGATGCAGAGCTCGCCCGGCACCTCGATCCCGCAGAGGCGGTCGTCGCGGCCCAGCACGTACACGCGGTAGTCGTTCAAAGCGGTGCCGATCGGCGCGATCGCCACCGCGGCGTCGGCGCTCTGCACGGTGGTGTGCGTCGCCCACATGGTGGCTTCGGTCGGGCCGTACACGTTCTCCAGCGAGCAGGTCAGGGAAAGGGCGAAGAAGCGGTCGACCACGTCGGCGGTCAGCGCCTCGCCGCCGCTGAACAGGAACCGCAGCGACCCCAGGTCCTCGGCCCGACCCGCGGTAGCCACCGCGTCCAGGACCAGTCGCAGCATCGTCGGGGCGAAGTTGACGTGGGTGACGCCGAGGTCCCGGATGGCGTCCAGGAGGGCGCCCGGGTCGCCTTCCTGTCCGGGGGGCAGGACGGCCAGGCGCCCCGCTCCGACGAGCCACCCGTAGAGCTCGGTGCCGAAGATGTCGAAGGTGAACGACGTCTTCAGCAGGTAGACGTCCTCGGGACCGAGCGGGTAGAGCCGCTCCAGGTCGAGGGCGGTGTTGCAGAGACTGTCGTGGCGGATCACCACGCCCTTCGGCAACCCGGTCGAGCCCGACGTGTACTCGATGTAGAGCACGTCGTCGGCGTGCAGCTCCACCGCCTCCGGCTGTTCGGAGCTGCACGTGCGCTCGTCGGTCCGGAGCGCCGTCAGCTCCTCCCACCTGTCGAGGTCCAGCCGGGCGACCCCGTCGGGCAGGTCCAGCTCGAGGTCGGAGCTGGTGAGGACGGCGGCGACACCGGCGTCGGAGAGGACGGCGGTCCGTCGAGCGGTCGGCGTGCTCGGCGCCAGCGGCACGTACGGCCGACCGGCCAGCAGGGTCCCGAACACGGCGACCAGCAGCTCGACACCGCGGGGGAGCAGGATGGCGACCGGACCGGGGGTGTCACCGAGGGCGGTACGCAGGCGGCGCTGGGTCACGACGGCGGCGTCGTGCGCCCACGCGTTCGCATAGCTCCTCGTCGCGTCGCTCCAGGCGATCGCGGACGGGTCGGCCTGGGTCCGGCGGAGGAAGGTCGCACCCAGGTGGGCCGGCTCCCAGTCGGCGTGGTGCGTGGCGGACAGCTGCGCCAGCAGCGCTGCGGTCTCGCCGGCGGAGTCGATCTGCAAGGATCCGACCGGTGCGTCCAGGGCGGCCGGCAGCTGCTCGAGCAGGTGCACGTAGCGACGGGCGAAGCGCCGGACCCGGTCCAACGACAGCGCGGGTTCCTTGAACTGGAAGACGAGCTCGCAGCTGTCGCCGATCTGCTCGACCAGCACCGTCAGCAGCCCCGGGAACCGCGCGCGGTCGGAGGGCGCCGCGCCACGGACCCCCGCGGGGTAGCCGGGGTAGCGGTCCTGGATGAAGGTGATGTCGAAGATCGGCTTCGTGGCGGGCCGCTGGCTGAGCAGTTCGGCGATCGGGAAGCCCAGGTGCTTCCAGGTCTGCAGGATCTCGCCGCTGAGGCGCTCCAGCAGGGTGCGTACGGTGTGGGCCGGTGCCGCGTCGACCAGGACCGGCAGGGTCTTGATGAAGCAGCCGATGCTCTGCTCGACCTCTGCTCGCGCACGGTCGCTGAACGGGGTCGCCACGCTCACCCGGTCGGCGTGCGCGTACTGCCCCAGCAGCATCCCGAAGACCCCCAGGTACACGGTGAACTCCGAGACCTCGGCCTCCTGGGCGCACCGCCGCAGCCGCTGGGCGAGGCCCTGGTCCACGGGAAGTCGGAACTCACGTCCCGTGTGCTCGCCGGTAGCGGGCCCGATCCAGTGGGAGAGTCTCGGGACCTCCTGCCGACTCAGGTTCTGCTGCCAGAAGCTGCTTCGGACAGCTGACACCTCGTCCGGCAGGGCCGCGGCCTGGTGCCGCTGATAGGCCTCGAAGCCGGTGTCGCAGCGGGAGTCGGGATCAGCCGGGTCGTCGCTGAGCGCCAGCTCCAGCAGCTGCTCGGCCAGGAGGCTGACCGACAGACCGTCGGCGATGAGGTGGTGGCAGACCACGATCAAGCGGTCCTCCACGTCGAGACGGCAGTGGGCGATCCGGACCAGCGGAGGTGCCGCGAGGTCGAAGGTGAGGCCCTCCATCGCCTCGGTGATCCGGTCCAGCTCGTCGGCTGCGGCGAGCGCGTCGGCGCGTCCCCGCAGATCGTGGTGGACCAGCGGCGGTTCCGACGACTCGGCGATCCGGTAGGAGAGGCCGTCGACCCCGAAGGCGACCGCGCTACGGAGGGCCGGCTGGTTCCGCACGAGCGACCGGACCGCGCGATCGATCCGCTGAGGCGCGATCGGGTCCAGCCGCAGATGCAGCACCACGTTGTAGTCGGACGGGTCCTTGAGGAAGCTGTCGACGACCATTCCCTGCTGCGTGGATGTCATCGGCAGCACCGACTCAAGCCACCGGTCGCCTCGTTCGCTCACGTCTTCGGCACCACCACGTGACGGTGTCAACGGCCCCCGGGCTACCTGCGTCATGGCCAAAACATACCGGTCGACTGGTTTGTTTCCTAGGTGTCGTCTCATTGCTCGAGACGCGAACCCTCGCTCAGCGGCGCCATCTCGTGAAATAGATCACAGAAAGCCTACCGGTCGACCGGTTTGTGGGATTAGTGTGCTCCGCATCCCAATGCCGTGTCCAGGAGAGCATCTGCCATGTCCCTGAATTGCACCGACCGCAGCACCGCCGACTGGCGGGAAGTCACGCACAAGCTGTACGACGAGAACGTCATGGTCACCTGGGTGGACGCACCCGAGAGCGACGGCCCGCTGGCCCTGGGCGACCGCTGCACCGTCGAGCTCTCACCGCGCATCCAGGGCTGCCTGCTCACCTCGTCGTCAGCGCAGTCCCCGACGCTGCTGACCTTGGAGGCCCTCCGACAAGCGGGCCTGGCTCTGGCTCACGTCTGCGGCTCGGCGGCGGTCGGCGTGACCATGCTCGCCAACGCGATCAGGCTGCAGTGGCGTCGTCCGCCCGAGCACCCCCCGACACGGGTGTGGTGCTCCATCGTCGTGACCGACGTGGTCTACCGGCGCGGGCGCCTGCACCGACTTCGGTTCGACGCCGAGATCTCCGACGAGACCACCCCGCTCGCGTACGGGCACGGTGACATGACCTGCATCCCGCACGCCGTGTACGCACGGATGCGTCGCGATGCCAGCATGTCGGAGCCCGACGGACCGTCGTCGCCACCGCTGTCCGACGTCGTCGTCGCCGAGAGCCGGCTGACGGCACGGACGGACTGGGACACCTCCGACCGCCTGATCTTCGACCACCCGCTGGATCACGTCCCAGGGATGCACTTCGCGCTGGCCGCCCTGCGCGCGCACGCGACCCTGCGCGGCACGGACTGGACCGACGATCGAGGCGTCGAGCTGGAGTTCAGTTCCCTCGCCGAGCTCGATAGCGACCTGACGGTGCGTGCTCGCAGAGATGGCGGGCGGACGGTGGTCGACTTCCAGCAGGGTGGCAACACCATCGCCACCGCGCGGTGTCCCGATGAGCTGATCGCCTAGGCCGGCGGGCTGCCGATCGCCCGGTCAGGCCTCCAGGGCGGGGCGCAGCAGGAGCCACATGTCCTCGACCCGCTCCTCCAGGTCGCTCAACCCCGAGGAGACCAGCGACACCGTCTGGAGTCCGGTGAAGGCCCCCACCAGGAACCGGGCCAACCGAGCCGGGTCGACGTGCTCGGCCAACTCGCCACGATCCTTCGCGGTCTGGGCCACATCCCCGACCAGTCGCTCCCAGGTCGCGTAGGTCCCGGCCAGGGTGGCGTCCTGGGTCTCGCCGCGTTCCACCGCGAGACGCATGGCGGCCCGCAGGGTCGGGTCCTCCAGCAGCCGGGTGGCCAGTCCACGCGTCATGCTGACCAGGAGATCGAGGTAGGACCCCTGATAGGTGCGGGCGTACTCCTCCAGCTCGGCGTTGGCTTCGGTCTGGGTGAGGATCATCGCCGAAGCGAGGGCCGTCTTGGACGGGAAGTGGAAGTAGAGCGCACCCTTGGTGACCCCCGCCTGCTGGGCGATCCCGGACAGGCTGGCGCCGGAGAAGCCGTGCTTCACGAAGGCGTCCGCAGCCGCGCGCACGATCGCCCGCCGCGTCTGCAGAGCCCGTGCTTGCGTCGTCATCGGCATCCTTCCAGGGTCGCCGAGCTGGTCTCGCTCGGACACACCGTTCGCCCCCTGGGGCCTTGACACGCTACCAGGAGGTCGCACGGGTCTCGCTCAGCGAGCCTGTGTCGTCGATCGCCGCAGGGTCGAGGCGGCGAGCGGCCTAACCGCCGCTCTTGCGCCGGAAGACCCGCTTGGTCTCGATCGGGCCGTGCGCGTGGGCGGGACCGGTGCCGGCATCGAGGTGGTCCTCGCCCTTGCGGCCCTTCTTGGCCTCCAACGCCTCCCGGAACTTCCGCTTGGTCGCTTCCTCCGGAGTCTCTGTCTGGTCGGCGGTGTTGTCAGCGGTCATGCCGTCATTCTCACCCAGTCCGGCCCGCGCCCTCGGGAGGGGTCCCGGACCGGCGGGTGGGACGCCGTCAGCCGTTGCCCTGGGACGGCCAGCGGGCCGGCGAGGGCTGACCCTGCGGCGGGCCCCAGTCCGGCCGCGGCTCCGAGCCCTGCTCCCTTGCCTGATCGGCGGTCGGCTCGGTCGTCGGTTCGGTGGCGGAGGCGGCGCTCAGCGGGGTCGCGGCGGAGTCGTCGCTCTGCGCGGCGGTGTTCCCGGGCCCGGGCACCAGCTTGACCGCGGTGCCGTACGCGACCACCTCGCTCATGTTCTGGGTGATCTCGCTGCAGTCGAACCGCAGCCCGAGGATGGCGTCGGCGCCGGCCGACTCCGCCATCTCCACCGCACGGGCGATCGCGTCCTGACGGGATCGGGTCAGCATGCTCACGTAGCCGGCCTCCATCCCGCCGCCCCGCAGCTCCGGGGGGAGATCGCGGGCGCGGGCCACCACCCCGACCACGTCACCGACGATCTCGGCGATCTCGCGGCCGGGCAGGGCATCCAGCGTCACCACCGGGATCGAGCGCGGTGCCACGGTCGGCCGGGACGGGGTCTGCGCGACCCACTGGCCCTGGGGCGGAGGTTGGCGGTACTCGCGCTCGCCGTACGGGTTCGGCGGCGGCTGCTGCCCGTACGGGTTCTGGGGGGGCTGCTGCCCGTACGGCTGGGGCTGACCCGGCGGCGGCTGGCCGTACTGCGGGCGCTGGCCGTACTGGACCGGCTGCCCGTAGGGGCCCTGCTGCGGCTGACCGTAGGGCTGCTGGTACGGGTTGGGCGGCTGCTGCCCGTAGTTGCTCATGGGAGCAACATACTCAGCCCAGCTGGGTCATCTCCACGGTGACGAACATGTCCGACGCGCCCCCGGAGTAGGTGCCGCGGAGCGGGGCGACGTCGCCGTAGTCGCGACCGTGCCCGACGCGGACGTAGTGCTCGGACAACCGCTGGCGCTGGGTCGGGTCATAGCCCACCCAGCTGCCGCACCACCACTCGACCCACGAGTGCGACTCGCCCTCCACGGTCGCGTTCGGGGTGGTGCCCTCGGACGGGAAGAGATAACCGGACACGTAGCGCGCCGGCAGCCCGATCGAGCGCAAGGCTGCCAGCGCCACGTGGCTGTAGTCCTGGCACACCCCGTTGCCGCCCTCCCAGACCTCCCGCGCCGTGCTGGTGACCTCGGTCGACCCCCGCCGGTAGCTCAGCCGGTCGGCTACCAGCCGGCAGACGTCCAGGCCGGCCAGTCGCGGCGCCTGATCAGAGACACCCTTGGCCAGCTCGAGCAGCTCCTCCGGGGCGGTGGTCCGCTCGTTCACCGTGAGGAACTCCGACATCGAGTCGGTCACCCCGCGGTCCTGCAGCGCCGCCCACCCCAGGTCACTGGTCGGCACCCGACGATCGGTGTCCCAGGGCAGACCGTCGCCGCGGGTCTCGACGACGGCCTGCGAGCGCACCGTCAGCCGGGAGTGGCGCTCGTGCACCTCGAAGGTGGTCACGGCGGTGCCCCAGTAGTCGGTGTAGGTGATGCTCCAGGCGGCCGGCTCGATGCTCAGCCGGCTGCTCCACACGGTCTGGGTGGAGTTCACCGACGGGGTCATCCGGGCTTCGTTGTAGGAGGCGCGGACCGGTGAGGCGTACCGGAACCCGGTCTTGTGCACGATGTTGAGGCGCATCAGCGGGTCCCCTCCGTGATCCAGGCGGTCGGGTCGGCGGCGGCGAAGAAGGTGGTGGCGACGACCTCGCTGACCACCGCGCACACCCCCTGCACACCGGTCATCTCGTCGTCCAAGGCGTTCAGGATCTCCTGCATCGGCGTGTACTCCAGCCGGGCTCGGAGCTGACCCAGCAGGCGAGTCGCCTCTCGCGACTGCTCGGCCCCGCTCGGGTTGGCCAGCGTGACCTTCTCCAGGCACTCCTGCGCGGCCACGAGCCCGTGCATCACCGAGCGCGGGAACCGGGCGTCGACCAGCAGGAACTCGGCGGCCTCGGCGTCGGTGTGCAGACCCTTGTACGTCCGTAGGAAGGCGTCGTGCCCACCGACCCCGCGCAGCACCGACGGCCAGTTGGCGCTGCCGGTGGTGGGCGAGGCCGAGGCGACCATCCGCGACGTCATGTCGACCTGCTCCAGGCAGCGCCCCAGCAGGAAGAACTGCCAGCCGTCGTCGCGGACCATCGTGCTGCGGGCGAGCCCGCTGACCAGGGCGCTGCGGTCCCGGGCCCAGTCGAGGAATGAGTAGGCGCGCACGGTGTTGAACCGTCCGGTCGGCAGCTTCTGCCAGGTGGTGTTGATGCACTCCCACACCTCGAGCGGGATCACCTCCCGGGCACGCCGGGCGTTGTCGCGGGCGGCGGCCCAGGCGTAGAAGATCGAAGTCGGTTCGCGGGCGTCCCAGCAGAGCACCCGGAGCAGGTCTGCGGCGGTCGGCTCGGGGAACGCGTCCTCGTCGATGCTCATCAGCGCGAGCAGGTTCCGGCAGGAATCCGACTCCCCCCGCGAGGTGTCCTCGGCGATGAGGCGGAGCTGGGTCTGCACCATCCGCGCCGTGTTGTCGCCGCGCTCCACGTACCGGCCGATCCAGAACATCGACTCCGCGATCCGGCTCAGCATCGACGGCCTCCCCGTGGGTGGTCCGTCGTCGGACCGGTCTGCTGTTGCTGCTCCACCTGCTGCTCGACGGGCTCGGGTCGCCCGCCGATGGTGCCGGGGGCGCCGCCGACCAGCAGCGGCACGGCGGACGGGGTGACCTTGGGGCCCTTGGCCCGGGCCGCAGCCGCGGCAGCAGCGGCGGTGGTGGGAGCAGGAACGGTGGGAGCAGGAACGGTGGGAGCGGCACCGGGTGGGGCGGCCGCGGGCGGTGGTGGGGCCGGCGGGCTCGGGGTGGTGTCGACCTCGGTCTCGGACTCGTCCTCGTCGTCGTCGTCCTCGGGCACCGACTCGGGCGCGTGCAGCCGCAGGGGCTGGCTCAGCACCCAGGTGTCCTTGCTGCCGCCGCCCTGGCTGCTGTTCACCACGATCTCGCCCTTGGGCAGGGCGACCCGGGTCAGACCGCCGGGCAGCACCCAGATGTCGTCGCCGCTGTTCACCGCGAACGGCCGCAGGTCGACGTGCCGCGGCTCCAGGCCCGAGCCGATCAGCGTCGGCACCGTGGACAGCTGCACCAGGGGCTGGGCGATCCAGCCGCGCGGATCGTTCAGCACCCGCGCCCGCAGGGCGTCCAGCTCCTCGGTGGTGGCGACCGGTCCGATCACGATGCCCTTGCCGCCGGAGCCGTCGACCGGCTTCACCACCAGCTCCGCCAACCGGTCCATCACCTCCTCGCGGGCCGCGTCCTCCTCGAGCCGCCAGGTGTCGACGTTGCGAATGATCGGCTCCTCGCGGAGGTAGTAGCGGATCAGGTCCGGCACGTAGGTGTAGATCAGCTTGTCGTCGGCCACCCCGTTGCCGATGGCGTTGGCCAGGGCGACGCCACCGCTGCGGACGGCGTTCACCAGGCCGGGCACTCCCAACATCGAGTCCTGGCGGAAGTGCACCGGGTCGATGAAGTCGTCGTCGATCCGCCGGTAGATCACGTCCACCCGCCGCAGCCCGGCGGTGGTGCGCATGAACACCCGCCCGCGGCGGCACTCCAGGTCCCGGCCCTCGACCAGCTCGACGCCCATCGTGCGGGCCAGCAGCGTGTGCTCGAAGTAGGCGGAGTTGTAGACCCCGGGCGTCAGCACCACCACGGTCGGGTCGTCCATCCCACTCGGCGCGGCCTTGCGCAGCGCGGCCAGCAGCCGCTGCGGGTAGCCGTTGACCGGCCGGATCCGCTGCGTGCCGAACGCCTCCGGCATCGCGGTCACCATGGCGCTGCGATTGGTCATCACGTAGGAGACCCCGCTGGGCACCCGGACGTTGTCCTCCAGCACCCGGACATCGCCCTCGGGCGTACGGATCAGGTCGATGCCACCGACGTGCACCCGCACGCCGTTCGGCGGCTCGATCCCCCAGACGGCGCGGTGGTAGTGACTGGAGGAGGTGACCAGCTGGCGGGGGATGACGCCATCGGTGATCACCTGGCCGTCGGAGTAGACGTCGGCCAGGAAGGCCTCCAGGGCGCGGATCCGCTGGGCGACACCGGAGTCGATGATGTCCCAGTCGTCGGCCGGGATCACCCGCGGCACCAGGTCCAGTGGAAACGGTCGCTCGACCCCTCCGACGTCGAAGGTCACGCCGGCCTGGGTGTAGTTGTTCGCGAGTGACTCGGCGATCGACCGCAGCTCGTCCGGGGCCGCCCGACGCAGCGTCTCGTACACCGCTGCGTACGACGGGCGGACCGCGCCGTCGGAGTCGATCATCTCGTCGAACGCGGCACCGGTTTCGTAACTCGCGAGGACGTCCTCCATGGATGGAGCGTACTGAACCCCTCGTTACCGCGCGGTAAACGCCTCACCCGGTCCTCGGAGGTGCCACCGGCTCCCTCCGACACGAGAGATCCTGCACTCCGCTGGGGTTCCACCCCCAGCGAAGTGGAGATCTTGCGGCGGCGGAGGTTCGTCCGCCGTGGGGCGGAGAGAAACGGCCGGTCGGGGGCGGTGCCGCTCCACTACCCTTGGCCGGTGCCCGATCAGCCCGACTCCGCGCCCGCTCGCCAGGCTCCGCTCACGACCGACTCCGTCCCCGAGCAGATCCGGGTCCGTCAGGACAAGCGCGCGCAGCTGCTGGCGGCCGAGCGGGAGGCGTACCCGGTGTCGGTGCGGCGGACGCACGCGCTGCGCGACGTCCGCGCCCGGTGGGCCCACCTGGACACCGGTGAGGAGACCGAGGACGTGGTCTCGGTCGCCGGTCGGGTGGTGTTCATCCGCAACACCGGCAAGCTGTGCTTCGCCACCCTCCAGGAGGGGTTGTCGCTGGCCGACTCCGGCACCCGGCTGCAGGTGATGTTGTCGCTGGCGGAGGTGGGCGAGGAGGCACTGGCGGACTGGAAGGCCGATGTCGACCTCGGTGATTTCGTCAGCGTGACCGGTCTGGTCATCTCCTCCCGCCGCGGTGAGCTGTCGGTGCTCGCGAGCGAGTGGACGCTGGCGTCCAAGGCACTGCGACCGCTGCCGACCCTGCACAACGAGCTGTCCGACGAGAACCGGGTACGCCAGCGCTACGCCGATCTGAC
>DATDBH010000057.1:0-2178 GCA_036524985.1 Microlunatus sp. | reverse complement strand
GCCGGCCGCCAGCCGCCCAGGACGTAGGCCACGGCCAGCAGCACGATCGCCATCACCCACCAGGGGGACTGCGACAGCAGGTCCTGCAGCGGGTTGATCAGGTAGACGGTGACCTGGTCCTTGATCCAGAACGTGAACGTGTCGACGTTGCCGACGAACCAGTTGGTGAACTCGTTGATCAGGCGGGTCAGCTCAGGCCCGCTGATCCACTTGAGCACCGGCGTCTCGCTGACGTCGGGGAACACCGCGAGGTTGAGCTGCTGGCGGGAGAGGTACACGCACACGACGACCGGGATGAACAGCACGGTCAGCAGCAGCCAGCGTCCCGCGGTGGTGACGCGTGGCAGCCGTTGGCCGCGGCCGGCGTCCTCGGTGGCCCACCTCGGAAGCCGCTCGAGCACGACGGTCGTCAGCATCACGCCCATACCGCTCGCCGAGCCGATGTTGCTCCGGCCGGTGCCGCGCTCGCTGGCGGCGGTCGTGGTGCGGTCGAGCATGATCGCCATGAAGACGATGGCCAGGCCGGCGACGGAGGCCGCACCCACGTTCAGCGTCTGGAGCGCGGCCACCACAGGCTTGCCGAGGCCGGGACCGTTGACCAGCGCCGCGATGGTGGCCATCGAGAGCGCGGCCATCATGCACTGGTTGATGCCGACCACGATGGTCCGTCGGGCCATCGGCAGCTGCACCTGGCGGAGCATCTGTCCGTTGGTGAGGCCCAGTGACCGGGCCGCCTCCTGCGTCGTGGGCGAGACCGAGCGGATGCCGTGCTCCGTGATCCGGACCAGCGGGGGCAGCGCGTAGATGATCGTCAGCACGAGCGCGCACGCCGAGCCGATGCCGAAGAACAGGGCGAGCGGAGCCAGGTAGCAGAACGGCGGGAACGTCTGCATGATGTCGAGGACCGGCGTGACGGAGTTCGACACGGGTTTGCTGCGTGCCATCCAGATGCCGAGCGGGATGCCGACCGCCATGCAGATCACGACCGCGAGCATCGTGATGATGAGCGTGTCCATGCTGTCCGACCAGAGGTCGACGACGCCGAAGAAGAGCAGGGTGGCGGTGACCAGGATCGTCGAGCGCAGCCCTGCGAAGGCGTAGGTGATCCACGCCCCGAGGGCGACGACCCCGAGCCAGCCGATCTCGGGAACCGGGCGCGGGAACGCCGGGATGGCGATGAGCTCCTGGAAGAACAGGACGACGGAGTTGAGGGCGTCGGAGATGCCGCCGAACACCCCGCCGACGAGCCAGTTGTCAGCGCCCTCGAGCTGCACCCAGTCGCGGGCGTCGTTGAACTTCTGGTGGAGCTCGGTGGTGTCCTGGAGACCCAGGGCCTTCGTCATCTGGCCCTGGAGGGCGAAGAAGCCGATGAGCCAGAAGGCGAGGATGCCGAGAAGCTTCAGGCCGGTACGCCGTGGCTTGTGCTGCTCGACGTACGGGAGCTGCTCCTTGATCGTCGCGAGCGCGGTGGCGTCCCGGACGTCAGTCGCGGACTCGGTCATTGCAGTCCTTCTTCGGCCACCACGACGCGCAGGATGTCCTCGTCGTCGACCACGCCGACGACCTCGTCACCGTCGACGACCCGGCACGGGCCCTGGTGGTCGAGCACCACGCGAGCGGCGTCGCGCACGATCTGGTTGGACTGGAGGGCCGGGCTCGTCGCGTCGACCTCGCCGGGCTTGGCCTCGCGCATCACCCACTTCAGCGTCAGCACGTGGGACTTGGGCACGTCGCTGACGAAGTCGCGGACGTAGTCGTCGGCCGGAGCGCCGACGACCTCGTCGGGCGTGCCGATCTGGATGATCTCGCCGTCGCGCATGATCAGGATCCGGTCGCCCAGCTTGAGCGCCTCGGCCAGGTCGTGGGTGATGAACACCATCGTCTTGCCGACCTCGTGGTGCAGGCGGATGACCTCGTTCTGCATGTCGCGGCGGATCAGCGGGTCGAGCGCCGAGAAGGGCTCGTCGAACATCAGGATGTCGGGGTCGGCAGCCAGCGCCCGGGCCAGGCCGACACGCTGCTGCATACCACCGGACAGCTGGTCGGGGAAGTTGTTCTCGTAGCCGGTCAGCCCCACCAGGTCGACCATCTCCTGGGCGCGGTTGCGACGGTTGCCCTTCTTCTCGCCGCGCACCTCGAGGCCGAAGGCGATGTTGTCCACCACCTTGCGGTGCGGCA
>DATDBH010000056.1:0-20246 GCA_036524985.1 Microlunatus sp. | reverse complement strand
CTACCACGAGCCGGTCTCCCAATACGGGACCGACTACACGTTCCAGAAGGCCAAGAAGAAGGATCCCCTCAAGCAGGTCCTCAGGTCCTACTTCCCGATGCAGGAGGAGAAGGACCACCGCGTCTACGGCGCCTCCGACGGAGCGATCCGCGGCAACATGTTCCGCCAGGTGCAGGAACGCTGGCTGGAGTGGCAGAAGCTCTTCCTCAGCATCATCCCGCTGCCCGAGATCTCCGCCGCCCGAGCGATGCCGTTGCTGTTCCGGACGGTGCCCAACCCGGAGCTCCACAACGGCCAGGCGATCCAGATGATCGACGAGGTGAGGCACTCGACGATCCAGCAGAACCTCAAGCGCCTCTACATGAACAACTACATCGACCCCGCCGGCTTCAACAGCAGCCTGCGCAACTTCCAGAACGACTACTGCGGCACCATCGGCCGTCAGTTCGCCGAGGGCTTCATCACCGGTGACGCCATCACCGCGGCGAGCATCTACCTGACCATCGTCGCGGAGACGGCGTTCACCAACACGCTGTTCGTGGCCATGCCGGCCGAGGCCGCCGCCAACGGCGACTACCTGCTGCCGACGGTCTTCCACTCGGTCCAGTCCGACGAGTCCCGCCACATCAGCAACGGGTACGCGACCCTGCTGATGGCGCTGGCCGACGAGGGCAACCACCAGCTGCTCGAGCGCGATCTCCGGTACGCGTGGTGGAACAACCACCGAGTGGTCGACGCCGCGATCGGCACCTTCATCGAGTACGGCACGAAGGACCGCCGCAAGGACCGCGAGAGCTACGCGGAGATGTGGCGTCGCTGGATCTACGACGACTACTACCGCAGCTACCTCGTGCCGTTGGAGAAGTACGGTCTCGTGATCCCGCACGACCTCATCGAGGAGTCCTGGAACCAGATCTGGAACAAGGGCTACGTGCACGAGGTCGCCCAGTTCTTCTGCACCGGGTGGGTCGCCAACTACTGGCGGATGGACCCGATGACGGACAAGGACTTCGAGTGGTTCGAGTACAAGTACCCGGGCTGGTACGACAAGTACGGCGCCTGGTGGGAGAACTACAACCGGCTGTCGACCCCGAACGGGCACCATCCGATCGTGGCCGAGGACGTCGACTACCAGTACCCGCACCGCTGCTGGACGTGCATGGTGCCGTGCCTGGTCCGTGAGGACATGGTGATGGCCGAGGTCGACGGGCAGATGCGCACCTACTGCCACGAGGCCTGCCGGTGGACCGACGTCGAGGCGTTCCGGCCGACCTACCAGGGTCGCGAGACGCCGAACATGGGCGCGCTGATCGGCAAGCGCGAGTGGGAGACGCTCTACCACGGCTGGAACTGGGCCGACGTGGTCTCCGACATGGGTTACGTCCGCGACGACGGGCACACCCTGGTGGCGCAGCCGCACCTGGACCTCAACCCCAAGAAGATGTGGAACCTCGACCATCTGCGTCGGATGCCCCCGCTGCAGAGCCCCAACGTGTTGTTGAACGAGATGACACCCGAGGAGCAGAAGGCGTTCCACGCCAGCTACATCAAGGGAGGTCCCGCCGGGCGACCCGCTCCCGCCGAGGTCTGATCACCTCACGACTCCTGGCAATCCGGATCCTGCGAGGAGTGTCGGCACTGCCGCACTCCTCGCCGGATCCCACCGCGAGCATTGTTGGAAGGCTGAGGTATGGGGGACACGCACGTCGTGCGATTCGAGCCGGTCGGCATCGAGATCGAGGTGGACGAGGACCAGACGGTGCTGCGAGCCGCCGCGCAGCAGGGCATCACGCTGATGCACGGCTGCAAGGAGGGTCAGTGCGCCGCCTGCAAGTCGTTCGTGCTCGACGGCGACGACATCGAGCTCGACAAGTACTCGACCTTCGCGTTGCCCGACTTCGAGCTGGACGAGGGCTACACGCTGCTGTGCCGGGCGCACGTCTTCGAGGACGTGACGATCGAGCTGCTCAACTACGACGAGGAGATGCTGCACTCCGGCCACCCCATCGTCGAGGCGGTGGCCGAGGTGGTCTCCAAGGACCTCGTCACCCAGGACATGCGCCACCTCGTCCTCAAGCTGGTCGAACCGACCGACCTCGCCTACTGGCCGGGACAGTACGTGGACATCGCCCTGCCCGGGACGGAGGAGACCCGGTCGTTCTCGATGGCCAACGTCTCCACCAAGGAGAACGGCCAGCTCGAGTTCGTCATCCGGTGCTACCCGGACGGCAAGTTCTCCAGCTTCTTGGACTCCGAGCTGGCCGTCGGAGATCGGCTCGCCGTCACCGGCCCGTTCGGGGTCTTCACGCTGCGCGACGGGCGTGACTGCGACGCGGTCTTCGTCGGCGGCGGCGCCGGCATGGCGCCGATCCTCTCGGTGCTGCGTTTCCTGGCCAGCAAGGGAAGCACGCGCAAGGTGACGTTCTACTACGGGGCCCGTACCCAGCGCGACCTGTGCTTCGAGAAGGAGCTGTACGCGCTGTCGGAGACGCTGCCGAACTTCACCTTCGTACCGGCCCTGTCGGAGCCGATCGCCGACGAGCCGTGGGACGGCGAGGTGGGCCTGATCACCGCCGTCGTCGAGAGGTACGAGACCGATCTGTCGGCCGCCGACTCCTACGTCTGCGGGCCGCCGCCGATGGTCGAGGCCGCGATGGATCTGCTCAGCCGACTGGGCGCCCCCGAGAAGAACATCTACTGCGACAAGTTCACCACCACCGGCTCGGCCTGAGCCGGGACGTGAGAGAAAGCGAGGCGGTTCTTCCATGACGATCGAAGCAGAAGTCATCGAGCGCAGCTCCCCGAAGCCGGAGTTCACCGACGCCGAGGCCGGCGCGAAGGTGTTCCCGGACTCCACGCTGCGCCGGTACAACTACTACACCCCGCAGAAGCGCAAGCAGACCCACTACGAGGACGTCACCGTCGAGGTGCAGCCCGACCCGAGGCACTACCTGGCCCAGGGCTGGCTGTACGGGTTCTCCGACGGGCGCGGCGGGTATCCGCTGGACTGGACCGCGCTCAAGGCCTGGGGGGTGGATCGGCCCGAACCGGAACGCTATCCGGGCTCCGGCGGCAAGGGCTACGAGTGGCCCGCCCACGGGTGGCACGAGTTCCGCGATCCCAACGAGGAATGGGAGCTGACGTTCTACCGCAACAACTCCGATGTGGTCCGACAGATCACGCAGAACGTCGAGACGGCTCGTGAGACCAAGGCGTTCGCGCAGTGGAACCGCAACTGGATCACTTTCGTCGAGCGCAACGTCGGCGCCTGGATGCACGTCGAGCACGGACTCGGCCTCTATCTCTTCGCCAACGCCCAGCGGCGCGCACCCACCAACATGCACAACAACGCGATCTCGGTGAACAGCATGCACCGGATCCGGTTCGCCCAGGATCTCGCGCTCTACAACCTGACGCTGAGCACCGAGATCGAGGGCTTCGACGGCTCCGCCCACCTGGACGCCTGGAACAACGACCCGGCCTGGCAGGGCGTTCGACGGGTCGCCGAGCAGCTGACGGCGATCGACGACTGGGCCGAGGCGATCTTCGCCGCCAACATCGTGTTCGAGCCGCTGGTCGGCGAGCTGTTCCGCAGCCACCTCGTCCAGCAGGCCGCACCGGGCAACGGCGACTTCGTCACCCCGACCGTGGTGGGTGCCGGCGAGTGGGACTACGCGGCGCGCGACCTGCGGTACACCAAGGCGATGTTCGAGCTGCTGACCAACGACAAGGAGTTCGCCGATCACAACAAGACGGTGATCGACGAGTGGCTGTCGATCTGGGTGCCTCGCTGCCTGATCGCCGCCCGGGAGCTGTCGCCGCTCTGGTCCCAGCCCGACGCGAAGCCGCCCCGGTTCGAGGACGGCCTGGACAGGGCCAAGAACCGGTTCGGTCAGATCCTCTCCGATCTCAGCCTCACCACCCCGAAGGAGCTGTCCCAGTGAGCTATCAGTCCACCGAAACCCGGTACGCCACGACCGAGAGCGCCTTCAAGGCGGACAGCACCGCGTCCAACATGTGCGGCGTCACGTTGATGAACAACCAGATCGGCTCCGTCGTCGCCGAGGTGATGGCCAGCAAGGAGGGAGTCACCATCACCCGCCTGCCGTCGATGATCCGGGTGGACTGCACCCACCGGATGGACTTCGTCTACGACGAGATCTCCGAGGCCCTCGGAGAGGGGGAGGGCTTCTACGACGCCGCCGAGTTCGAGGAGAACATGTCGACCCACTACGGCCGGATGATCCACGAGGACGACCGGACGATCATGTTCGCCAACCCCGAGGATGCCGCCGAGTACATCGGCTTCGACCTCAAGACCTACGACAAGTAACCCCACCAACCACCCTACGGACCGCGACCTCAGGGAGGACACGATGTACGAGAAGAACGGCGAGAAGTACTTCATCGTCGACAGCCACACCCACTTCTGGGATGCCAGCCCGGACAACTGGGTGACGGGGGCTGAGAACTACGCCAAGGGCTGGATCGACTGCTTCCACGCCTACCAGAGTCTCGGACCGCCCGAGACCCATTGGAGCATCGAGCACTTCTACAAGGTGACCGAGGAAGAGGCGATGAAAGACCTCTTCGAGGACGGGCACGTGGATGTGGCGATCTTCCAGTCGACCTACCTGAAGGAGTGGTACGCCACCGGCTTCAACAGTGCCGAGCAGAACGCCGCCCTGGCCCGGAAGCACCCCGGCAAGTTCATCACCAACGGACGCTGGGATCCGCGCGAGGGAGACGAGGGGATCAAGCAGCTCGAGCGGGATGCGAAGGAGTACGGGCTGAAGGGCGTCAAGCTCTACACCGCCGAGTGGCGTGACGGCTCCCGGGGGTGGACGCTGAAGGACCCGGAGGCGTACCGGTTCCTGGAGAAGAGCCAGGAGCTGGGCATCAAGAACATCCACGTGCACAAGGGCCCGACCATCTGGCCCTTGGACAAGGACGCCTTCGACGTCTCCGACGTCGATCACGCGGCGACGGACTTCCCCGAGCTCAACTTCATCGTCGAGCACGTCGGGTTGCCGCGGATCGAGGACTTCTGCTTCATGGCGACGCAGGAGCCGAACGTCTACGCGGGTCTGTCGGTGGTCATCGGTGGGTTGATGCACGCTCGGCCGCGGTTCTTCGCCAAGGTGATGGGGGAGCTGCTGTTCTGGGTCGGCGAGGACAAGATGACCTTCGGCAGCGACTACATGATCTGGACACCCCGGTGGCAGGTCGAGGGTTTCGTCGACTGGGACTACCCGGACGACGAGTTCTCCGACTACCCGCGGGTGAGCGTGAACACGAAGAAGAAGATCCTCGGGCTCAACGCCGCCAAGCTCTACGGGATCGAGGTCCCGCCGGAGTGCCAGATCGCCGACGTCACGGCTCCCGCGTCGCAGGACGACGCGCAGCTCGTCGACGACGGGGTCAAGGTGTGACGGCGCAACGCTCCCAGATCCTCGCCGCGCTCGGGACCGTCCGCGATCCCGAGCTCGACGAGGCGGTGACCGACCTCGACTTCGTGTCGTCGTGCATGGTGTCCGCGGCGGGTGACGTCGCGATCCGCCTCCGGTTGCCGACCTACTTCTGCGCGCCCAACTTCGCCTTTCTGATGGTCGCCGATGCCTATGACGCGGTCAGCGCGGTCACCGGTGTTCGGCACGTCGAGGTCCTGCTCGAGGACCACTTCGCGGCCGACACCATCAATGCCGGGGTCGCGGCCCGGTCCGGGTTCGCCCAGGCGTTCGGTGAGCTAGCCGCCGGCGAGCTGGGCGGACTCCGGACCGATTTCCTCCGCAAGGCGGTGATGGCCGGGACGGACCGGGTCTGCCGCCCCCTGCTGGCCGCAGGCCGGACCCCCGCGGAGCTGGGCGCGCTCACCCTCAAAGACGTGCCGCCCTCACCGGATCTGGAGCGGCTCCGCGCCCGGCGGGCAGAGATCGGGCTGCCCGTCGATGACGCTGCCCCCCTGCTCGTCGACGTCGTCACCGGTGTCGGGGTCGGTCCGGCGGCGTTGCCGCTGCACCTGCGGCGCGCCCGGCTGACGAGCGTCAACATGGAGGGCAACGCCAGCATCTGCGGCGGGATGCTCCGGCACCGCTACGGACCCGGCGGGCCCAGGGAATCGATGCAGGTCGAGTTGGAGGAGGTCTGAATGAAGGCCGTACGTCTGCACGCGTACAACCAGCAGCCAGAAGTCGACGAGGTGGACGAACCGAAGGTCAGCGGACCGCTCGACGTGGTGGTCAAGATCGGTGGCGCCGGCGTCTGCCGCACCGATCTGCACATCATCCTCGGCCAGTGGGACGCGGCGATGAACCCGTCGCTTCCGTACACGATCGGTCACGAGAACGCCGGCTGGGTGCACGAGGTCGGCTCCGCCGTGACCAACGTGGCCGTCGGAGACACGGTGATCCTGCACCCGACCCCGACCTGCGGTCTGTGCCGGGCCTGCCGCGCCGGCCAGGACATGCACTGCAGCAACAGCACGTTCCCCGGTCTGGACGGCAGTGCGGGAGGGATGGCGGAGTATCTGCTGACCTCGGCACGGGCCTGCGTGAAGCTGGAGGCCACGACCCAGCCGCAGGACGTGGCGGCCCTGGCCGACGCGGGCATCACGGCGTACCACGCGGTGCGCAAGATGCTCCCCCTGCTCTACCCCGGCACCACCTGTGCGGTGATCGGGGCCGGGGGGCTGGGCCACATCGGTATCCAGTGCCTGGCCGCGCTCACCGCCACGAACATCATCGTGGTGGACCGCAACCCGGACGCGCTGGCGCTGGCCGGTGAGCTCGGGGCGACTACGACGGTGCTCGCCGACGGGTCACAGGTCGATGCCGTCAAGGACCTCACCCAGGGCGAGGGTGCCGACGTCGTGTTCGACTTCGTCGCCGAGGAAGGTGCCGAGAACGAGGGTTTCGCGATGACCCGCAGGGCCGGCTCCTACAGCGTGATCGGCTACGGCGGGACCATGACCGTGCCGACGCTCGACATCATCTCCACCGAGCGCAACATCATCGGCAACATCGTCGGCACCTACAACGAGCTGGCCGAGCTGATGGTGCTCGCGCAGGCCGGAAAGGTCACGCTGCACACCAAGATCTACCCGCTGGACGCCGCCCAGGACGCCCTGGCCGATCTCGATGCCGGCCGGGTCCGGGGACGAGCCATCCTCGTTCCCTAGGCATCCGCCGGATCCAGCACTCAACCCGCATCTTTCAAGGAGGAACGATGGCCAAGGATCTACGGTTCGGCGCTGAGGCGAGGGCCCTGTTGTTGTCGGGGGTCGATCAGCTCGCGGAGGCCGTCAAGTCGACGCTCGGCCCGAAGGGTCGCAACGTCATCCTGGAGAAGATCACCGGCTCGCCGGTGGTCACCAACGACGGGGTCACCATCGCCCGGGAGATCCACCTGAGCGACCAGTTCGAGAACATGGGCGCCCAGCTCGTCAAAGAGGCCGCCATCAAGACCAACGACATCGTCGGGGACGGCACCACCACCGCGACCGTGATCGCGCAGGCCATCATCCGGGAGGGCATGGCGGCGATCAGCCAGGGCGGCAACCCGGTGCTGGTCAAGCGGGGCATCGACCTGGCGGTCGGCAAGCTGGTCGAACGTCTCAGTCAGGCCGCCCACCCGGTCGTCACCGCGGCGGACTACTCCCGCGTGGCGACGATCTCGGCCAACAACGACGAGGTGGTCGGTTCGGTGCTGGCCGAGACGCTGCACACGCTCGGGGACAGCGGCATCGTCACCGTGGAGGAGTCGAGCACCTTCGGCATCGGGGTCGAGTTCGTGGAGGGCTTCGAATACGACAACGGCTATCTCTCGCCGTACCTGGTCACGCATCCCGCCAGCCTGGAGGCGATCCTCGACGACCCGTACATCCTCTTGTGCAGCGAGAAGATCACCAAGGTGCAGCAGCTGATGCCGATCCTGGACAAGGTGATGCGGGCACCGCGGCCGTTGGTGATCATCGCCGAGAACGTCGAGGGCTCGGCCCTCAGCATGCTGGTGCACAACCACGTCAACGGGATGTTCACCTGCGTCGCCACCCGGGCGCCCGGCTTCGGCGACCGGCGGCTGCGCAAGCTCGAGGACATCGCGGCGATCACCGGTGGCGAGGTCTTCAGCAAGCACTCCGGCTTCAGTCTGGAGACCATGACGATCGGGCAGCTCGGTCGAGCCCGGCAGGTCAGGGTGACCGCGGAGCGGACCACGATCGTGGACGGCGGCGGCTCGTCGGAGGGGGTGGAGTTCCGGGTGGCGCAGCTGCGAGCCGAGCTGGAGCGAGCGACGTTCGGGATCGACGAGGAGGTCCTCAGCGAACGCATCGGGTCGCTGACCGGCAAGGTCGCCGTGATCAAGGTGGGTGCTCCGACCAACGCCGAGCTGGCCGAGCTGCAGCACCGGGTCGAGGACGCGCTGTCGGCCACCCGCGCGGCGATGGCCGAAGGCATCGTCGCCGGCGGTGGCGTCGCCCTGATGCAGGCCGCGCCGGCGCTGGACGACCTCGACGTCTCCGACGACTACGCCACCGGGGTGGAGATCGTCCGCCGGGCCCTCACCGAACCCGCGTACCTGATCGCGGCCAACGCCGGGTACGACGGTCACGAGGTGGTGTCCCGGATCGCCACGCTGGGACCCGACGAGGGCTTCGACGCCCTGGTCGGGCGCTACGGGAACATGATCGAGTTCGGCATCATCGACCCGCTGCGCGTCTGCCGGTCGGCCCTGCAGAACGGCGCCTCGGTGGCCGGCCTGCTGCTCACCACGAACACCTTGATCGCCGAGGAGCAGACACCTTGGGGTGGGAGCCGGGCGCTGATGACCGAGTTCGGCCAGCTCGACGAGGGCCTGCACCAGCCGTCGCCGGACTCGAGTACGCCGCAGTCGCTGGGACTCGGACCGTCGGTCGGCTGAGTGGGTCGACGGTGAGCGTCAACGGGACGACCTCGGCTCCCCCCGAGGTCGTACGGCGGCTGGACGACCCGGCCGCCCTCGCCCTGGCCGGGGTCGTCGAGACGTTCGACGACCTGCAGACCGTGCTGCGGTGCTGCGAGCGGCTGGTGAGCGACCTGGCCGAGCCGGCCGAGCCCGACGCGGTGGGCATCGAGGCGATCTGGACGACAGCACTGCTCTCCTACGCCCGCTGCTTCGGCGCGGACGGAGCGGGCGGTGTGTTGAGCGAGGACGACGTCGCGACCACGCACGACAACAGCGAGGAGGTGCGCAAGTGGCACCGTCTGCTGTTGAGCCTGCGCGACCACTACGCCGACAGGTGCGTGAACCCGCGGGAGCGGTTCTCGGTCGCAGTGACCCAGGACCTCGACGGAGCGGCGAGTGGCGTGGCGATCACCTCGGCCCGCCAGCCGCTGGTGGATGATCTGACGGTGAGACAGACCGGGGCCATCGCGTACGCCCTGAGCGGGGTCGTCAACGCTCGGATCGAGGCCGCCCAGCAGCGGGTGTTCTCCGACGTGCAGAATCGATCCGTGGAGGAACTGAACGCACTCGAGGTGCTGGAGGTGACCGCCGACACCGACGGCGTCGGTTGAGGCATGCTCGAACCCAGATCTCGGCTCGTCGGTATGGCCACCGTCGGAGGCCCGCTGGCCCTGCTCGGTCCCGCCTTCGTGGCGGCCATCGCCTACATCGATCCCGGGAACTTCGCCACCAACATCACGGCGGGATCGGGCTTCGGCTACCTGCTGATCTGGGTGCTGGTCGTCAGCAACCTGATGGCCATGCTCATCCAGTACCTCTCGGCCAAGGCCGGCATCGCCACCGGGAAGAGTCTGCCGGAACTGTGCCGGGACAACTTCGGCAAGCCGGTCACCCGGGGTCTGTGGGTGCAGGCCGAGCTGGTGGCCATCGCGACGGATCTCGCCGAGGTGCTCGGCGGGGCCATCGCCCTGCAGCTGCTCTTCGACCTACCGCTGCTGGTCGGCGGTGTCATCACCGCGGTGGTGGCCTTCGCCCTGCTCGGCCTGCAGACCAGAGGCGTCCGACGATTCGAGCTCGTCATCACCGGGATGCTGCTCGTCGTGCTGATCGGGTTCCTGTACAGCCTGGTGATCGGCGGTGTCGACACCCGCGCGGCGGTGGAGGGTCTGGTGCCCCGGTTCGAGGGCACGGAGACCGTGCTGCTGGCGACCGGCATGCTGGGCGCGACCGTCATGCCGCACGTCATCTACCTGCACGGTGCGCTCACCCAGACGCGGTACGTCCGGGGCACCGAGGGCGAGCGGCTGGCTCTGCTGCGCAGCCAGCGGGTGGATGTGGTGGCCGCGATGGGTCTGGCCGGGCTGATCAACCTCTCCATGCTGGCCGTGGCCGCCGAGAACCTGTCCGATCTGCCCGTGCCCGTCACCACCATCGAGGGTGCCTACGAGGGGCTCGGGGCCACGCTCGGCCCGACCGCCGCGCTGCTGTTCGGGCTGGCCCTGCTGGCGTCCGGGTTCGCGGCCTCGGGGGTCGGCACCTTGTCCGGTCAGGTGGTGATGCAGGGCTTCCTGCGGCGGCGGATCCCTCTCTTGGTCCGCCGACTCGTGACCCTGGCACCGGCCCTGGCGATCATCGCGGCCGGGGTGGACACCACGGCCGCCCTGGTGATCTCCCAGGTCGTGCTGTCCTTCGGCATCCCGTTCGCCCTGATCCCCCTGGTCATGCTCACCCGGCGCCGCGACCTCATGGGTGCACTGGTCAACCGCCGGCACACGACCCTCGTCGCCGCGCTGGTGGCCACCGTCATCACCGGACTCAACGTGACGCTGATCGTGCTCACCGTGGTCGGCTGAACCGCGGGGAAGTACCCTCCAGGTGCGGGCCACCGCCCGCCATCATGGGCGGCGACCGTCGCTCGTGAACGAGCTGCCCGCGCAGCCGAGCCGGAGGGACACACGCATGGGATTTCGCGATCGTCGACACGGGGACGATGCGGCCAGACCGCGCCGGTTTCAGATGCGCGAGAAGATGCTGGACATCGGTGACGACTACTGGATCGAGGACAGCGAAGGGGAACGCGCCTACAAGGTCGACGGCAAGGCCGCGCGGATCCGCCAGACCTTCATCTTGAAGGACATGTCCGGAGCCGAGGTCGCCAAGATCCAGGAACGCAAGATCACGGTGCGCGACACTATGAAGATCGAACGCGCCGCCGGCGGGGAGGCCACCGTACGCAAGGCCCTGGTCGGTTTCCGGGATCGCTTCAAGATCGAGGTCGACGGTGCTCCCGATCTGAGCGCGCACGGCAACATCCTCGACCACGAGTACGAGATCGAGAGTGACGGCGACACCATCGCGACGGTCTCCAAGAAGTGGTTCCGAGTCAGGGAGACGTACGGCATCGAGATCCAACCAGGCCACGATGAGGCGCTCATCCTGGCCATCACGGTCTGTGTCGACGCGATGAGCCGCGGCTGACGCCAAACATCAACCCGTCCCTGTTCGGCGGCTGAGATCCGATCGAGGAGTGGTCACCGGCGTACTTCCGGCGGCGGTCGGTCGCCGGATGCGTCGCGGTCACGCCGAGTCCATGCGAGCGCCCCGTGCGGTTCCCTCACCGCCGTAGTGGCACCCTTGCGGGCATGTCCGACGCGGAGGAGGAGAGCCTCGATCTCGTCCAACGCGTCGTGATCTCCGCCATCATGTGCGTCGTCTTCGGAGCGCCGACCGTCGCCCTGGCGGCCTATGCGCCGCACCGGGCCTCGACCAGCATGAGCGACGCGACGGGGCTGTGGGTGATGGGTCTGATCCTCGGCCTCGTCGCCGCCCAGGCCGTCCTGTACGTGAACCGGCGCAAGCCCTGGCACCCGGCGGCGCTGCTCGGTCTGGTGCCCGCCGCCCTGTCGGCCTACTGGATGTGGATCCGATGACTGATGGTGACCCGGTGATGGGCGAGCCGATCCAGCCCCCCGACGTCGCCCACCTGCCCGAGGGCACACGTCGGATGCTCACCGCCGCGGCCGCCCGGCGGCTGCCCGTCGAGGTACGGCCGCGGCCGGCCGCCTCCAGCCTCGCGGAGGCCGCCGCCATCCTCGGCATCACACCGGCGGACATCGCCAAGACGCTCGTCGTGCGCCACTCCGGCGGGTCCTACCTGTTCGCAGTGATCGCCGGCGACACCCAGATCGCCTGGCCCCGGCTCCGCGCCGCCGTGGGCGTGAACAAGATGACCCTGCCCGACGCGGCGGCGGCCCTCGCGGCGACCGGCTACGAGCGCGGCACCATCACCCCGATCGGGGCGCAGGGGGACTGGCCGGTCTACGTCGACAACCGTCTGATCGCGCGTCGGGTCGCCATGGGCTCGGGGGCCCACGGGTACAGCGCCTTCGTCGAGATCGACGACCTGGTCGCGGCCTACGGTGCGACCGTCGCCGACATCGCGGGGTGACGGTGCCGACCTACACTGCTCGGGTGTCTCCACCGGGTGCCACCAGCCGCGTCGCCTTGGCGCTGTGCTGGCTACCCGTCGGGGCCGCCATGCTCGGGGTCGCGATCTGGCTGATCTGGACGCGCTGGGCGAGTCTGCTGAACGGGCATCCCGCCATGCTCGCCACCACCATCGCGCTCGGCTTCCTCGGGATCATCGCCGTGTTCTGGGCGATCGGTTCGCTGACCGTGGGAGCGCGCTACGACGAGTACGTCGACGACGACGCCGACGCCCCCAGGCGCCGAACTCCCGCTCAGCAGCGACGTCGGGCCCGGGTCCGCCTGGCGCTGGGCCTACCGGCTCTGATCCTCTGTGCGGCCCTGACGATCGGGATGGCCTGGGCGCGTCCGTTCCCGGCCGCCCACGTGGCGGTCGCGGCGATGCGCTCCGGCGACGACATCCAGGTGAGCGATCGGCTCACCTGGTTCGAGATGTCGAAGATCGCCAGGAACGCCAAGGGCGAGCCGGTCCGGCCGACGGTCGGCCTCGTGTTCCTGCCCGGCGCTCGGGTCGACCCGCGGGCGTACGCGAACGTCCTTCGACCCGTCGCCGAGGCGGGCTATCTGGTCGCGGTGGTGAAGCCACCCTTCAACCTGGCGTTGCCGAACAGCACGCAGCCCGACAGCGTGATCGAGAACCACCCGGAGATCCGCTACTGGGCCGTCGGCGGGCACTCCCTCGGCGGGGTGGCGGCCTCGGCCTACGCGGACGACCATCCGATGACCGGGCTGCTGCTGTACGCGTCCTACCCGGCCAGCGAGCTCGCTCGCAACGATCTGATCACCACCTCGGTGTCCGGCTCGGCCGATGGTCTGGCCAGCCCGGGCGACATCGCCGAGGCGAAGCCGAAGCTTCCCGAGGCGACCCGCTACGTGGTGATCGAGGGCGGGATACACGCTTTCTTCGGCGACTACGGCGACCAGCCGGGCGACGGTACGCCGTCGATCTCCCGCGAGGACGCCCAGGCGCAGATCCAGCAGGCGACCATCGAGCTGCTCGCGTCGCTGGTCCCCAAGCCGAAGACCCGGTGACCACCGTCCGACCTGGGGACCGGGGGTTACTTCGCGAAACACCGGTTCCCTAGGATCGAGCCCATGAGTGACCACGGACTTGCCCTCGCGCGCGAGAAGATGACGGACGCCGGAGTGGCGCAGCAGGCCATCGACGTCTTCAGCCACTACTACCGCCAGCTGGAGGAGGGCGTCACCGGCTTCATCGCCGAAGACTCCATCGAGCCGCTGACCGATCCCGATCTGCTCGACGACGTCGTAGTGAGCGACGCCGACGCCTCGGCCGCGCTGGCCAAGACCGTCATCATCAAGCTCAACGGTGGGCTGGGCACCTCGATGGGCATGGACAAGGCCAAGTCGCTGCTGCCCGTCCGCGACGGCAAGTCGTTCCTGGACATCATCGTCGACCAGGTGCTCAGTGCCCGCGCCACCCACGGAGTGAGGCTGCCACTGGTCTTCATGAACAGCTTCCGGACCCAGGACGACACCCTCGCCGCACTGGCGCCGTACCCGGACCTCGAGGTGGACGGCCTCGGGCTCGACTTCCTGCAGAACTCCGAGCCGAAGCTGCGCGCCGACGACCTGACGCCGGTCGAGTGGCCCGCAGATCCGAGCATGGAGTGGTGCCCGCCAGGTCACGGCGATCTCTACACCGCGTTGATGGCATCGGGGGTGCTGGCGAAGCTCCTGGCCGCCGGCTACCGGTATGCCTCGGTCTCGAACTCCGACAACCTGGGTGCTGCCCCGAACGCCCGGATCGCGGGCTGGTTCGCGGCCAGCGGCGCCCCGTACGCCGCGGAGATCTGCCGACGAACCGCCGCCGATCGCAAGGGTGGCCATCTCGCCATCCGCAAGGCCGACCAGCAGCTGATCCTGCGGGACACCGCCCAGACCTCGGCGGAGGAGATGCACTTCTTCACCGACGAGTTCCGGCACCCCTACTTCCACACCAACAACCTGTGGTTCGACCTCGAGGTGCTGTCGGCGACGCTGACCGAGCGCAACGCGGTCCTCGGTCTGCCGCTGATCAAGAACGAGAAGACCGTCGACCCGGCCGACTCCTCCTCACCGGAGGTGATCCAGATCGAGTCCGCGATGGGCGCGGCGATCGAGGTGTTCGCGGGTGCCACCGCGATCGGCGTCGGCCGCGAGCGGTTCCTCCCGGTGAAGACCACCAACGACCTGCTGCTGCTGCAGTCGGACGTGTACGAGGTGGGTTCGGACGGCTTGCTCACCCGGGTCACCGACCCGGCCCCGCTGATCGATCTGGACACGAAGTTCTACAAGACGATCGGCAAGTTCTCCGACCGCTTCCCGGTCGGGGCGCCGTCGCTGAAGGACGCGTCCGGCCTGACCGTGAAGGGCGACTGGACCTTCGAGTCCGGCGTCGTGGTTCGGGGCAGCGGCTCGTTGGCCGACGCCGGCGAGCCGAGCACCGTGACCTCCGGCACCGTCCTGGAGGGCTGACGGTCTGTCGACGCAACTCCGCGGGTGCTGCAACACCCGCGGAGTCACTCGGGTCGGGGTCAGGCGACGGAGACGACGTCCTCGAAGCCGAGCCGCGGCAGGCGCGGGCGGTAGGACTGCTCGCTCGGGTAGCCGAGGTTCACCACGAGCAGGGCGCGGTGCCGGCCGTCGGGGAAGAAGCGGCGGCTGACGGCGTCGCGGTCGAAGCCACCCATCGGGCCGGCGGCCAGCCCGGCGGCGCGGACGCCGACCAGGAAGTAGCCGATCTGCAGCGCGGAGTTGAACGTCGCGGTGGTGGCTCGCGCGTCCTCGTCGCCGGCAGCGTCCCGGGCGCCCGGGAACACCGGAAAGGTGCGCTCGAACTCGTCGTGGTAGTCGATGTCGGCGGCCAACACGGCGACCAGGGGGGCGGCGGCGGTCTTCGCTCGGTTTCCCTCGTTCATCAGCGAGACCAGGTCGTTGCGGGCGTCGTCGCTGCGGACCAGGACCGCGCGCAGCGGCTGCGCGTTCATCGCCGTGGGGCCCCACTTGACCAGCTCGTAGATGGCGGCGATCTGCGCGTCGGTGACGGGCTCGTCGGAGAAGGCGTTCGCGGTGCGGCCGTCGCGGAACAGCAGGTTCTGGGCCTCGGTCGACAGGGCCAGACCCGTGTCAGCGGAAACGGAGTGGGTGGTGTGCGTCAGGAGATCAGTCACATGTAGTTGAAGCGTCAACTAAACCGATTCATTCCCGACCTGTCCGACAGAGATCCGTGAAGCCGCTCACATGCCGGTCCTACACTCTCCGTGGTGAGCAGCGAGCGAACCGGGCGGCGATGGCAAGCAGCGCTGGCGTACGCGCTGCTGGGGCCACCCGTGCGCGAGCTGTCCGAACCCGGCACACCGCGGGTGGCGGAGCTGATCGCCGATCTCGGCGGTCTCCAGGTCCTGCGCGAGGCGGTGCTCGAGGCCCAGGCCTCCGGTCGATGGCCCTTCGTGGTCCCCGACGAGTTGCGCGAAGACCTGGGTGCCGCTCAGTTCGCGGCGGCCTGGGGAGCGCTGCTGGACGGGCTGGGTCCGCTGACGAGGAACGCCCGACCAGTGGTGAGCGACCGGGCGTTGACGTACGACGATCGTCGGCTGCTGGTGGACCGGCCGCCCCATCACGGAGGCTGAGGCCCACCGAGCCGACGGAGCCGTCCGGGACGACAAGCCACCTAGGGCTGGGGGCGCTCGTTCTGTGCCTTGAGCAGATCGCGGATCTCCGCGAGCAGGTCCTCCGTGGACGCGGCAGCCTCGGGCTCGTCCTTCTTGCGGAGATCCGAGAACTTGTTGTACGGCGTGATCACGAAGAAGTAGACCACGAAGCCGGTCAGCAGGAACGCCAGCAGGGCGGACAGGAAGGCGCCCAGACTGATACCGACGACGCTCACCTGGGAGAAGTCCGGAACCCCGCCGACCTTGCCGATGACATCGAGCAGCAGGTCGGTGAAGCTCTTCACGACCGCCCCGAAGGAGGTGGCCATGATGACGGCGACGGCCAGCTCGACCAGGTTGCCGCGCAGCAGGAAGTCCTTGAAGCCCGTGAGCGCCTTGCTGACCATGGTGGATTGCCTCGTTCGGTGTTGTGGCGGCTCCGGCTGAGACCACCGATACGCGCGGGACATTAACAGACCGGTGTTACCGCGGCACGTCGTCGTCACCGCCAGACGACGCTCAGCACGCTCGTGGAGGAGGCCGCGGCCAGGTCCGTGGCGGTCGCCGGAGCGACCTCGACCAGCACCAGGCCGCCGCTGCCCGGGCCATCGTCCGCCGCCGGGATCGCGCCGCTGACGACCCGGATCGCCGAGGCCACCACCCGGGTCTTTCCGGTCTGGCCGTCTGCGGCGAGCACGTCGACGAGGTCGCCGGCCTCGAGCAGCGCCGAGACGCGATCGTCCGCCACCGGCAGCGGGGCCACCACCGTGCCGCCGCCGGTGGCTCGATGGCGGAGGAGGGCCGTGGCCGTCAGCACCTGTCCGGCGGGCACCGGACCGGCCAAGGTCCGCCCGACCACCTCGGCAGGATCGGTCCACGCTCCGTCGGGCACGGCCCGCGGTGGCAGCTCGGTGCGCGTGAGGTCCTCGGGCCGGATCGTCGTGCCGCCGATCAGCCCGTGCTCGGCCGTCACCACCGCCACGGTGTCGGGCCGCGGCGGTGCGAGGGCGGTGAGTCCGGCCAGGACCGCGGCGAGGGTGGCCAGGATCGCGAGCGTGCGCCGGTGCCGGCGGACGGCACGACGGAAGTCGACGGCCCAGCTACGCGGGGTGGGGCGCCGTGAAGGGCGGCTGTTCCGGGCGGTTCTCGGTGTCATACACCGAACCTAAGGACGTCTCGCAGATTCGACCGCGGTTATCCACAGGAGTGCGGGACGCCTCAGGCGGCTGTGGACGAACCGGTGCCGGAGGTGCTCGCGGAGCCGCTGCTCCCAGAACCGCTGCTTCCCGCGCCGGAGGTCGCGGGCTGCTTGTTGCCGGCCGCGTCGGACTTCTTCTCCGAGGACTTGTCCGACGACGAGGAGGCGTCGGTCGACTTCTCGGATGACTGCGGCCCGCCCTCGGCCTTCGCACTGGTGGCGCCGGCGCCGACCGACTTGTCGGCCCGGCTGTCCGTGCGGTAGAAACCGCTGCCCTTGAACACCACGCCGACCGCGTTGAACACCTTCCGCAGCGTGCCGGTGCAGTCGGGGCAGTCGGTGAGGGCGGAATCGGTGAACTTCTGCACCGCCTCGAGCTCGTTGCCGCACTCGGTGCACCGGTACTGATAGGTAGGCATCCGGATCTCTTTCTGGACCTGACGTGCCGGAGCCGGCACGACGCGCTTTAGCACTCAAGCATACCGACTGCTAAGCAGATCACCGACACACGCGATCGAGGTTCAGCGCCTAGGATCTGCCGCGTGCTCCGTAAACCTCGTTGGCTGCTGTTCGCCGCGATCGTGGTCGTCCTGGCACTGGTCGGGCTGGCCGGTGTCTCGGTCGCCACGGTGCGCCGGTCGTTCCCGCAGACCGACGGCGAGATCAGTCTTCCGGGGCTCACCTCGCCGGTCGAGGTGCTGCGGGACCGGTGGGGCGTCGCCCACCTGTACGCCGACACCGCCGACGACCTGTTCGAGGCGCAGGGCTACGTGCACGCCCAGGACCGGTTCTTCGAGATGGACGTCCGCCGTCACATCACCGCGGGGCGCCTGTCGGAGCTGTTCGGTGCGTCTCAGGTGGAGACCGACACCTTCATCCGCACGCTCGGCTGGCGACGGGTGGCCCAGCAGGAGCTGCAGCTGCTGTCGGCCAGCACCCGCCGCTATCTCGACGCGTACGCCGACGGGGTGAACGCCTATCTGCAGTCGCACGATCCCGCCGACATGTCCCTGGAGTACAGCCTGCTGGGACTGCAGGGCGTCGACTACACCCCCGAGTCCTGGACGGCGGTCGACTCCCTGGCGTGGCTGAAGGCGATGGCCTGGGATCTCGGTGCGAACCTGGATCGCGAGGTCGAGACCTCGCTGATGCTGGCCCGGGTCGGGCCCGACCAGACCGCGGACCTCTGGCCCGACTATCCGCTGAACGACTTCGACCCGATCGTCACCGCGGGGGCGCTGCGCGGTGGCGCCTTCGCTCCCGATGCCCCGGGGGGCTCTCGCCGGGTGCTGCCGAAGGGACTGGCGGAGGCGGACGGCATCGCCTACTCCGACGCGCTCCGTACGGTCGCCCGGCGAATCGCGTCCGTGCCGACGATGGTCGCCGATCGTTCGGTCGACGGAGCGACCGGCTCCAACTCCTGGGTCGTGTCGGGGGATCGCACCGCCACCGGGAAGCCGATCCTGGCCAACGACCCCCACCTGGCCACCTCCATCCCGTCCACCTTCACCCAGATCGGGCTGCACTGCCGGACCGTGTCGAAGACCTGCCCGTTCGAGGTGACCGGCTACAGCTTCTCCGGGCTGCCGGGGGTGGTGATCGGCCGGAACGCCTCGATGGCCTGGGGGCTGACCACCAGCTACGTCGACGTGCAGGACCTCTACCTGGAGGAGGTGCGGGGCGACACCGTACGCGTCGGCGACGCCTTCCAGCCGCTGGTGGTGCGTACCGAGCAGATCAAGGTCGCGGGCGAGGACGCGCCGCGCACCATCACGGTGCGCAGCTCCCGGCACGGCCCCCTGCTCTCCGACGCCAGCAACGACCTGCGCCAGGTGGGGTCCGCTGCGGCCGGGGAGGGCAACGACGCGTACGCCGTGTCCCTCGCCTGGACCGGTCTGCAACCCAACCGCAGCATGGACGCGCTGCTGCGGATCGACACGGCCAGCACCTTCACCCAGTTCCGGGCGGCGGCGAAGCTGCTGGCCACGCCGTCGCAGAACCTCGTGTACGCCGGCACGGACGGCACCATCGGCTATCAGCTGCCCGGTGCGATTCCCGAGCGCGGCCGCGGGGACGGCGACACCGTGTCACCGGGGTGGGACACCGCGTTCGACTGGTCGGGCCTGATCCCGTTCGACGAGCTGCCGTGGGCGGAGAACCCCGAGGACGGGTTCATCGTCACCGCGAACAACCAGATCATCGGCAAGGACTACCCGCGCCATCTGGGCTCGACCTACTCGTACGGGTGGCGCAGCCAGGAGATCATCGACGCCCTGACCGCCAACCCACGACTGAGCGTCGCGCAGAGTCTGGCGCTGCAGGGCGATGAGACCGTACGGTTCGCCGACGAGCTCGTGCCCCGGCTGCTGAAGCTGAAGCTGACCGATCCGTGGGTTGCCGAGGGCCAGCAGACCCTGGTCGGCTGGGACTACTCCTCGTCGAAGGACTCAGCCGCGGCGGCGTACTTCTTCGTGGTCGTGCACAACATCTTGGAGCGGACCTTCCGGGACCAGATGCCCGAGGAGCTGTGGCCCACCGGTGGGGACCGCTGGAACGCCGTGCTCACCGAGCTGCTGGCCGACCCCGACAACGCCTGGTGGGACGACGAGAACACCAAGGGTGTGGTCGAGAAGCGGGACGACATCCTGCGCGTCGCGATGACCGAGGCACGCAAGGAGCTCACTTCCCTGATCTCCCGCGACACCCCTGGATGGCAGTGGGGCAAGCTGCACCGGGTCACCCTGCGGCATCAGACGCTGGGATCCAGCGGGATCGGCCCGATCGAGAGGCTGTTCAACCGCGGGGACTGGCCCGTGGGCGGTGGTCCCGCGGTGGTCAACGCGATGGCGTTCGACGACACCCGCGGCTACCGGGTGACCGCCGGGCCGACGATGAGGATGGTGGTGGATCTGGACGACCTGGACAACTCGCAGTGGATCAACCAGAGCGGCACCTCCGGCCACGCCTAC
>DATDBH010000055.1:0-3044 GCA_036524985.1 Microlunatus sp. | reverse complement strand
CGATCGGCCCGAACACAGCCTCGGAGGATCAGACCGCCAAGGAAGGGGACCCGTACGTCATCGTCACCCTGGTCTGGGCCAACACGAGCACCTCGGAGGTCGAGCTCACGCCGTTGATCACGGTGAGATCCAGTCCCGACGGGACTGAGGCCCCTCGTGTCTACGTGGACGAAGCTCGAGACTCCCTCATCCTCGAACCCGGTGAAGCCACCGAGTACGACGTCGGCGTGATCATGCCGGCCGAGCGGCGGAAAGCAGCGACCCTGGAGATCGCCGACCCCGTGGATCCGTCCCGGGCTGTCACCTTCACCGGTGCGATCGGCTGACTCGTTCGAGACGCGCTCGGACCGTGTCCGGCGACAACCAGGGACATCACCGGGTTGCCCACGACCGCCGAGCGGCGAGAATTGATCCCATGCGCACGTTGCTCAACATCATCTGGTTCGTCTTCAGCGGTCTGTGGCTCTGGCTCGCGTACGCGCTCGCGGGGTTGATCTGCTGCCTGCTGATCGTGACCATCCCGTGGGGCATCGCGGCGTTCCGGCTGGCCAACTACGCCGCGTGGCCCTTCGGCCGCGAGGTCGTCGAGAAGCCGACCTCGGGGGTCTTCTCGCTGTTCGGGAACGTGATCTGGATCATCGTCGCCGGCTGGTGGATCGCCCTGACCCACATCGCCACGGGCATCGCCCTGTGCATCACGATCATCGGCATCCCGATGGCGGTGGCGAACTTCAAGCTCATCCCGGTGGCCCTGATGCCGCTGGGCAAGGAGATCGTCACCCGCCGCTACTGAGACGTGCCCCTCGGAGTCGGCCATCGCCGCGAGGACGTCACCTGGGCGTCGCCCGATTGTAACGGCGTGTCGACACCCTGGTGAGTGGACGCCGCGTCGAGACTGAGATCAGCGTCACCGATGCCCTGCCGGGTATGAGCCGGCAGGGCACCTCGTTGCCCGGACCACGCCTCCGGACCCACCCGGACCTCGCGCATCCACCGCCACGGGGGTAGACAGTCCTCATGGCCGTCAGCGTGTTCGACCTGTTCAGCATCGGCATCGGACCGTCCAGCTCCCACACGGTCGGCCCGATGCGCGCCGCCCGCCGGTTCGTCGAGCGGCTGGCCGCGGACCACCTCCTCGACCGGACGGTCCGGATCAAAGCCCAGCTGTTCGGCTCCCTCGGCGCCACCGGACACGGCCACGGCAGCGACAAGGCGGTGCTGTGGGGTCTGGAGGGCGAAGACCCGGAGACCATCGACACCCGCCTCGGCCCGCTGCGGATCGCCGAGATCGCCGAGAGTGCGCGGATCCGGTTGAACGGCACCCACCAGATCGGCATCCACCTCGACAACGACGTGATCCTGCACCGACGGCTGCGGTTGCCGTATCACCCCAACGGCATGACCTTCGCCGCGTACGACGACGCCGACGAGCTGCTGCGCGAGTCCACGTACTACTCGATCGGCGGAGGGTTCATCGTGGCCGCCGACGCGGAGGGGCATCCGGTGCTCGTCCCCGATCCGACCCCGGTGCCGTACGACTTCCGCACCGGGGATGAGCTGCTCGCCCACTGCCTGGCCACCGGGCTGCGGATCAGCGACGTCATGCTCGCCAACGAGTGCGCCCGGCGCCCGGAGTCCGAGGTCCGGGCGGGACTCTTGCGGATCTGGTCGGTGATGGCCGAGTGCGTCCGCAACGGCTGTGGGACGGCCGGGGTGCTGCCGGGCGGACTCAGGGTCCGGCGGCGAGCCGGCGCCCTCTACGACAGGCTGAGCACCAGCGCGGAGCTGGACCCGCTCCAGGTGCGCGAGCTGAGCGATCCGCTGCAGGCCGTCGACTGGGTGACCGTGTGGGCGCTGGCGGTGAACGAGGAGAACGCGTCCGGCGGTCGGGTCGTCACGGCGCCGACCAACGGGGCCGCCGGCATCATCCCGGCGGTCCTGCACTACGCCGTACGGTTCGTGGCCGGCGTCGACGACGACGCCATCGTCCGCTTCCTGCTCGTGGCCGGGGCCATCGGCTCGATCTACCAGCAGACCGCCTCCATCTCCGGGGCCGAGGTCGGCTGCCAGGGCGAGGTCGGCAGTGCCTGCTCGATGGCCGCCGGGGCGTTGGCCGAGGTGATCGGCGGCACCCCCGAGCAGGTCGAGAACGCCGCCGAGATCGGCATGGAACACCATCTGGGACTGACCTGCGACCCGATCGGCGGGCTGGTCCAGATCCCGTGCATCGAACGCAACGCGGTGGCCTCGGTGAAGGCGATCACGGCCGCCCGGCTCGCCCTGCACGGCGACGGCCGGCACACCGTGAGCCTGGACAAGGTGATCAAGACCATGATGCAGACCGGTCGCGACATGAGCGTCAAGTACAAGGAGACGGCCCGAGGCGGCCTGGCGGTGAACATCGTCGAGTGCTGATTCCTCCGGATGAAAGCATGATCTCGTGGAACGCACCGTCACCAGCCATCTCGACCTCGGGCTCAGCGCCCCGGCCAAACTGGTCTTCGCCATCGCTGTCGCCCAGGGCGCCCCGTTCGCCCGGGAGTCGCTCTCGATCACCGTCGACGGGCAGTCCCAGCAGCCGGCCGAACTGGTGGACGTGACCGGCAACCGGCTGCACGTGCTGGAGACCTCCGGGAGCCAGCTGACTCTCGACTACGAGGCGGTCGTCGGCGGCCAGTTCGCTCCCCCGCCGGTCGACCAATTCGACCTGATCACCTACCTGCGGCCCAGCCGCTACTGCGAGTCGGACACGCTCGGCCCGACCGCGGCCAGCCAGTTCTCCGGCCTGGAGGACCAGGCACTGCTCGCCGCGGTCACCGAGTGGGTGGCCGGGCAACTCACCTATGTCCCTGGCTCCAGCCTGCCGACCGACGGCGCGGTCCGTACGCTGCTCGGCCGGCAAGGGGTCTGCCGGGACTTCGCCCACCTGGTCGTCGCCATCTTCCGCGGCTGCGACGTGCCCGCACGGATCGCGTCCGTGTACGCGCCCGGGCTCCAGCCGATGGACTTCCACGCGGTCGCCGAGGTGTTCATCGATGGGTGCT
>DATDBH010000054.1:0-11651 GCA_036524985.1 Microlunatus sp. | reverse complement strand
GGAAATCCGCGCCCCTTCTCATGTGCCTATGACCACTCCACTCGACATGCGCGATGCAGACTCCCTCGAGCCCGACGTGGAGGTGGAGAAGCGGTATCGTCCGGTGCACGCGCGCGGGACCCTCCGACTGCTGGCCCCCGTGATCGACCGGCGGGTGCGCTTCCGCATCTGGCTCGGCGTCGGGTTCGCCGTCTTCGCGATGGGCCTGATGGGCCTCATCCCGCTGATCCAGCAGGTCGTTCTCGACGACACGATCCTCTCCGAGAGGCGTTCCCGGACCGTCTGGATCGTGCTCCTGCTTGTCACCGGACTCGCCAGCTTCGTGGCGAACTACCTGCGCCGCTCGATGGGCGGGCGAGCCGCCGTGCGCGTCCAGCGGGACCTCCAGATCAAGCTGCACCGGCACATGCAGTACCTGGACGCCTCACGGCGCGACGAGCTGCGTGCCGGGGACGTGATGTCCCGGGCGACATCGGACCTCACCCTGATCCAGATGTTCCTCCAGCAGCTCGGCCTGGCCTACGGCAACGTCACCCTGCTCATCGTGTCGCTGGCCGTGATGGTCGCCCTCTCCCCGCTCCTGGCGGCAGTGATGCTGGTGGCTGTGCCCGCGTTCCTCGTCGTGGCGATGAGGTTCCGCAGCCGGTCGTTCCCCGCGAGCTGGATGGACCAGCGGTTCCAGGGCAGCGTGGCCGGGGTCGTGGAGGAGGCGGTCACCGGAGTCCGGGTCGTGAAGGCTTTCGGGCAGGAGGAGCAGGAGCAGGCAGCGCTCAACGGCGAGGTGCGCAAGCTGTTCCAGTCCCGGCTCCGCACCGCGAAAATCACCGCGGTGTTCGGCGCCGGCCTGGATGCCGTCCCCGGTCTCACCCAACTGGCCATCCTCGGCTTCGGGGGCTGGCTCGTCATGGAGGATCAGGTCTCACTCGGCGTGTTCCTGGCCTTCTCCAGCTACGTGCTGCAACTCGTCGCCCCGGTGCGTTTCCTGTCCGGTCTGATGGCCACCAGCCAGCAGGCGCGAGCCGGCGCCCAGCGGGTCGTCGAGCTGCTGTCGACGCAGGCGCGCGTGCGGGAGCGTCCCCACGCGGTCCGGCTGGAGAACCCCGAAGGCCTGGTCGAGCTCGACCATGTCGACTTCCACTACCCCGGTGGCGACCTCGTGTTGCGCGACATCTCGCTGCGGGTGAACCCGGGGGAGCGGATCGCCATCGTGGGGGCCTCGGGCTCGGGGAAGTCCACCCTGGCCCACCTCATCGCCCGGTTCCACGACCCCACCTCGGGAGTGGTGCGCATAGACGGCCGCGACATCCGCCAGTACACGCTGGCCTCGCTGCGTGCCGCGGTCGGGATCGTGTTCGAGGAGGGCTTCCTCTTCTCGACGACGATCCGCGACAACATCGCGTTCGGCAGGCCGACGGCCACCTCCGACGAGGTGGAGCACGCGGCGGTCGCGGCCCATGCGCACGGCTTCGTCGCCGGACTCCCCGACGGCTACGACACCCTCGTCGGCGAACGCGGCTTCACCCTGTCCGGCGGGCAACGGCAACGGCTCGCACTCGCCCGGGCGGCACTGACCAACCCCCGGGTGCTGATCCTCGACGACGCCACGTCGGCCATCGACGCGCGGACGGAGCACGCCATCCACCGCTCGATGGGGGAGGTCCTCGCCCATCGGACGACCGTGCTGATCGCCCACCGGCACTCGACCCTGCTGTTGGCGGATCGGGTCATCGTGCTCGACCACGGCCGGATCGTGGACGTCGGGACCACGGAAGAGCTGCTCGACAGATCGCAGCACTTCCGTGAGCTCCTGATCGGACCCGACACGGACTTCGAGGCGGGACCTGAGGAACCGGTCACCGAGCTGGACCCCGCCGCCTGGCCGGAAAACGTGTCACGGCTGGGCGCGCCCAAGATCAGCAGCCACACCAGCGAGGCCGCCACGCGGGCGGCGTCCGGCTCGCACGGCCCCGGTATGACCGGCGATACCTCGACCCTCGCCGGCCTGGCCACCGTGTCGTCCACGCTTCTCCAGGCCGTGGAGCGCCTTCCCGAGCTGCGCGGCGAGCCCGACATCGATCTCGCCGAGGCAGTCGCGCCACACGACCAGTTCACCATCGGGAGCGTCTTCCGGCCCTTCACCAAGCCGCTGGTGCTGGCCTCGGTCATGGTGGTCGTCGACGCCGTGTCATGGATCGCGACGCCGGTGCTGATCAAGTTCGGCATCGACCACGGCGTCCTCCAGCACTCCCGCCAGATGTTGGCCTGGGTCTGTGCGGTCCTCCTGGCCGTCCAAGGCGTCATCTGGGTCAACAGCAGGGTGATGATCTACTCCGCCCAGCGCACCGCCGAGCGCATGCTGTTCGGGCTGCGGGTGCGTACGTTCGCGCACCTGCAACGACTCTCGCTCAACTACTACGAGCAGCACATGGCCGGCAAGATCATGACCCGGATGACCTCCGACGTCGAGGCCCTCGCCCAGCTCTTGCAGCAGGGACTGCTGACCGCGATGGTGAGTCTGCTGTCGTGTGCCGGCATCGCCGTCGCGCTCGTCGCCTTCGACCCTCAGCTCGCCCTCGCGGTCTCGGCGGTGCTGCCGGTCCTGCTGGCCTCGACGCTGTGGTTCCGCTCCGCTTCGGGGAAGACATACCTGGTCGCGCGCCACCGGGTGTCGGTGCTCTACGCCGACATGCAGGAGAGCCTCGCCGGCGTCGCGGTCAGCCAGGCCTATGGCCAGCAGCAGGCGAACGAACAGCGGTTCGCGACGCTGGCCGACGCCTACTGCGAGACCCGGATTCGCTCGGCCGAGCTGATCGCCCGGTTCTTCCCGCTGCTCCAGCTGCTGAGCACCGTCGCCAAGGCCATCGCGCTCGCGGTCGGTGCTCCGCGTGTCATCGAGGGCGACCTGTCCTACGGGCTGCTGATCGCGTTTCTGCTCTACCTCGACCAGTTCTTCACGCCGATCCAGCAGCTGTCCTTCGTCTTCGACCAATGGCTGCAGGCGAAGGTCGCGGTCGTCCAGCTGCGGGAGTTCCTGCAGACGCCGACGGGCACCCCGCTCGCCGAGGACCCCGTCGTCCCGAAGCACCTGTCCGGCAGGATCTCCCTGGACCGCGTGACGTTCGCCTACGAGAGCACAGGCCTGGTCGCGATGGACGACGTGAGCCTCGAGATCCCGCCCGGGCAGGTTGTCGCCCTGGTCGGCACCACCGGTGCGGGGAAGTCGACCCTGGTCAAGCTGGTGGCCCGGTTCTACGACGCCTCCGCGGGCACGGTGAGCCTCGACGGCATCCCGATCAAGCAACTCGACCTGGCGGCCTACCGCCACCTGCTCGGGTTCGTCCCCCAGGAACCATTCCTCTTCTCGGGGACCATCCGTTCCAACATCGCCTACGGGAACCCCGAGGCGCCCGATCTCCTTGTGGAGCGGGCCGCCCGCGCAGTAGGGGCACACGCCTTCATCGCCGAGCTGCCGCTCGGCTACCACCACCCGGTGAGCGAGCAGGGCCGGTCACTGTCGGCCGGCCAACGCCAGCTGCTGAGCCTGGCGCGGGCCCTCCTCGTCGACCCCGCGATCCTGCTGCTCGACGAGGCGACGGCCAACCTGGACCTCGCCACCGAGGCACGCGTCCAGCGAGCGATGGGACTGGTCTCGAGGGGACGTACGACACTGCTGATCGCGCACCGGCTCCAGACGGCACGAGCCTCCCAGCGCATCCTGGTCGTGGACAACGGCCTGATCGTCGAGGACGGCTCCCACGACGAGCTCCTCAAGCTCGGGGGCCGGTATGCGGCACTGTGGGCGGCGATGGTGACGGGTGCCGCCCACAGCCACCAGTGAGGGCTGCAACAACGCCCCGTCCGGCGAGGCCGCAACAGTCGGCGGCCGCCGGGCGGGGCGGTGGGTTGTCCTCCGGCAGGCTGATCGGCGTGTGTCAGGTCGATCGGACGGCGTTGGTCTGGAAGGTGATCAGGTCGCTTCGCAGCCGGTACTGCGACAGCGCCCTGGGCTGGCCCTGCTCGTCCTCCAGGACGTCCTCCAAGAAGAGCATGGGCGCACCGACCTCCACACCCACCAACCGCGCGGACTGCTCGTCGGCCGCGGTCGCACCGATCGTCGTCGACTTGCTTCCGCGGATCCTGACATCGAAGTGCCTCTCCAGGAACAAGATCGGGTCCGGTTCGTCGACAACGACGTCTCCGGACTCCTCGGAGCTCAGGGCGACGTAGCTCACCGAGATGCCCAGTACCAACTCGTGCTGGAGGAGGAGCGACTCCATCATGAGCACGGTCCAGTCCCCCACGAGCTGCAGTCGCTCACGCACCAGGCCCGGGCAACCCAGGGCATGGTGTTCCAGGGCACGGAGCTCGGTGTGGAGGGCCCTCTCGCCGCCGAACGCCTCGACGGGGGCGATGTGGTTGATCCGCAAGGCCGTCACGCGGGCAGAGCGCGTGCCCCGCTTCGGGCTGCGCGTGACCAGACCGTCCTTGGTCAGGAGCTGCAGGACCGCACGCACCGTGTTGCGGCTCGCCGACAAGGCGCCGGTCAGCTCCCCCTCGACCAGGTACTGGCTCTCGCAGCTGCTCTGCAGAGAGGAACGCAGGAGGTCGTAGGTCCTGCGCATCGAGTTGTTCAGCCGGTCCGGAGTCTGGCGGTGTCGCTGGTACAGCGTCTCCGGGCGGACCTGTCCGACAGGGTAGGGCGTCACCGTCGACCGCCACAGTTCTGCAGCGTGACGAGGCAACAGGTCATCTCCACGAGGAAACCCCCTTCGAGCGTCGTTCATCCAGGCTGATCATGGAAGCACGGGAGTGTTGTCTGGATTATCCTTAGATGTGACGTACATATTGCGCGCTCGGTGGCTCTCGGGACAGCGGGTTGCCCTTCAGCGCTGGTCGGCGATGCCGTCGGAGACTCGCAGGCGGGCGTTCGAATACAGCCAGAGCCGGGCGTCGGCGATGTCCTGGTGCATCTGGTTCACCAGCGCCTCGACGTCGGAGAAGCGTCGCTGCGGTCGAATCCTGTGGTCGAGCCAGAGCCGCAGCCGCTGACCGTAGAGGTCGCCGGAGAAGTCCAACAGGTGTGCTTCGAGGAGGCGGATCCCGTCGCGACCGTAGAAGGTGGCCCTCCGGCCGACCGACACGGCTGCGCCGTACGTGTCGCCGTCGGGCAGCTGCACGAGCCCAGCCCACACACCGTCGCTCGCGCTCTCGTCGCCCAGCACGATGTTGGCGGTGGGGAAGCCGAGCTCGCGCCCCCGCCGGTCTCCGTGCTCGACCCGTCCCTCGATGAGCCCCCTCTGCTCGGGCGCTGATCTTTCCGAGGATCGACGAAGCCTCGGTCGCGCACCGAACGGCGCGCGGAGGACGGTGCTGGCCAAGGTCGAGTCCATCTTGTCTGCTCCTGCGGCACGGGGGAACGAATGGGTCAAGGACTAGTGCGACGGATCTCCATTGCGGGCGAACGAGTCGGCGGTGACGTCTGGATTACGCCATCTGCGGTCCTGGCGGCGCGCCTCCGGACGTCGGCCAAGGGCCACGGCGTGCCTCCTCCTCTCGCCGAAGCCCAAGGCCAGCGCAAAGGACCCGCAACCAGAGAGTGACCCCCGAGCAACAGCGGCGCGCTTCACTCCCCGGTATGAAGTTCCGAGACACCAGGTATCGGCGCTGGAACGGCGCTCGGCGAAAGACGCCGCGACGCGATCATCGCGCCATCGCATCGGAACGGGACGCTCGCCGCACCCGGCTGCTGGTCGATGCCGCCCGGCAGGCCAGCCTCACCGAGCTCAACCACGAGTGGCTGGCCGACCGAACGGGGGTCCCCCTCGGCTTTCTCGTCTGGCGGTATCCGACCACCGCCGACCTGCGCGCCCTCAGAAACTGTGGCTGAACCGTGCATGCGGAAATGGCTCGGAGGCCTGGAGAGCAGCCCTTTGGTGCTGCGCCTCCCGCAGCACGGCGATTCGGTCGACCGGCTCGCCGCGGTGGTGCGTGCCCCGAGACAGCGCTGTGGCCTTGTCGGCTCGGCGGTACCCCCCGCGCCTCGGTGAAGCCCCGACCGGCCTGAAAAGAGCAATGGCCGAAAGGCCGTGCGCGTTTTCTTGTATGCCTGCGGTTCGGGCAGCGCCGCCTCACCGCCGTTCAGGGCGACGGTGCGGACGGTTGCCCTCGCCCCGTTTCTTCGTCATGTCTGCGGGGTCGGGCAGCCCCTCCAGGACCACCGCACCGGCCTGTGCCAGGCTCTGCGCGTCTTCGTGGGTGGCAGGAGCGATTACGCCACTCTTCCGCCGCCCCGCGCAGGCGACCGATGTTGTCATGTGCATCATTTGAGCCAGCCTTAGCAGGCCCTATGGCACTTGTGTTGAAGGTATTGCATGCTCATCTCCGGACCGGGCCGATTGTCGTCCCCGGCTCGTTCACGCAGCTCAACTGCCGCAGCTTCCTCGAAGATCGCCAGCGCTGTCGCTTTCGAGGAACCCGAGCGATTCATCCAGGCATCGGTCGGCGCGGTCGAGTCCGGCATCGGACCCGACCGGGTCGCCGGGCTGCGAACGTGATCCGGATTCCGGCTGCCACGCGCAGCCGGAGCCGCCCCGTCGAGACTGTTCTGGAAACGCACCCTCCTTCATTCTCCGGCTCACGAGGTGTCGATGTGATGCGCTCCCACTTTGATTCGGACGCAGACCGCGTCGCGGTTGTCGGAATGGCCAGTCGGCTGCCGCAGGCGCCGAATCCGGAGGCCTTCTGGCGGCTGCTGAGCGACGGGGTCGACGCGATCACCGCGCCCCCCGCCGACCGGCAGGGTTCCCGGCATGGCGGCTTCCTGGACAGGGTGGACGGGTTCGACGCGGCGTTCTTCGGCCTCTCGCCCCGCGAGGCCTCCGCTATGGACCCGCAGCAGCGGCTCATGCTCGAACTCGCCTGGGAAGCCCTTGAGGACGCTCGGATTGTGCCGGGGACGCTGGCGGGCGGTCGGACCGGCGTGTTCATCGGCTCGACGTGGGACGACTACACGTCCCTGGTCTACCCCCACCACATCACGCCGCATACGCTGACCGGCACCAACCGGGGCGTTATCGCCAACCGCGTTTCGCATTTCCTGGGCGTGCGCGGACCGAGCCTGACGGTCGACACAGCCCAGTCGTCGGCGCTGGTCGCGGTGCATCTGGCGGTCGAGAGCCTGCGTCGTGGCGAGTCGGCGCTCGCATTGGCGGGCGGAGTGAACCTGAACCTGGCCGCGACCCGCGAGGTGGGGGCGACCGAGTTCGGCGGCCTGTCGCCGGACGACCGGTGCTTCACGTTCGACGCTCGGGCCAACGGGTTTGTGCGCGGCGAGGGCGGTGGCCTCGTCGTGCTGAAGCCGTTGTCACAGGCACTGGCCGACGGCGACCGGGTGTACGGCGTGATCCGGGGGAGCGCGGTCAACAATGACGGCGCGACGCAGAGCCTCACCGTGCCCAGCGCGGAAGCCCAGGAGGAGGTCATCCGCGAGGCGTTGACCCGCGCCGGCGTGCGTCCGAAGGACGTGCAGTACGTGGAGTTGCACGGCACCGGCACGGCCCTCGGTGACCCGATCGAAGCCGCCGCCCTGGCCGCCGCGTACCGCGACCCGGCCGAGGTCGGCGGCGGTGGTTCCGGCCGGGACGGTGCCCTGCGTGTCGGGTCGGCCAAGACGAACATCGGTCACCTGGAAGGTGCCGCAGGCATCGTCGGCCTGCTCAAAGCCGTCCTGAGTGTCTACCATCGCGCGTTGCCGCCGAGTCTCCACTACGTTTCCGCCAACCCCGAAATCCCCCTCGACGCGCTGAACTTACAGGTCCAGACCACTCTCACCGCCTGGCCCCGGCAAGACGCACCGCTGATCGCCGGTGTCTCGTCGTTCGGCATGGGCGGCACCAACGCGCACCTGATTGTCGAACAGGCGCCTGACTCGATCGGGGAACCGGCCTGGTCGTCTGCCCAGCCATCCTTACCGGTGCCCTGGGTCGTCACGGCGAAGACCGAACCGGCCCTGCGCTCGCAGATCGAGCGCCTGCACGAGCACCTGCGCCATCACCCGGAAGTGACCGGGGCCGAGGTCGCACACGCGCTCGCCACCACCCGCACGCATTTCGCGCATCGCGCGGTCCTGGTCGACTCCGCGCAGGTCGCCAGTGGCCGGGTCGGCAGCTTGGACCGGACGGTTTTCGTGTTTCCCGGTCAAGGCGCGCAGTGGCTCGGCATGGGCCGCGACCTGTACGCCGCGTACCCCGCCTTCCGGGCCGCCATGGACGAGTGCGCCGAGGCCCTTGCCCCGCATACCGACTGGTCGCTGGTCGACGTCCTCAACGGCGACCCGCTCGATCGCGTGGATGTCGTACAGCCCGCCCTGTTCGCGGTGATGGTGTCCCTGGCGAAGCTGTGGCGCACATTCGGCGTCGAGCCCGACGCGGTGGTTGGGCATTCGCAGGGCGAGATCGCCGCGGCACACATCGCGGGCGCGCTGTCCTTGGCCGACGCGGCCCGGGTCGTGGCATTGCGCAGCCGTGCCCTCGTCGCACTGGCGGGCGAGGGCGGAATGGTGTCCCTGGCGCTGTCCGTCGCACAAGCTGAGGACTATGTGTCACGCTGGGGCGATTCGCTGACGGTGGCTGTGGTCAACGCCACCAGCTCGGTCGTGGTGTCCGGCGATCCGAACGTCCTGTCCGAACTGCTTGAATCATGCGCGGCGGACGATATCCGGGCACACGTCCTTCCGGTGGACTACGCCGCCCACTCGGCTCAAGTCGAGGCGATTCGTGACCGGCTGTACGCCGAACTGGACTGTGTGCGGCCACAGCAGGGCGACATCCCGTTCTACTCCGCGGTCACCGGCGCGCTTGTGGAGACCACAGAACTCGACGCCGACTACTGGTACCGCAACCTGCGCGAGCCGGTCCGGTTCGACCTGGCCGTCGCGACGCTGCTGGCAGACGGGCACGATGTCGTGGTCGAGGTGAGCCCGCACCCGGTGCTGCTGCCCGCCCTCGAACAGACCCGCGAGCAGGTCGGCGTGCCCGGCGTCAGCACCGGCACGCTGCACCGTGACCAGGGCGGACCCGCCGTGTTCCTGTCCGCGGTGTCCCGGCTGTTCGTGGCCGGCGTGCCGGTCGACTGGTCCCCGGCCGTCCCCGAGACCGAACCCGTCGACCTGCCCACGTACCCGTTCCAGCGCCGTTCGTACTGGCTGTCGACCATGGAGACCGAGGCGCCCGCCGCGTCCGGCGACACCGGCGACGTGGTCACCGCGCAGATCGCGTTCGTGTTGGGGCATGGCGACTCCGCCGACATCGACCCCGGGCTCACCTTCAAGGATCTTGGTTTCGACTCGGTCAGCGGGGTCGAACTGCGCAATCGTCTGACCGCCGTGCTGGACCGGCAACTCCCCTCGAGTCTCATTTTCGACTACCCGACGCCCTCGGAGCTGATCGACCACCTGCGGAAAAGTGGCACGGCCGACCTGCCCCCGGCGCCGGCGGCGGTGGACGACGACCCGATCGTCATCGTGGGGATGGGCTGCCGTTTCCCCGGTGGGGTGGCCTCGCCGGACGACCTGTGGCGACTGGTCACCGCCGAGGTCGACGCGATCGGTGACTTCCCGGACGACCGAGGCTGGGACCTGGGCCACCTGTACGATCCGGAGCTCCGCAGCGGGGGCACGACGTACATATCCAAGGGAGGGTTCCTTGACGGAGCGGCCGACTTCGACGCGCCGTTCTTCGGGATCTCGCCCCGCGAAGGGCTCGCCATGGACCCCCAGCAGCGCCTGGTGCTGGAGACGGCCTGGGAGACCTTTGAACACGCCGGCATCGACCCGACCACCTTGCGCGGCAGCCAGACCGGTGTGTTCACCGGCCTCTGGTCGTCTGGCTACGCGATCGGGCCGGGCCTGCCGGAGGACTTGGAGGGCTACCTCCTCACCGGCACCGCGACCAGCGTCACGTCCGGCCGGGTCGCCTACCACCTTGGTCTGCGCGGTCCGGCGCTGTCCGTGGACACCGCGTGCTCGTCGTCCCTGGTCGCGGTTCACCTGGCCGCCCAGGCGCTTCGCGCGGGGGAGTGCTCGTTGGCACTCGCGGGCGGTGTCACGGTCATGGCGACGCCGGTCAGCTTCACGGAGTTCTCACGCCAGCACGGCCTCGCGGCGGACGGTCGGTCCAAGCCGTTCTCAGCCGCCGCCGACGGTACGAGCTGGGGTGAGGGTGCGGGCTTGGTGCTGCTGGAGCGGCTTTCCGACGCCCGTCGCAACGGCCATCGGGTGTTGGCGGTGGTCGCGGGAAGCGCAGTCAATCAGGACGGGGCGTCCAACGGCTTGACGGCGCCGAACGGTCCGTCGCAGGAGCGGGTGATCCGTCAGGCGCTGGCGAACGCTGGTCTGTCGCCGTCGGATGTGGATGCGGTGGAGGCGCACGGTACCGGTACGACACTGGGTGACCCCATCGAGGCGCAGGCTCTGCTGGCCACGTATGGCCAGGGCCGGGCCGAACCGTTGTGGCTGGGGTCGGTGAAGTCGAACATCGGTCACACCCAGGCGGCGGCGGGCGTGGCCGGTGTGATCAAGATGGTCATGGCCATCAGGCACGGCCGGCTGCCACGCTCGCTGCACATCGACGCCCCCACTCCGCATGTCGACTGGACCTCCGGCGACATCCGGCTGCTCAGCGAGGCCATCCCGTGGCCGGACACGGCCGGCCCCCGCCGTGCCGCCGTATCGGCCTTCGGCATCAGCGGCACCAACGCCCACCTGATCATTCAGCAGTCTCCCGACCCGGTTCTTGACCACTCCCTCGACTCCACTGGCCCGACCGCCTGGCTGTTGTCCGCGAAGACGGACGCCGCGCTGAGCGCCCAGGCGGAGCGGCTGCACGAATTCGTGACCACCCATCCCGATGTGTTGGCCGACGCGATCAGCCACGAACTGGCCACACGCACCAGGTTCTCGCACCGGGCCGTGGTGGTCGGCGCCGACCGGGACGAGCTGTTGTCCGGTCTGGCCACGCTCCCGCCGAGCCTGCCGGCCCGTTCGGGCAAGACCGTGTTCCTGTTCCCCGGTCAGGGGGCGCAATGGGTCGGCATGGGCCGCGACCTGTACGCGGAGTCCGAGGTCTTCCGCACTGCCATCGATGCCTGCGCCGCCGCCCTGGCCCCGCACACCGACTGGTCACTGGTCGACGTGCTGCACAACGGCTCGCTGGATCGCGTCGACGTGGTGCAGCCCGCCCTGTTCGCGGTCATGGTGGCGCTGGCCGAGTTGTGGCGGTCTTATGGCGTCGAGCCGGACGCCGTGGTCGGCCACTCCCAGGCGGAGATCGCCGCCGCGTATGTCGCCGGCGCGCTGTCGCTTCAGGACGCGGCCAAGGTTGTCGCGGTGCGGTCCCGGGCTTTGGCCGTGCTCGCAGACCAGGGCGGCATGGTGTCCGTGGCGCTGTCCGCCGAGCGGTCCGCCGACTACCTGGTTCGCTGGGGTGAGCGGCTGACCATCGCCGCAGTGAACGGACCTGGAGCGGTCGTGGTGTCCGGCGACCTCGACGTGCTGGACGAACTCCTGGAATCGTGCGTTGCCGACGGCATCAGGGCTCGCCGCCTGCCGGTGAACTACGCGGCGCACTCCGTCCAGGTCGAGGCGATCCGCGAGC